>JBAYOI010000030.1:0-17680 GCA_041678365.1 Pigmentiphaga sp. | reverse complement strand
GGGTTGGGAATCCGAACCTGAAGGGTGAAGTCAGCCGAGGATGGGAGTTGGGCGTGGATGCGGGCAATGCGGATCTGGGCGGCCGCCTGAGCCTGTTCGATAATCGCTATCGCGATTTCATCGATGAAGCCGTGCCGCTGACCCCCGCTTCCCCTGAATGGAATCCTGCCTGGGATGGGGTGTATCCGATGGGCGTTACCGGGGTCGTCAACCGGTCCCGGGTGCGCATCTATGGCGCTGAGCTGAGCGGGCATTGGGCGATGAGCCGTCATTGGTACACCTGGGGTTCGCTGGCCTGGGCTCAAGGCCGGGATCAGAACACGGATCGGTACCTGAATTCCGTTGCGCCGCTCAAGGCCATTCTTGCCTTGGGTTATCGCACCAACGAGTGGGGCGCCGAGGCTTTGACGGCGTTGGCCAAGCGCCGTTCCAAGGTTGAGTATCCGGAAGCGTCGGGAAGCGTGACGGCCCCTGATTTCCAGGCGCCGGGCTACGGCATGCTCAACCTGACGGCTTGGTGGACGCCGGCAGTGGTCAAAGGGCTCAGGGTGCAGGCAGGCGTTTATAACGTATTTGACAAGAAATACTGGAATGCCCTGGATGTGCCGCGACCTGGCCGCGATGCGCACCCAGTTGATTATTACACCCAGCCGGGCCGCAGCTTCAGAGTCAGTCTGACGTATCAATATTGACCACGGGCCCAAGCGCAAGCCTCGGCCTTCAGGCCGAGGCCAACAGTGCCCCCTCTAGGGGGCAGCAACCCATGACAGTAAAGGAGTACAGATCCATGAATGCTTCGTTTGAACAGCACGCCCGTCCTTTGCGTGAGCGCTATGCGCAGCTCAAGGAACAGAATCCAAAAGCGCGTATCCGTAACCTTGCCCGTGAGCTGTCTGTCAGCGAAATGGAGTTGGTGGCGGCGGGCTGTGGCGGCATCGAGCCCGTGTTGCTGACGGAGCCGGCGCAAGACATCTTCAAGGAGCTGGGCAGTTTGGGGCGAGTGATGGCCCTGACCCGCAATGAATGGTGTGTGCACGAGCGTCACGGCAAATATGAGGACATTCGGGCTGGCAAGGTCATGGGCATTGTGCTGGGCCCGGACATTGACCTGCGCATGTTCTTCAGCAGCTGGAAGCACACCTTCGCCGTGAACGACGACGGGCGCTTGAGCATTCAGTTCTTCGATACGGCTGGCGCGGCGGTGCACAAAGTGTACGTGACGGAGGACACCGACCTTGACGCCTATCATGCCCTGGTTGCCAAGTTCACCCACCCCGCGCCCGAGTGGCCGACGGTTGTGGCGGATTCACCCAAAGCCGATGAAACCGTGGCGGAGGCGCCCGCGCAGCTCCGCGAGGACTGGCTGGCCATGCAGGATACGCATGACTTTCATGGTTTGCTGAAGCGGCACAATGTTGCGCGCCTGACCGCATTGCGCGGCGCGGGCACCGACCTGGCCCAGCAGGTGCCCAACGATGTGGCCGAGCGCATGCTGCATCAGGTGGCGGAACGCGACATTGCCTTCATGTGCTTTGTCGGCAACGCCGGCATGATTCAGATCCACTCGGGGCCGGTCAAGAAGCTGATGCGCACGGGACCGTGGTTCAACGTGCTTGAACCGCATTTCAACCTGCATATGGATACCACCGCCATTGCATCCACGTGGATCGTCAACAAGCCGACTTCCGATGGCTGGGTGACCTCGATCGAATGCTATGCCGATAACGGTGATTTGATTGCCCAGTTCTTTGGCGCCCGCAAGCCCGGCGTGCCTGAACTGGCCGATTGGCGCGAACTGCTGGTCGACTATTGTCCAGCGCCGTTGGCTGCGTGATGATGAAGCCGTGGCTGAAACGGTGGCGGCTTGTCGTGAGTCTGGTGGTGGCCGGTGTGGCGGGCGCCGTCCAGGCGGCGCCTGAACGGGTCGTGTCGTTGGGTGGCAGCGTGACCGAGATCGTTTATGCGCTGGGTCAGGGTGGATTGCTGGTGGCCGATGACGATTCCAGTCTGTATCCGGAGGCGGCAACGCAGCTGCCCAGTGTGGGCTATTACCGCGCGGTGCCGGTTGAGGGCGTGGTGGCGCAGTCGCCCGACCTGGTGCTTGCCTCGGAAAACGCCGGTCCTCCCACTGCGCTTGCGCGTCTGACCGGTCTGGGTTTGTCGTTCAAAGTCATCACTGACCAGCCCACGCTGGCGTCGCTGTATCAACGTGTCGAAGACGTTGCGCAGGCGCTTCAGGTGCCAACGGCAGGCCAAGCGCTGGCCGAAAAAATCCGCGGCGAGGTGGCGGTTGCGCAGCAAGTGCCCGCCACGCCGCTGCGGGCGCTGGTGCTGGTGAACCGCACTGGCCCCTGGTTGGCGGCGGGTGGAAATACCACGGCTGGCGCCATTCTGGAGTTGGCGGGCCTGGAAAATGCGATGGCATCGCAACAGGGCTACAAGCCGATAGCGGCCGAGGGGATGGCCATGCTGGCGCCCGAGTTGATCATTGTTACGCAAGCCTCGCTGCGCGCCAGCGGCGGGATGGAGCGGTTCTTGTCCAGGGCGGGCATTGCTTCCACACCCGCGGCAAAAAACAAGCGGGTTGTTGAAATGGATGATCTCCTTATCCAGGGCATGGGACCGCGGGTTGGCCTGGCCATCCGGCAGCTCAAAGACGCGGCAAGGTAAATCCAGAGATGCAGATGGAGTCCGATACCAATAAGCTTGCGCCGCAGCCGGTGCTGTGGGTGTTGCTGGGCTGTTTGGCGGTTGCAACCGTGCTGTCCAGCACCAGCGGGGCGGTGCAGATTTCCTGGAGCAGCATCCCGCGTCTCCTATGGGGCGTTCCCGAGGCCGGCGAAGCCTTGTTGAAGAATGTGTTGCTGCATATTCGCCTGCCCCGGGTACTGTTCAGCATCGTGGTCGGGGCGGCCCTGGCGGCAACCGGCGTCACCATGCAGGCCTTGTTCCGGAATCCGCTGGCCGAGCCGGGGCTGGTGGGCATTTCGTCCGGCGCGGCGCTCGGGGCTGTGTGTGCCATCGTGCTGACGGCGGGCGGTTTTTTACTGGTGGCCGGCGCCGCCTTCGTGGGCAGCCTCGTGGCGACCTTGCTGGCTTATTCAATCGGCCGACGGTATCGCGGCGTGGCGGGCTTGCTGCTGGCCGGGATCGCCATCAATACGGTGGCGGGCAGCGCCATCGGCATCTTCACCTATATGGCCAATGACAATGCCTTGCGCGACCTGACCTTCTGGACCATGGGCAGCCTGGCGAGCGCGGATTGGCGCCTGCTGCTGTGGCTCGGCCCCTGGACGATGCTGCTGCTGGCCTATGTGTGTCGGCAATGGCGGGTGCTCAATGCGCTGCTGCTGGGCGAGCGGGAAGCGGCGCATCTGGGCTTTGAACTGGTGACCGTGCGGCGTCGGCTGATCGTCGTGACGGCCTTGATCATCGGGCCGCTGGTGGCGGTGACGGGCGGCATCGGTTTCATCGGCTTGGTGGTGCCGCATTTGGTGCGCATGTTGTTGGGTGCCCATCACCGTTATCTGCTACCGGTGTCCGTGGTGGCCGGCGCGCTGGTGCTGACCTTGGCGGATTGCCTGTCTCGCGTGCTGCTTAGTCCGGCTGAACTGCCCATCGGCTTGATCACCAGCCTGGTGGGCGGGCCGTTCTTCTTCTGGCTGCTCAGCCGCGGTCGCAGTCTGCCTTCCTGATCTTCCCTGTGCGTCTATGTCTGAGTCATGTTTGTTTTCCGCATCCGGTCTTTCCGCCAACCGGGGCCACCGTGAAATATTGCGCCAGATTTCGCTGGCGCTTCAGCCTGGCGAGGTGTTCAGCCTGTTGGGCGCCAATGGCGCGGGCAAGTCAACGCTGTTGTCCGCGTTCGCGGGTGAAATCAAGCCAACGCGGCAGGCGCATCAAGCCTATCCCGTGGTCTTGAACGGCCGGGCGCTGTCCGACTTGAGTGCGGCGCAGCAAGCGCGCTGCCGTACCGTCCTGCCGCAAAAGCCGGGGTTGGCCTTCGATTTGCAAGTGTCGGAAGTGGTGGCGATGGGGGCGTATCCGTTCCCGGCCTTGTCTCAAGGCGAGGTCGACGCCTTGACCTGGACCACGCTGCAGCGCGCCGACATCACCGGCCTGGCCCAGCGCCGCTATCTGGAGCTGTCGGGCGGCGAGCAGCAGCGGGTACAGTTCGCTCGCGTGATCCTGCAGATCCTGGCCGAACGGCAGGCTGATCCGCAAGGCCGTTACATGCTGCTTGACGAACCGACCGCGAGTCTCGACCCGCTGCATCAGCAGACCCTGCTGAAAACGGTATCCGAGCTGGCCCGTACCGAGCGCATCGGCGTGCTGGTCATCCTTCACGATGTGAATCTGGCCGCTTTATGGAGTGACCGCATCGCCTTGCTGCTGGACGGGGCGTTGCTCGCCTGCGGCGAGCCGATGACGGTGCTGACGCCGGAAAATCTGAAACGTGTCTATGGCGTTGAGGTGCGGATCATGCCGCATCCGGGCAAGCCCGGAAAACCGCTGGTTGTCTTCGGTTGACCAGGCGCCCAAGCGCAAGCCTCGCCGTTTATGGCGAGGTGGGATCAATACCGTGATCCCTCAGGCGTGATTCCACGGCATTTTCTGCAATAGGCGGGCCATGCCGCAAAAGCCGGTTGCGCCCGCCACGAACAAGCCCACTCCAATCAGGCCCGCCGCCGCGTGTATCCAGGGCGAGACCAGTGCGCCCAGGACCGTGGCGACGACGATCAGGAGGCCCACCGTCAAGTGAACCTGGCGGCTCAGTTCCAGCGGCTGCTTGCGGTTGATCGTGACCGGCAGCCCGTGCTTCCTCCAGTTATCAATACCGCCTTCCAGCACATAGGCGGACGCGTTCGTGCTTGCCTGCAAGACCGAGGCGCTGGTTGTTGTGCGCAAGCCGGACTGACAATGGAAAATAACGGCCTGGTGCTCAGGCTGATTCAGACTGCGTGCGCTGAGCTGGTCCAGCGGAATATTTTCCGCGCCCGGAATCGACGTGCGGGCATGGGCGTCGGCGGCGCGGACATCAATCAGGCGGGCGCCCAGTTTCATCAAGTTTTCGGCCTGGGCGGGGGAAAGGGGGGAAAGGCTCATGGTTAACCTCGGGATGGGGGAAGTCAGGGACAGAAAATGGTTTTCAAGGTGGAGATGACGGTTTTGACGTCTTCGTTCAGGATGCGGTAATAGAGGGTCTGTGCTTCCCGCCGATACGTGATCAGGCCTTCCTGGCGCATCTTGGCCAGGTGCTGGGACAAGGCGGATTGGCTGAGCGGCACAAAGTCCTGCAGCGCATTGACGCTCAGCTCTTCGTGCTGGATCAGCACACACAGCACCAGCAGCCGATGTTCATTGCCGATGGTCTTGAGCAGGGCGGCGGCTTTGCTGACGCTTTCCAGCAGTTGCCGCATTGAAGGGTCGGAGTCGCGCATGGGTGGATTTTTATATTTAAGTTATTTCTAATTTAGCATAAACTAATATTTCTTTATCGAATAAGCAAACCATTTTTTGAGGTTGTTCATGACTAAGCCAAGCTCGGCGTCAGACAGTGCGGTGCAGGCGCGTCTCCCTCATGCCAGGAATCTGGGGCTGTTGGTGGGCGCGCAAACCTTGGGGGGCGCCTCGGCGCCGATCATCATTTCCCTGGGCGGCATCGTTGGCCAGCAGTTGGCCTCGGATCCCGAGTTGGCCACCTTGCCGGTCAGTCTCTATAACCTGGGGTTGGCGCTGTCCACGATTCCGGCAGCCATGCTGATGCGGCTGATCGGGCGCAGCCGCGCCTATATGCTGGGTGCGGTGCTGGCCATCCTGTCCGGCCTGATTGCCGCCTATGGCATTGTCATCGGCAGTTTCCTGACTTTTTGCGTCGGGACGGCCATGGCGGGTTTCTATGGCGCTTGCGTGCAGAGTTACCGCTTTGCCGCCACGGAGGCCGTGGAGGCGCCGCGTCGGCCCAAGGCCATTTCAATGGTCATGATCGGCGGTCTGGCGGCGGCCGTGATCGGACCGCAGGTCGTCATCTGGACGCGGGACGCCTGGCAGGCGGCGCCGTTTGCGGGCAGTTTCCTGGGGCAGGCGGGGCTGGCGTTGTTGGCGCTGCCCTTGTTGATGCTGCTGCGCCCCACGCCAATGGCCCGGGAAGTCAGCGGAAAAGGGCGCTCACTGCTGGAGATCGCCACCACCCCCCGCTTCATCGTGGCGGTGGTGGCGGGCATTGTGTCCTATGGTTTGATGGCCTTCATTATGACGGCCGCACCGATGGCGATGGTCGGCCATGACCACAGCATCAGCGATGCCGCGCTGGGCATCCAATGGCATGTGCTGGCCATGTTCGCCCCCAGCTTCTTTACCGGCATGCTGATCACTAAGTTCGGGAAAATCCAGATCACGGCTCTGGGCCTGCTAATCATGGCCGCGTCGGGCTGGCTGGCCTTGCAGGGGGTGGGTCTGACCGAGTTCTGGGGATCGCTGGTCTTGCTGGGCGTGGGCTGGAACTTCGGCTTCATCGGTTCAACGTCCATGCTGACCGAGGTCTACCGGCCCGAGGAACGGATGAAAGTCCAGGCCTTGAATGATTTTCTGGTGTTCGGGACCGTGGCGGCCGCCTCGTTCAGCTCCGGGCATCTACTGCACAGCTCGGGCTGGTTCAGCATCAACAGCCTGATGATGCCGATTATTGCCGTGGTGCTGGTGATGCTGGGCTGGCTGGGATGGAAAGAGCGCGGCGCCCAGGCGGCTTAAAAAAACACGGCCTGGAGCGGGTCGGGGCGCTTCGCGAGCATGCGCTCGCTCCCACAAAAGAAGCTCAGCCCATCCAGGACACCGTGGATCTGGCTTTGCCAGTCCATTGGTGTCGCCCCCTGAGGGCCCGCGCCAGCGGGTAGGGGGTGGGCCTGCTTATTTCAGGCCCAGCACATCCTGCATGTCAAACAGGCCGCGCTGCTGCTGGCTCAGGAAGCGGGCCGCGCGAACGCTGCCTTCCGCGTAGGTCTGGCGGCTGGCCGAGCGGTGTGAAATTTCAATCCGCTCACCCGGGCCGCAGAAAAAGGCGGTGTGGTCACCGACCACGTCGCCACCCCGGCCCGATGAAAAGCCGATGCTGCCCGCCTTGCGCTCGCCGGTCAGGCCATGGCGGGCCCACTCGGCCACCTCGTTCAGGTCCTTGCCCCAGGCTTTCGCAACCACTTCTCCCATGCCCAGCGCGGTGCCCGACGGCGCATCGACTTTGTGCTTGTGATGCAGCTCAAAGATTTCGACGTCGTAGTCCTGCTTCAGGATGGAGGCCGCCACTTCCAGCAACTTGAAGGTCACGTTGACGCCAACGCTCATGTTCGGCGCAAACACCACGGCCTGTTCCTCGGCAAACCGGGCAATGGCCTGTTTGCCCGCTTCATCAAAGCCGGTGGTGCCGATGACCATGTGGACGCCATGGCGGCGGCAGGCTTCCAGGTGTGCCAGCGTGCCTTCGGGCCGGGTGAAGTCGATCAGGCAGTCAGCGTTTGCCAGTGCATCGAGTTGGTCAGTGATGATGACGCCGCTGGTCTGGCCGAGGAACTCGGTGGCGTCAAGGCCGATTTCCGGTGCGCCCGGCTTGCCGAGCGCGACGGCCAGCGTCATGTCGGGCGCGGCCTGGACGGCTTCAATCAGCATGCGGCCCATGCGGCCGCGTGCACCAGCAATTGCAATGCGAGTCAACGTGATTCTTCCTAAAAAATCAATGGGTTATTGGCGAGGGGTTTGTTGGAAGGGCTGGATGGTGGGCTGCTCGTCGCCTTCCCAGCGGTCCAGCTGGTCATTGACGAAGTGCACGGTGAACAGCCGTTGTTCCGTCTGCCCTTTGCTCGGGCGGAACAGGAAAGGATAGTCCCAGCGATCCGCATGGAAGATGCTGGTGAGTGTTGGAGAGCCAAGCACAAAGCGGACCTGTTCGCGGGTCATGCCTTTTTCAAGCTGGTTAACCTGCGCCTGCGTGAGCCAGTTCCCTTGCTGGACCTCGGCGCGGTAAGGCTGTAAAAAGGTGGGGACGTAATTATTGACTGAACTGCATGCGGTGCCTGAAAAAGCCACTGCCAGGGCAACCAGCCAGCGCGTACCAGTGAGATTGAAAGCTTTGACCTGATCGTTCTGCACGGTGCTCAACTCGTTAATGATGGGAAACCGTTATCATAAAGCCTTGTAGTGGAACCCGTGTGCTGTTTGGTGAGCTTGACCGCCCAGGCTCACCAAACAGTACACCAATGCTTAAAAGGATCAGCATGACAACAGACCAAAATGAACTTAAAAGTATAGGCCTGAAAGCAACTTTCCCCCGGCTCAAGATCCTGGACGTGTTTCGGAAGACCGATGTGCGTCATATGAGCGCGGAAGATGTTTATCGCGCGTTGATGGCCGAGCACGTTGAAATCGGCCTGGCAACCGTGTATCGGGTGCTGACTCAGTTCGAGCAGGCGGGTCTGCTGTTGCGCAGCCAGTTTGATACCGGCAAAGCCGTGTTCGAGCTGAACGAAGGAGATCACCACGATCACCTGATCTGCACGAATTGCGGGCGCGTGGAAGAGTTCTTCGACCCGGAGATCGAGAAAAGGCAGCATGAAGTGGTCAAGGAACGGGGCTTCACCCTGACCGGCCATGAACTGTCTTTGTATGGCATCTGCAAAGTGTGCGCGACCCCGCGCTAAGCGAAAGGATCGGCTAGACCATTGACCGGCGCCTGGCGCCGGTTTTTTTTTCAATGCTTGTTCAGCATTTCCCGCGCATGCTTGCGCGTGGTGGCGGTGATGTCGATGCCGCCGAGCATGCGCGCGATTTCATCGACCCGCTGGTTCTTGTCCATGCGGATCACCGCTGAATGGGTGCGGTCCGGATCGGAGCGCTTGTCCACGCGGTAGTGGATGTTGCCGCAGGCGGCCACCTGGGGCAGGTGGGTCACGCACAGCACCTGATGCCGGGCGCCGAGTTCGCGCAGCAGGCGGCCCACCACTTCGGCCACCGCGCCGCCGATGCCGGTATCCACTTCGTCGAAAATCAGCGTTGGCACACGCGCCGCCTGGCTGGCGATGACGGACAAGGCCAACGATATCCGGGCCAGTTCGCCGCCCGAGGCGACCTTGGCCAGTGCGCGCGCCTGGGCGCCCGCATGGCCCGCCACCCGAAACTCGATGTGATCCAGGCCGTGCGCATGCGGCGGACTGTTGCGCAGACTGACCTCGAACTTGCCGCCCGGCATGGCCAGGGTCTGCATGGCGGTGGTGACTTGTTTGGAGAGCGAACGGGCGGCTTGCTGGCGCCGTTTGCGCAAGGCCTGCGCCGCGTGCTGGTAGCTGGCCTCAGCCTGTTCAACGGCGCGCTGCAAGGCGGCAAGGTCCTGTGCTTCTTTCAAGGTGTCGAGCTGGCTTTGCAGCGCGTCGCGGTAGTCGAGCAAGGCCTCGGGCGAACTCCTGAGCTTGCGGGCGGTGGCAATCACTTCGGCCAGACGGCTTTCAAGCTGTTCCAGGCGCTGCGGATCGGGTTCGACCCGGCTCAGATAGCTGTTCAGATCCGAGATGGCTTCCTGCAGCGCGATCCGCGCGCTGTCCAGGGATTCTTCCACGTCGTGCAGCGCCGGATCGTGCTGCACCAGTTGGTGGATGCGCTGGCAACTGCTGGACAGCAGTTGATAGACCGACTCCGGCTGCTCATCGAGCAGCGCCAGCGTCTGGTTGGCGCCTTCAATCAAGGACTGCGCGTGGGACAGGCGCTGATGCTCGGTTTGCAAGGCGTCCCATTCATTGGGTTGCAGCGCCAGCTCATCCAGCAAGTCGGCTTCCCATTGCAGCCGGTCGCGCTCGTCGTTGAGCCGGGCCGCATCGCGTTCCACCAGCTCAAGACGGTGCGCCACGTCGCGCCAGTGCTTCCAGCAGGCCTGGACCTGCTGAACGTCGGCTTCCGCCTGGGCGTGCGCGTCGAGCAGTTCGCGTTGGGCGTCCGCGCGTAACAGGCTCTGGTGCGCGTGTTGGCCATGGATGTCGACCAGCTGTTCGCCCAGTTCACGCAATTGCGCCAGGGTGGACGGGGTGCCGTTGATATAGGCCTTGCTGCGGCCCTGGGCATCAATGACGCGGCGCAGCAGCAGGCCGCCGGTGTTGTCCAGGTCGCGTTCAAGCAGCCACTGCTGCACGGGTTCGGGCACGTCGAACAGCGCGGACACCTCGGCGCGCTGCGCGCCTTCCCGGACCACAGACGCGTCCGCGCGTTCGCCCAGGCTCAGCGCCAGCGCATCAATCAAAATGGATTTGCCCGCGCCGGTTTCACCCGAGAAAACCGTGAATCCTGGGCCAAACTCGACTTCGGTTTCGGCAACAATGACGAAATCTCTGATATGTAAGGCACGCAGCATGGCAGGGAAAGCAGCTTAGTCGATGGAAGAACCTGACATCTGGTTCCAGTGGAGTTTGCGACGCAAAGTGGAAAAATAACTGTATCCGACCGGATGGAGCAACTGGACGGTATGCGCGGAACGACGCACCACGACCCGGTCGCCTTCCTGCAAGGAGGACCAGCTCTGCATATCGAAGTGGACGCTCGCGCCTTCGTTTCTGCCGCTGGTGGAGTGGGTCAGCGTCAAGACGATCTCACAGGAATCCGGAATGGTGATCGGGCGGTTCGACAGTGCCTGCGGCGCGACCGGCACGACCAGCAGGCCGCGCAGGCGCGGATGCAGAATCGGGCCGTTGACCGACAAGGCATAGGCGGTGGAGCCGGTGGGCGTGGCGATGATCAGGCCGTCGGCGCGCTGCTTGGACATGAATAGACCGTCCACATGAACCGTGATCTCCAGCATGCCGCTCAGGCCGGCGCGGCTCAGCACGACGTCGTTCAGCGCCAGCGCCGACACCAGTGTGTCGTCTTCGCGCATGACACTTGATTGCAGCAGGCTGCGCGCTTCCGTCTCGAACTCGCCGTCCAGCATGCGCTGGATGGCGGTGCTGGCGTCTTCCAGCGGGATATCCGTGATGAAGCCGAGCCGACCGTGGTTGATGCCGATCAGCGGCACGCCATATGGCGCAAGCTGCCGCGCCAGGCCCAGCATGGTGCCGTCCCCGCCCATGACGATGGCCAGGTCCGCCTGTTCGCCGATTTCATCGACGGAAGCCACCGGAAACTCGGTCAGGCCGATGTTTTGCGCCGTTTCAAGTTCGAACAGCACATGGCGGCCCGCATCGCGCAGAATCTGAGCGATGGCCCGCAGTGGCGCCGAGATGCCAGTGTCATGGTATTTGCCGACCAGGGCGACAGTAGGAAAATGCATGTTTGGCATTATATGGGTAAGGTCGTGGATTTGCGTTGCGGCGGGCTGCTGTTTTCGGATGCATCCCGGTACAATGTAACCATGGATGATCGTGCACGTAGCTTGCTCAAAGCGCTGATCGAGCGCTATATCTCGGATGGCCAGCCGGTGGGGTCGCGGACTTTGTCCAAAGTATTCGACCTGTCTCCGGCCACCATCCGGAATGTGATGGCGGATCTCGAAGACCTCGGACTGATACACAGTCCGCACACCTCTTCGGGCCGTATTCCCACGCCTCGCGGATACCGGGTATTCGTGGATTCGCTGCTGACCGTCCAGCCCTATGAGGTGGCGGAAGAGAGCCGGATCCAAACCCTGCTGCCGTTTGATGACCCGCAGCGGGTCATGAACGCTGCTGCCGCGCTGTTGTCGAACCTGACCCAGTTCGCCGGTGTGGTACAGGCGCCACGGCGCAGCCAGTCGTTCTCGCAGATTGAATTCATCCGTCTGCCTGACCAGCGCATCCTGCTGATCATCGTGACCCCGGAAGGGGATGTGCAGAACCGGATTCTGCAAAGTAGCCGCGATTACTCCGCCTCGGAGCTGTCCGAGGCCGCGCGTTTCCTGAACCAGCATTTTGTCGGGCGCTCGTTTGACGAAGTGCGCCAGGCGCTTCAGCAGGATTTGCGCGACCTGCGGCGCGACATTTCCCGTTTGATGGAACAGGCGCTGGACGCGGGTGAGCAGGTGGCCGCGGACAACCAGGACGCGGTGCTGATTTCGGGAGAGCTCAATCTGCTGAGCATTTCGGACCTGTCCATGGACATTGACCGCCTGCGCCGCATGTTCAGCGTGTTCGAACAAAAAACCTCGCTGATCCAACTGCTCGACATCTCCAAGCAGGCGCAGGGCGTGCAGATTTATATCGGCGGCGATTCCCAGTTGGTCCCGACCGAAGACCTGACCGTCGTCACCGCGCCGTATGGCGTGGATGGGAAGGTGGTGGGCACCTTGGGCGTGATCGGCCCGACCCGCATGTCCTATGAACGCGTGATCCCCATCGTGGATATCACGGCCCGTCTGCTGTCAAATGCGCTGAGCCACCATTAATTAATCCGAGCCCCTCCCGTTTTCTCCTTTCTTTGACCCAGGATGCGCCTCTTATGAGTCTTGTCACTTCCGCTTCTGCCTCTTCTTCCTTTCCTGCTTCGGCAAAAGTGGGCGTGCTGCTCGTCAACCTGGGAACGCCATCGGCGCCCACGCCCGCCGCGATCCGGCATTATCTGGCCGAGTTCCTGTCGGATCCGCGCGTGGTGGAGATTCCGCGCCTGATCTGGTGGCCGATTCTGCATGGCCTGGTGCTGCCGTTCCGGCCAAGGGACGCGGCGCGGCGCTATGCCGCGGTCTGGACGGAAGCCGGTTCGCCGCTGCTGGTCTGGACCGAGCGTCAGCAGCAGGGCTTGCAAGCCCACTATGATCAACGCGGCTTGCCCGTGACGGTAAAAATGGCGATGCGTTATGGGTCGCCTTCCATTGCCAGCGCCTTGACCGCCTTCCGGACGGAGCGGGTCGAGCGTATTCTGGTGCTGCCGCTTTACCCGCAGTACTCCGCCACCACCACCGCCACGGTATTCGATGAAACCGCCGGATTGATGCAAACGGTGCGGGATCAGCCGGAGCTGCGCTTCGTGCGCTCCTTCCCCATCTATGCGCCTTATCTGCAGGCCATGGCGCAGCGCATTCAGGGATATTGGCAACAGCACGGCAGGCCGGAGCGCTTGGTGCTGAGCTTTCATGGCGTGCCCAAGCGCACGCAAGAGCTGGGTGATCCGTATTATGACGAATGCGCCGCCACCGCCCAGGCCTTGAAAGCCATGCTCGGGCCGGATGCGCCGGAAATCGTCATGACCTTCCAGAGCCGTTTTGGCAAGGCGGAGTGGTTGCAGCCCTATACGGAACCCACGGTGATCGAGCTGGCCCGCCATGGGGTGAAACGGGTGGATGTCGTGTGCCCGGGCTTTGTGTCGGACTGCCTGGAAACGCTTGAGGAAATCAATATGGAAGTACGCGCGGCCTTCATGCAGGCGGGCGGCCAGACCTTCCATTACATTCCCGCCTTGAATGACGAGGCCGCCTGGATTGCGGCCCTGGCCGAATTGAGCGGCGCGCATTTGCAAGGCTGGTTGCCTGATTTGGCTGGGGAGCCCGCATGAGCGACACCCAGCGCGTGGATAAATGGCTGTGGGCGGCGCGGTTCTTCAAAACCCGAGGCCTGGCGCAAGACGCGGTCGAAGCCGGTCAGGTCCGGCTGCGTGGCGCCCGCATCAAATCCTCGCGCGGCGTGCAGATCAATGACATCTTGCAGATCAAGGCGGGCGGCCAGGAGTGGGAGGTCGTCGTCAAAGGGCTCTCTGCGCAGCGCGGCCCCGCGGTGTTTGCCCGAACCCTCTATGATGAAACGCCAGACGGGATGAAAACACGGCTGGAACAGCTGGCGCTGAAAAAGCTGGAGGCCGATCCGTCAAACCCGATCAAAGGGCGTCCCACCAAGCACGATCGGCGCGCCATTGATCAATTTCGCGGCAAGTATTGAGCGCGGCGCTGGCGTGACGTCCAAGCTCAGCACCCTCCCGCCGAATATCACCCTGCGGCAGTTGCGCGCCTTTGTCGAGGTCGTGCGCTGCGCGGGCTTTACCGCGGCGGCGCGCAAGCTGCATCTGACCCAGTCCGCCACCAGCCTGCTGGTGCGTGAGCTGGAAGCGCAACTGGGTTTGCAACTGGTTGACCGGACCACCCGCAACGTCTCGGCAACCGAGGCGGGCAGGGAGTTCCTGCCCAATGCCGAGCGTATTCTTGCCGATGTGGATCGCGCGGTGAGCACTACCCAGGAGCTGGTGCAGAAGCGGCGAGGCCGGGTGGCGGTTGCCATCACGCCTTTTCTGGCCAGTACCCTCCTGCCCCAGGTCATTGCGCTGTTCAAAACCTCCCATCCTGACATTGAAGTCCAGATTCTTGACTGCCCGGTGGAGCAGATCATGGAGCTCGTCCATAACGGCGAGGCGCACTTCGGGGTCGGCGTGTTCCCGCAACTGCACAAAGAGCTGCGAAGAGAATCCCTGCTGCGCCACAGTCTGGGTGTCATGATCCCGAGCCACTGGGCCTTGGCCGCCCAGCCGCGCAGCCTGACCTGGGCCGACCTGAGCGATCAGCCCTTGATCACGCTATCGCGGGCCAGCGGCTTTGGCTTGTTGCTGGAGCCGCTGCTGCGGCAGGCGGGGGGCGTCAAGCCGAGCTATGAAGTCGGCTACCTGAGCACGGCGGTGGGGCTGGTGGAGGCGGGGCTGGGCCTGACGGTGATCCCGACCTATGTGGGCGCCTTGATGAGTTCGGCACGGGTCCGGTTCCGGGAGTTGCGGGCGCCCGTCGTGCATCGGGAAATCGAACAGATCACCTGCCATGGGCGCTCGCTGTCTCCCGGCGCGGCGGCCTTTCTTGAGGTGCTGGCTTCCTATTGCCAGCGCTTGCAGGACGAGTAAGCCGTAAGCCGCGCGCGCGCGGGCGGCGGGACAGCCGTCCGGGCTGAAACGGCCGTGGCGGCCCGCCTAAGACCGGGCGGGCACGGGATCCAGCGCCGCCAGGCGTTCGACCGACGCTGTGGCCTGGCGGACGACCTGATCAATGTCCAAGGCCGTGAAGGCGCCGTTGCGGATCAGGGCTTGCCCGTCCACGATGACCGTCTCCACATTATTGGGCTGGCCCGAGTACACCAGGGCATGGGCGGCATCAAACACCGGCGCCATATTGGGATCGGTCTTCCTGACCAGCAGCAGGTCGGCCCGTTTGCCCGGCGTCAGGGAGCCGATCCGGTCGGCCAATCCCAGGTCGCGCGCGCCCTCAAGGGTGGCCAGCTCCAGCAACCGGTGCGCGGACAGCGGTTTTGCGCTGCCGAAGCGCTGTTTGTGCGACCACAGCAGCGCCCGCATGCAGCTGAAAAAATCAGCGTTTGCTGACGCCGCCGAACTGTCCACGGATAGGCTTTGCTGAATATTCCGCTCGTCCAGCTCCTGATACTGGATGACGCCGCGCGTTGCCTGGGCGTAATGCATTTCAATGACGGGCGAGCAGCTCATGCTGGTGCCATGCTCGGCAAGCAGGCCGCACTCGTGCGCGGAGACCCCTTGCGGGTGCACCAGTTGCAAGTCCTTCCCAAGCAGGCCGTGGGCGGCCAGCACCGACACGATGCCGGGCCGCGCGTGCATCGTCATCGGCAGGCCGAGCTTGCGGATGGCCGCGCACTCCTGTTGGATGACCTCGATCGGCACCGCGCCCCGGGGATTGGGAATCGGGGTGCGGATGGCCGCGCCCAGGCTCAGCAAGCCTGTGCTGGAAAAATGTTCACGCCTGACCCGTTCGAGGTCTTCCAGGTCCATGGTTTGCCGCGCAGACAGCCCTTGCCCCCAGCCATAGGAAAACCGGCCGCGCACCCGCGTGTCGCGCATCGCTTGCAGCTCGGCATCGGCATGGTCGGGGGAGAGGGTGTTGTGCGACCAGTTATGCACGGTGGTAATACCGGAAAGCAGGCCCTCGGCCAGGCCCAGGCGCACGGCATGGTAGGAGTCCTGCGGCGTGAACAGCGGCCCCAGACGCAGGGTGATGGGGAAGTAGCCGTGCTCGGCATCGTCGCCGCGTACCAGGCCCCGCAAGGCGCTGTTCCACAAATGCCAATGGGTATCCACGAAGCCGGGCACGGCAATCCGGTCCTGGGCGTCCAGACAGTACAGTGAGGACGGGGGCAACGACTCGCCAATGGCGATGATTTCGCCGTTCCGGACATGAATGTCGCCGCGCGGCAGCACGCCCAGATCACGATCCATCGTCAACAGGTGGGCGCCACGGATGACGTACTCGTCTGGAAGCGTGGAAGCGGTTGGCATAAGCGTCATAGCGGGTGAGTTCTCAAAAAAGTCAGCGGTGGCAAGGGCTTATTCCGCCTTGGCGCCGGTCAGCGCAATGAGTTTGGCTTTCAGGTCGGCTTCCTCCCGGATGCGTTCGGCAAACGCCTCTGGGGTGGAGAAAATCGGCGTGAACCCCCGAGGGTCCAGGTGTTTTTCCCGGAAGCTGGGTGCATTGCCAATGGCGGCAACGGCTTGCTGGATGCGCTGTACGATCGCAGGCGGCGTGCCGCCGGTGGCAAACAGGCCGAACCAGGACACTTGCGGATCAATGTCGGCATAGCCTTTTTCGTGGAGCGTGGGAACCTCGGGGAAAGCGTCCAGGCGCTTGACGTCGGCAAGCGCCAAGGCTTTGAGCTTGCCTGCCTCCAGCAGCGCCCGGGCGGCCGAGACGCCCGCCAGCGTCAGTTGGACTTCGCCAGCTAGCACGGCGGTGACGGCGGGCATAATGCCGCGGTAGGGGACTTGTGTCAGAGAGATGCCTTCCCGTTTTTTCAGCCCTTCGAAAAAGAGATGGGGCAGGCTTCCGGATCCATAGGACGCGTAGGCAATGGCGTCCGGCGTGCGTCTGGCCAGTGCCACCAGCTCCTCCAGGGTTTGCGCGGCCAATGCCGGGTGAGCCACCACCATTTGCGGCAGGCTGATCAATTGGGAAACCGGCGCCAGTTCCGTGAAGGGATCGTACGGCAGCTTGTCGAATAAAAAGGGATTGCTGGTGATGGTGGCTTCGCTGGTGAGCAACAGGGTATAGCCATCCGGTTCCGCCTTGGTGACCGCTTGCGTTCCAATAATGGTTGACGCCCCGCTGCGGTTCTCAACCACGACGGTCTGTCCCCAGCGCTGGTTGAGGGCGTCCGCCAGCAGGCGGGCAATCAGGTCCACGCCGCCGCCCGGCGCATAGGGAACCACGATTTTGATCGGACGCGACGGGAAGTCTGGGTTGGCCGCCCAGCTTGGTCTGCCGGACAGCCCGGCTGCCGCCGCGCTCGCCACGGCGGCGCCGAGGAAATGGCGTCGGGAGCGTGCGGATGAAGGAGATGGGGGTGGCTTCATTTCACGCAAGGACGGACTATTTGTCCAACGATTAAATTCAATTGATTAATGAGAAAATCGAATCGTAGGAGCGAATGCTGATTTACCTAAAAAAACCCCTTGAAACGTTCAATTTCACCCCCATTTTCCCCTCATTCTTATTTTTGACGTCGCTTTAATCATGGAGGTCCCCGATGTCGACTGACCCGTCCGCTGCCAACGAAAACCCTTCCGCTCAAGCGTCGGCTGATCCGTCGTCCACTGTGGAAAACGAGATCCCGGCGGAGGGGGAGCAAACCGCGCCGCCGGTTGATCCGTTGACCGCCTTGCAACTTGAACTGGAAGCGGCAAAAGCGCTGGCGCAAGCGCATCACGATGCCTTGCTGCGCGCCAAGGCGGAGACTGAAAACGTGCGTCGGCG
>JBAYOI010000029.1:0-18059 GCA_041678365.1 Pigmentiphaga sp. | reverse complement strand
GTGGCGCGGCACGGCAAGGGTGTCGATGGATTTGACGTTGGCGCCGTCGAGCTCGATGCAGACCACCTGATGCGGATAATGGGTTTCGGCAAACGACAGCGGCAGCGGGCTGCCGCTATAGCGGCGGGTGGGATTCTGGTCCAGTTGCTGGGCCAGGTGCAGATGGCCCAGCGCCACATAGGCCAGGTCGGCGGGAAACAGTGAGGCGGGCAAGGCTTCGGCGCCGCCGATCAGCAAGTTCCGCTCCGAGTGTTCCGAGGTTTGTCCGCCGCGGACATGGCAGTGGCCCATGGCAATCAGCGCCTGTCCGGGGGCCGCCTGCGCGCGCGCATGGGCAATGGCCTCCTGGTAGATGCGCTGCATGCCTTCCAGATAGGGCTGCTCAGTCTGGGGCTGCGCGGGCAGGTCGGTGGGACGCAAAAAAGGGAGTGCGATGCACCAGGCGGCGGGGTCGCCTTGGCGGTTGCGCAAGGGCAGGACGCAGCGCGACCAATCATGGCCCGTTTTGCCATAAGGCAGGCTGCCCACTACTGTGGCGTCGATCCAGTTCAGCAAGGGGCTGAGGGCATCGAGTCGGCCCGGCGAATCATGGTTGCCGGCGGTGAGCACGATCTGCAGGTGGGGGACGCGGCGTCGGGCTTCGGTCAGGAACTGGTTGAGCAGCGCCTGGGCGCTGGTGGAGGGGTTGGCGTTGTCAAAAATGTCGCCCGCCACCAGCAGGACGTCGATGCGCTGCTGGTCCAGGGTCTCCACCAGCCAGCGCAGAAAGTGTTGATGCTCGGCCGTGCGGTCGAACTGATGCAGCGACTGGCCCAGGTGCCAGTCAGAGGTGTGAAGCAGGCGCATGGGGAACGGGTGCTCAGAGCCCGAGGCGTTCGCGCGGGTCCCACAGCGGGTCCGGGCCGGGATAGTATTTCGTCAGCTTGCCTTGGTGGTCAAAGTGCACGTGCATCAAGGAGTTCCAGACGCCTTGCTCCCGGAAACGGTAGGACCAGACGATGTGTTCGCCGCGCAAGCCGACGCGTGAAATCTCGGCGGGCGGGCCAAACTCGAACATGACCCGGTTACTGTCCCACTCGCCGTGGTCCAGTTGCGTGAAGCGCTCGGAGGTCAGCGCCTGGAAGTTATCGATCACGAGGCCTTGCGCGTCGGTATCGGTGATCCAGGTGAATTGGCCCATGGGCTGGCCGCTCCAGATGAAGCGCTGCCCGCCGCCGGGGCGCGGGTAGTCCAGCGTGGCCTGGCCTTGCTGCGTGAGCACTTGCTGGACCGGCGTGCCAAGCTGAATGGACGAAGGACCGGCACAGGCGGCAAGCAGGCTCAGGAAAACCCCGGCCAGGCCTGTTTTGAGTACGGAAGATCGGGTCAGGGAAGGCATAAAGTCTCTCCGCAAGGAATCTGGTTGCAAGCGCGAAGGCGCAGTGTGGGGGCACGTTTCACCGCCGGGCCGCCCCAAGGTGAAACAGCCCCCTCGGGGGGCAGCAAGCCGAAGGCGCAGCGTGGGGGCTCTCTCCCCCTCTCCACGTATGTATTGTAGGGCCCCCGGTTCCGTTTGTATTGCGGTGCTTGCCACAGAAGCACAGAATTGCTTCGGTACTTCAAGGCAAGTGCGCTATACTTGTCTGCCGCCTGGTTCTCAGGCGTTTTTTATTCAATTACGAATCACCATCACTACTCACGTCAGGGCACCTCGGCCCTGTCGCAAGTCTGGAGAGGAATATGTCTGTATCAGAAATCAATAAAGCCGGTATTGTTGCCGAGTTTCAACGCGCTGCCGGTGACACCGGTTCGCCCGAGGTCCAAGTCGCTCTGCTGACCGCACGTATCAATGAGCTGACCGGCCACTTCAAAGCCCACACCAAAGATCATCACTCGCGCCGCGGCCTGCTGCGCATGGTCAGCCGCCGTCGCAAGCTGCTGGACTATCTGAAAGGCCGTGATGCGGATGCCTATCGTGCCTTGATCGAGAAGCTCGGACTGCGCAAGTGATTTTGCAAGGGCTCGGCAGCCCGTGTTTCATGGTTGATGCCATGGCACGAGGCGCCGCCGCCAGTGACTGGAGCTTTCCCGCGTTTGCGTGGGGCGGCTCCGGTACGAGAAAACCAGCCCTCTGAGCCTGGAGAGTGCCTGTGTCAGGGTTGCCTGTCACAGGCATTTTCGCATCAGAGGGGCAACCGAACAGGACGCCTTTTATGTTCAATAAATTCACAAAAACCTTCCAATACGGTCAACACACCGTCACGCTTGAAACGGGTGAGATCGCTCGCCAGGCGTCTGGCGCCGTGCTGGTCTCCATTGAAGACACCGTGGTGTTGGCCACGGTCGTCGGCGCAAAAAAGTCCAAGCCGGGCCAGGACTTCTTCCCGCTGACCGTTGACTACATTGAGAAAGTCTATGCGGCAGGCCGCATTCCGGGCGGTTTCTTCAAGCGCGAAGGTCGGCCTTCGGAAAAAGAAACCCTGACCTCGCGCCTGATCGACCGTCCGCTGCGTCCGTTGTTCCCGGAAGGGTATTACAACGACGTGCACGTGGTGATCCACACGGTGTCGGTTAATCCCGAGATCGATCCCGACATCGCCGCCATGATCGGCGCTTCCGCCGCGCTGGCCATTTCGGGTCTTCCGTTCAATGGCCCGATTGGCGCCGCGCGCGTTGGCTACATCAATGGCGAATACGTGCTGAACCCGACCTCCTCGCAGCTGGAAAGCTCGCAGATGGATCTGGTCGTGGCCGGTACCGCCGAAGCCGTGCTGATGGTCGAGTCCGAAGCCCAGCAGCTCAGCGAAGAAGTGATGCTGGGCGGCGTGGTGTTCGGCCATGAGCAGCAGCAAACCGTCATCAACGTCATCAACGAGCTGGTCCGCGAAGCGGGCAAACCCGCTTGGGACTGGGCCGCCGCGCCCAAAAATGAGCCGCTGATCGAGCGGGTCCGCAATGCTGGCTACGCAGGCTTGCAGGCCGCCTACCAGATCCGTGAGAAGCAGACCCGCACGGCCCAGGTCCGTGAGGTGCATGCCGCGGTTCAGGCCGCCTTGAAGGCGCAGGCCGAGCTTGACCAGACCGACGCGCCCAATGCGATCGAAGTGGACAACATCCTGTTCGATTTCGAGTCGGAAATCGTCCGGACCCAGGTCCTGAACGGCGAGCCGCGCATTGATGGCCGCGACACCCGCACCGTGCGTCCGATCGAGATCCGCCTGGGCGTGCTGCCGCGCACCCACGGCAGCGCCTTGTTCACGCGTGGTGAAACGCAGGCCTTGGTGATTGCCACCCTGGGCACCAAGCAGGATGAGCAGATCATCGATTCGCTGATGGGCGAGTACCGCGACCGTTTCATGCTGCACTACAACATGCCGCCGTTCGCCACCGGTGAAACCGGCCGGGTCGGCTCGCCGAAACGCCGCGAGATCGGCCACGGCCGTCTGGCAAAACGCGCGCTGACCGCCTTGCTGCCGACGCAGGAAGAGTTCCAGTACACCATCCGTGTCGTGTCTGAAGTCACGGAATCCAACGGCTCGTCGTCGATGGCCTCGGTGTGCGGCGGTTCGCTGGCCATGATGGATGCGGGCGTGCCGGTCAAGGACCACGTGGCCGGTGTGGCCATGGGCCTGATCAAGGACGACAACAAGTTTGCTGTGCTGACCGACATCCTCGGCGATGAAGATCACCTGGGCGACATGGACTTCAAAGTGGCGGGTACGGTCAACGGCATCACCGCGCTGCAGATGGACATCAAGATCCAAGGCATCACCAAGGAAATCATGCAGGTGGCGCTGGCGCAAGCGCGCGAAGGCCGTCTGCACATCCTCGACAAAATGCGTGAAGCCATTGACGGTTCGCGCGGCGAGCTGTCCGCCTTCGCACCGCGCATGCTGTCGATGAAGATCAACCCCGAGAAGATCCGTGACGTGATCGGCAAGGGCGGCGCCACGATCCGTGCGCTGACCGAAGAAACCGGTACGCAGATCGACATCTCGGATGACGGTTCGATCGTGATTTCCAGCGCGGATCTGGATCGTGCCAAAGAAGCGCAGCGCCGCATCACCGAGCTGACCGCCGACGTGGAAGTGGGTCAGGTCTATGAAGGCACGATTCTGCGTCTGCTGGACTTCGGCGCCATCGTTCAGGTCCTGCCGGGCCGCGACGGTCTGCTGCACATCTCCGAGATCGCCAACCAGCGCATCGCCAACATCAACGACGTGTTGAAAGTGGGTCAGGTGGTGCGGATCAAAGTGATCGAAGCCGATGACAAAGGCCGTCTGCGTCTGTCAATGAAAGCCTTGTTGACAGAAGCGCCTGCGGCTGAGTAAAAAGGGCCCACCCCTACGTGCTTCGCACGCCCCTTAAGGGGCGACACCGGCGGACTGGCAAAGCCAGATCCGCGGTGTCCTGAATCGCCGAGCTTCTTCTGTGGGGTGCCAAAGGTTCTTTTGTAGGAGCAAGCGAATGCTCGCGAGCCGGTTTTTTGTGGGCATTCGCGAGCATTCGCTCACTCCTACAGCAACAAAAAAGCCTGGGTTTAACCCAGGCTTTTTTGCGTCTGCGGCAATCAGTTGCTGGACGCTTCTTTTTCGACGTTCTCCACGTCAGTGTGGCGGACGTCTTCGCCCTTGATCATGTAGACCAGCAGTTCGCACATGTTCTTGGCGTGGTCGCCAATGCGCTCAAGCGCCTTGGCGATGAACAGCAGCTCAATGGAACGGGTGATCTTGCGCGGATCTTCGATCATGTAGGTGATCAGCTGGCGCAATACGCCCTGCCATTCGGCATCCACCTTCTTGTCCTGGCGAACGACCTGCGCGGCGGCCTGGGCGTCCAGGCGGGCAAAGGCGTCCAGGGCCTTGCGCAGCATGGAAACGACGCTGCTTGCCATGTGCCACAGCTCGACCGACGGCATGTTCATGCGGCCCGCTTCATGGATCAGCTTGGCCATGCGGGCGATTTTTTCCGCTTCGTCGCCGGCGCGTTCCATGTCAGTGATCATCTTGATGACGGTGAACAGCATGCGCAGGTCACCGGCGGTGGGTTGGCGGCGCACCAGGATCTGGCTGCAGGCTTCATCCAGATCCACTTCGAAGCGGTTGATTTCGGCATCTTTTTCAATGACGCGCTCAAGGGCCAGCAAATCACCATTTGCCAGGCCGTCGATGGCTCCCATGATCTGCGCCTCAACCAGGCCACCCATTTCAAGGAAACGCGAACGGACCATTTCAAGTTCGGCGTCGTATTGTTTGTGGGTATGTTCGTTCATTCAAACCTCTGTACCAACGGGTTATGGGGAGTCGGGCACGCTGCCGAGCAAATGGCCTATCCTACCATTGCAATATGACAAATGTTTGTCAGACCGCGAGGGGACGCTCCAGGCGGTTGATGCCTTGTTGCGTGGCCAGCAACGCGACGTCGGCGCCTTTGAGCGCAAACAGTCCGCAAGTCACCACGCCGGGAATGGCGTTGGCCCATTGCTCCAGTTCACGGGGCCGGTCAATGCTCAGGCCATGCACGTCAAGAATGATGTTGCCATTGTCCGTGATGAAGCCTTCGCGCCATTTGGCCTGTCCGCCCAGCTCGGCAAACTGGCGGGCGACGCTTTCGCGCGCCATCGGGATGACTTCCAGCGGCAGCGGGAAGGTGCCCATGACCTCCACCAGCTTGCTTTCATCGGCAATGCAGATGAAGCGTTCAGCCACCGAGGCCACGATTTTTTCCCGGGTCAGCGCGCCGCCGCCGCCTTTGATCATGGCCAGGCTGGCGTCGATTTCATCCGCGCCGTCAATATAGAGCGGCATGTGGGTGACGCTGTTCAGATCCAGCACCGGCAGGCCGTGCGAGGCCAGGCGTTGGGCGCTGCGTTCGGAACTGGCAACCGTGCCGCGCAAGCGTCCGGCAAAGCGCGCCAGGCCGTCAATGAATAAATCAGCGGTTGAACCCGTGCCAACGCCGATCACGACGTCTGGCGCGGCCACTTCATCAACCAGTTCCAGTGCGGCGTCGGCGGCAAGCTGCTTGAGTTCCTGTTGGGAGAGCATGGGGCAATAAATCAAGAAAGTTCAAAGAGTGCCCAATGTAGCATTTCAGGTGCTCAAGCGGCGGGCGGCGTGGGCTCGTCCGAGTCGTCCGGTGGCATATCCGTCAGCAGGCCGGGTTCGCCCTCGGCGGGCAGGGCTTCGACCTGTTGCAGATTGCGCAACATGACGCGGGTGCGCTGCTCGGTCTGGCCGAGTTTATTGGACGCGGTTTCCAGTGTTTTCTTGACGCTGGCGAGCGAGGCGCCAAACTTGTTGAACTCGGACTTGACCACGCCCAGCACTTTCCAGACTTCGGAAGAGCGCTGCTCGATGGCCAGCGTGCGGAACCCCATTTGCAAGCTGTTCAACAGCGCGGCCAGGCTGCTCGGTCCGGCAATATTGATGCGCAGCGCCTGCAAGCGGTCCAGCAGGCCGGGGCGGCGCAGGACCTCGGCGTACAAGCCTTCGGAAGGCAGGAACATCAGTGCGAAGTCCGTGGTGGACGGCGGCGAGATATATTTGCTGGCAATGCGCTTGGCCTCCAGCTCAATGCTGCGCGCAAGCTGGTGTCCCGCTTGCTTGACCGCGTCGGCGTCCGCCCGGTCCTGCGCGTCAAGCAGGCGCTCGTAATCTTCCTTGGGAAACTTGGCGTCGATGGGCAGCCAGACCGGTTGGTCCGAAGCCTGACCCGGCAGCCGGATGGCAAACTCAACCAATTCGTCGGACAGCGGGTTGGTCTTGACATTGCTCTGGTATTGCGTCGGGCTCAGTACCTGTTCCAGCAGCATGCCGAGTTGTACTTCACCCCAGGTGCCGCGTACCTTCACGTTGGTCAGCACCCGCTGCAAGTCCCCGACCCCGGCGGCCAGGCGCTGCATGTCGCCAAGCCCCTGGTGCACCGCCTCCAGCCGGTCCGAGACCAGCTTGAAGGATTCGCCCAGCCGTTGTTCAAGCGTGGCGTGCAGCTTTTCATCGACCGTCATGCGCATGGCCTCCAGCCTTTGCGCATTGTCCGTGTGCAGTTCGCGCAGCCGCTGGTCCACGGTGGCGCGCAGTTCATGCTGGCGCCGGTCGTTCAGCGCGGTCAGTTCGTGCAGCTGGCGGGTCAGGTTCAAGGCCAGGCGGTCCTGCGCGTCGGATTGGGTTTGCACGCTTTGATGAATGGTCTGCTGAAGTTCACTGCGCAGATCCCGTAAAGCCTGTTGCAACGCCTGGCGGGCGAGTTCGGAGGCCGCTGCCTGATCCGCGGCGCGCCGCCAGGCCAGCAGCGCAAACCCCGCGGCGAGCACGGACGCCACGGCGCTCAGGCCCAGCAGCCACGTCAAGCCGTCAAGCACGATTGCGCATCCAATCCGCGGTGTTGTAGAACGAGGCGAGCAGCCGATCCTGCAAGGCTTCAGGCACGGCAATGTCCTGCATTGCGCGTCCCATGCAGGTCACCCATTGGTCCCGCTCGAGGTCGCCAATCGAGAACGGCAGGTGGCGCATCCGGAGCCGCGGGTGTCCAAAGCGTTCCACATAATGGTTGGGACCGCCCAGCCAGCCGCACAAAAACCAGAACAGTTTCTGCCGGGCACTATCCAGCGTCTCGCCATGCGTGGCGCGCAAGGCCTGGAGGTCATCCTCCAGGTCCATCAGGTCGTAAAAGCGATCAACGAGTTCGCGGACGCGGGCTTCGCCGCCCAACTGCTCAAAAGGCGTGGGCGCGGGTTCCGTGCTTTCCGTTGACGGGTCGAGGGAAGACGAGGTGCTCATGGCGCTCCTTTCAACAGATCAGACATTTCTCAGGCTGCTCAGCGGCGGCTGCTTGAGCACGCCGCGCAGGCCGAACCAGCCGCCCAGCCACGCGCACAGCACGCCCGCCGCAATGCCCGCGACAAAGGTCAGCGGATTCGGCGACAGCGAGAAGTGGAAGACCGTGCTGGCCAGCACCATCGAGACCGCCGTGGCGCCGAGCGCGGCCAGCAGGCCCGCCAGCGCGCCGATCAGGCTCAGCTCGATGCGCTGCGCTTGCGCCAACTGCCCCTGGGTGGCGCCGAGCGCACGCAGCAAGGCGGATTCGTGGATGCGTTCATCACGGCTGGATAGCAACGCGGCATACAAGACCAGGCAACCCGCCAGCAAAGTGAAGCCGAACAACAGCTGGACCGCGGCGATGGCCTGGCCAAGCAGGCCCTGGACCTGCCTGAGCAGACTGCTGGTGTCCACCACCGTCAGGTTCGGATAGTCACGCACCAGCTCGGCGGGCAGGCCAGCCTGCGTGGCGGGCAGATGGAAAGACGTGATGAAGCTTTGCGGCAAATCATCCAGCGCCTCCGGCGGCATGAGGGCAAAGAAGTTGACTCGCATCGAATCCCAGTCCAGCGCGCGCAGGCTGGTCAGGGTGAAGTCGCGTTGAACACCGGCAATGTCATAGCGCAGCACGTCGCCGAGTTGCAGGCCGAGCGTCTCGGCAATACCGGTTTCCAGGGAGACTTCCTGACTGGACTGGAACCACTGTCCCGCTGCGATGCGGTTGTGTTCCGGCAGCATGGCGCGATAGGACAGATTGAACTCGCGGTCCACCAGGCGGCGCGCCCGATCGTCGTCGTAGTCGGTGAGCTGGACGGCGTGGCCGTTGATGGCGAGCAGGCGTCCGCGAATCATCGGGTAGAGTTCGGCGTCGAGCTGCGCGGCTTGCAGGCGTGCGGCCACGTCGGCGCGCTGATCCGGCTGGATATTGAGGATGAAGCGGTTCGGCGCGTCCGGCGGCGCCGCCTTGCGCCAGCCGTCCACCAGGTCGGTTTGGGTGATGGTCAGCAGCAGCAAGGCCATCAGGCCGATGGACAGGGCGCAGATTTGAGCAATGGTGGCGCCTTGGCGGCGCGACAGGCCCGCCAGCGCAAATTTGACGGCAATGCGCTGGCTCTGCCACTGGCGCAACGGTTGCAGGCCGCGTATCAAGAGCGCGGCAACGGCGGCAAACAGCAGGAATCCGAGGAAAAAGCCGCCTGCAATCACGGTGCCGAGCCGGAGGTCATTGGCAAACCAGACCAGCAGGGCGGCAAAGCCGAGCGCGCCGAAGGCATAGGCCAGCGGCGCACCGCTGGCCTTGACCGGGAGGTCGCGGCGCAGCACGCGCACCGGCGACACCTTGCGCAAGGGCAGTAGCGGCGGCAGGGCAAAGCCCAACAAGAGCCAGACGCCCGCCAGGAAGCCTTGCCAGGCGGGTAGCCAGGACGGAGCGGGAAGTTCCTGCCCCACCAACTGGCCGAGCAGCGAGAGCAGCCCCCAATGCGTGACGAGGCCGATCAGGCTGCCGAGCGCGGCGGCAATCAGCGCTATCCAGATGAATTCGAGCATGAACAAGCGGGTGATGGTGGCTTGTTTGACGCCGAGGCAGCGCATGGTGGCCACGCCATCCAGGTGCCGGGCGGTAAAGCGCCGCGCCGCCAAGGCCACCGCCACGGCGGCGATCAGCGCGGCGAGCAGCGCCACCAGGGACAGGAACTGCTTGGCGCGATCCAGGGTGCGTTGCAGCTCGGGGCGGCCGGCGTCCAGCGTTTCCAGCCGCTGGCCGCGTTCGAGGTGGCGCTCCAGCCATTGCTGGAAGCGGTTGACGGTGGGGGCATCACCCGCCAGCAGCCAGCGGTAGCTGACGCGGCTGCCAAAGGTGATCAACCCCGTTTTATCCAGATCCTCGGTCCGCAGCAGGACGCGCGGTGCCAGGTTGACGAAGTTCATGCCCCGGTCCGGCTCCAGCAGCAGCAAGGCGCCGATCTTCAACAGCGCGTCGCCCAACTGGAGCGAGTCGCCCACTTGCCGTTGCAGCAACTGCGCCAGCTGCGGTTCGATCCAGACGGTACCGGGCTCGGGGGCTCGCGTGACGGCGGTGCCGGGGGCGTCGGCGCGTTGGCCGATCAGCAGGCTGCCCCGCAAGGGATAGCTGGCGTCAACCGCTTTGACGGCGACCAGTTGCGGCGTGCCGCCTGCCTCGCCGGGGGCGAAGGCCATGGAGGGAAACTGGATGTTGTGAGAGGCTTGCAGGCCGTTGGCGCGGGCCTCCTGCTGCCACGCGTCGGGGATGGGCGTATCGGCACGTACCACCAGATCGCCGCCGAGCAGCATGGCAGCGTCGCGTTCCATGGCCCGTCCAATGCGGTCGGACAGAAAGCCGACACTGGTGATGGAGGCCACCGCAACCATCAGCGCCAAGGTCAGCAAGCGCAGCTCGCCCGCTCGCCAGTCGCGGCGAAAGGCGCGCCAGGATTGCAGGATCAGGGCAAAAAAGGAGGAGGCGGACGTAGCGGTCATGGGCGTCAGGGTAGGGGTGTCAGCGCAGGCGCTGCCGCCGGGCGCTGACCGAGGGGGGCGCCAGATAGCAGGGGCCCCGGTCAACCGCAAGGCTTCCGGAAAGGCCGGGCGGGGCGGCATGGCCGGACCCGCGCCAGCCGGTCACTCAGGCCGAGGGCGGCACGAAGCCGTGCGCTTCGACGTTGGCGTCTTCGAACAAAAACTTTTCCATTTGCTGGGCAAGGTATTTGCGTGCGCGGGCATCCGCCAGGTTGAGGCGGTTTTCATTAACCAGGCGGGTTTGGGTTTGCATCCAGCTTTCCCACGCTTCTTTGGAGACGCTTTGCCAGATACGCGTACCCAGCTCGCCCGGATAGGGCGGGAAATCAAGGCCTTGCGCCTCGCGCTTGAGTTTGACGCATTGAACCATTCGAGTCATGAGGCACCTGTCAGACAGTATTCAGAAACCCCCGATTGTAAACGCTGCGGGAGGAGCGCGTGCGAATACCCCCACATCCCGTAAGCGGGCGCCCATAACGAACGAAGCGACCAACAGGACGTTGATCGCTTCGGAGGGATTGATGGTAAAGAGGTGGACGCACGCCGAAGGCGCAGCGTGGGGGCACGTTTCGCCGCCGGGCCGCCCCAAGGCGAAACAGCTTCCCTGGGGGGCAGCAAGCCGAAGGCGCAGCGTGGGGGCCCTTCCTATTCTTCGAGAAGATTCAGACGTTTGGCCACGGTGTAGTAGCGCTCGTACTCGGCCTTGACCTGTTCGGCCAGCACGCTGGGCGGGCCGCCGACCGGCTGTTCCCACAGGGTTTTCAGTTTGGCCAGGGTGTCCGGATCCTTCAGGATGGCGTTGAAGTCTTCGTTCAGCTTGTTGACGATGGCATCCGGCGTGTTTTTCGGTGCATACACGCCATACCAGGCGCCGGTGCTGGCGTTCTCAAAGCCCTGCTCCTTCAGCGTCGGGATATCCGGCGTCAAGGCCGAACGTTCTTCCTCCGCGACGCCCAGCGGGATCAAGGTGCCGCTCTGGATGTGCGAGGCCACGGCGCCGGTGCTGGAGTAGGTGATCTTGACGTGGCCGCCCAGTACGTCGGCAATGGCCGGGGCCACGCCTTTGTACGGCACGTGCATCATATTGACGCCCGCGGATTGTTTGAACAGTTCACCGGCGATGTGCATCGGCGAGCCGACGCCCGGCGAGGCGTAGGCTTCATTGGGGGTCTTCTTCAGATGCTCGACCAGGTCTTTGGCGTTCTTCAGGCCCAGGCTGGGATGGGCGAGCATGATCATCGCGCCCTTGGACGGTGCGAAGACGGGTTTGAAATCCTTTTCGGCGTAGACGCGGATCGAATCCTTGGGCAGGAACAGCGGCGCGGAGACGAAGGTGTTCGGGGCAATCAGCAGGGTGTGGCCGTCCGCGTTAGCGCGTGCGACGTGGCTGGCGCCAATCATGCCGGACACACCGGCGCGGTTTTCGACGACGACGCTCTGGCCCCAGCGTTTCGAGAGTTTTTCAGCGTAAAGGCGGGCGCTCAGGTCAGGGCCGCCGCCGGGAGGATAGCCGACGACGATGGTGACCATCTTGTTGGGAAACGACGCGGCGTCCGCCTGGGCGAATGCGGAGCCCGCGGCAAGCAATGCCAGCGCGCCAGCCAGCGCGGTTTTGGAAAACAAATGGGTCATGATGGGGTACTCGTCAATGTTGCGTAACGAAGTCATTCTCGGGGCAAATGCGCTTTGCCTGTACCTCATGACGTATGATTAAACTCCCAAATCGTCTGATTGAGGGTTTCCCCCAGGCTCGGGGTGGCCGTGTTTGGCCCGACGCCTGGTACTAACCCGAAGAAAGGAGAGCCGGTGGATCTGCTCAGTGAAGTACTCAGTCATTATCAGGCGCAAGACGCGAATACGGGCACCTTCAGCCTGCGGGGTGATTGGTGCTTTTATGCGCAGCAAATGGAGGGGCCTGTGGTGCGGGTAAGCACCGGGGCACCGTACCAAATCGTCTTGCAAGGGCGGAGTCCGGTCAACGTATCGTCCGGCGACGTGGTGTTCCTGCCGCAAGGCGATCCGCACTGGATCGCCACCCGGCTCGATCTGCCCGCCGTGCACCTGGGAGACTGGGTGGCCAAGACCGGCATGCGTGAACGGGGCGAGCGGCCCCTGGTGGTGTCAATGGGGGAATCGGGGCCGTTGACCAAGCTCTTTACCGCCATTGTCTCGTATGGGCCGCGCCAGAAAAATACCTTATTGCAGATTCTGCCGCCGCTGATTCATTTGTCCGCCACCGAGGTCAGCGATGTGTCGTCGCTGGTGTCAACGCTGGAGATGCTGATCGCGGAGTCGGTCAATCATGAGCCAGGGTGGCGCATTTCGGTGGCGCGCGGCGTGGACCTGCTGCTGACCTATCTGGTCCGGGGCTGGCTGGAGACCGACGACGCAAAACAGCAGCAATGGCTCAAAGGCTTGAGCGATGCCAAGGTTTCACAAGCTATTTTGTTGATGCATCGTTATCCGGAGCGGGCCTGGCGGCTGGAGACGCTGGCGGCGGCGGTGGGACTGTCGCGCGCGCGTTTCAGCGAGCGTTTTCAGGCCACCACCGGGGCGTCGCCGATGGCTTTCCTGATGCGCTATCGAATGGAGATGGCCGCCCACTATCTGCGGCATGACGGCTATCGCATTGGCGAAATTGCGCATCTGGTGGGATATGACTCCGACAAAAGCTTTTCGCGCGCTTTCAAGGCGTGGGCGGGCGTGGTGCCGAGCGACTACCGCCATTAATGCCTGGGCGTCTGTTCCTGCAGGCGGGCCTCCCAGTTCTCGCGTCCAAACAGCCGCGCGCAGTCAAGGGCGTTGGGCTTGCCTAGCAAGGGGCTGGCGCCCGCTTCCAGCAGCGCCTCGATGATCTCATCGTGCTCCTTGAAGATCGCGGCGGCCAGCGGCGTTTGTCCTTTGTCGTTGACGCGGTTTGGGTCGGCCTGATGGCGCAGCAAGCTGCGCACGGTGTCGGCATGGCCGTGATAGCTGGCCAGCATGATCAGGCTGTCGCCATTGTCATTGGTCAGGTCAGCGGGTGCGCCAGCGCGCAGATAAGGCTCGAGCGCGGCGGTATCGCCTTGTCTGGCCAGGTCAAACAGTTTGTTGGCCAGCGCGAGCAGGGCGGGGTTGGGAGCGGAGTCGGAAGTAGACATGGCAGCGGCGGCGGTCCGTTCAGAAAATAAAAGTTTACGGCATCCCCATCAGTGTAAAGAGCACTGGCAGTTCTGTGCAGCTCTCCGTACACTTGCGCAAGTTTTATTTCATCCACCGGTATAGGTAAAGGGAGAATAACCATGTCCGAAAGCTACTTTCCGAAGTGGCGCTTGAAAGCACGCACGGAGGCGGGCGAAGTGGTGGCGCCGGACGAGCGTCTGCCCTGGCCTGCCATGATGGCAATGGGCATTCAGCACGTGGTGGCCATGTTCGGCGCAACGGTGCTGGCGCCGTTGCTGATGGGCTTTGATCCGAACCTGGCTATTTTCATGTCGGGTATCGGCACGCTGTTGTTCTTTCTGGTGGTGGGGGGGCGGGTGCCGAGCTACCTCGGCTCCAGTTTCGCCTTCATCGGCCTGGTCATCGCTGTCACCGGCTATGGCGGCGTCGGGGCCAATCTCAACATTCCCGTCGCGCTGGGCGGCATTATCGCCTGCGGCGTGGTCTATGCCTTGATCGGCCTGATCGTCATGTGGACCGGCTCCGGCTGGATCGATCGGCTGATGCCGCCGGTCGTCACGGGCGCGGTGGTGGCCGTGATTGGTCTGAACCTCGCGCCGGTGGCGGTCAAAAGCGCCACCGCGAATACCTTCGATGCCTGGATGGCGCTGCTGACCGTTCTGTGCGTGGGCGGCGTGGCGGTCTGGTCGCGCGGCATGGTGCAGCGCTTGTTGATCCTGGTCGGTCTGATCATCGCCTATCTGATTTACGCCGTGCTGACCAATGGCCTCGGGCTCGGCGTTCCGGTCAATTTCGGCATCGTGGCCGAGGCCGCCTGGTTCGGACTGCCCACCTTCCAGCAACCGGTCTTCCGCTGGGAGGCCATGGTGCTGATCGCGCCGGTGGCGATCATCCTGGTGGCGGAAAACCTTGGGCACATCAAGGCGGTCGGCGCGATGACCGGCCGCAACCTCGATCCCTATATGGGGCGCGCTTTCCTGGGCGACGGCATTGCCACGGTGGTGTCGGGCGCGTCGGGCGGCACGGGGTTGACCACTTATGCGGAAAACATCGGCGTGATGGCTGTCACGCGGATTTACTCTTCGCTGGTGTTCGTGATTGCCGCGCTGTTTGCGATCGTGCTGGGTTTTTCACCGAAATTCGGCGCCGTCATCCAGACCATTCCGGTGGCGGTGATCGGCGGTGTATCGATTGTCGTGTTTGGTTTGATCACGGTGGCTGGGGCGCGGATCTGGGTTGAGAACAAGGTCGATTTCTCCGAGAACCGGAACCTGATCATTGCCGCGGTGACGCTGATTCTGGGCGCGGGCGATTTCACCGTCAACCTGTGGGGCTTCAGCCTGGGCGGTATTGGCTGCGCCACCTTTGGCGCGATCCTGCTCAATTTGCTGCTCCAGCGGCGCAAGGTGAACTGAGCCCGGGCGCGGAAGCGTCCGAGCGGCGCTTCCGCGTTTTCCGGCAGAAGCTCTTTATAATGTGCTCCACCCAGGTGCTTTCGCCTGATGTCTTGAAGGAATTCCGTGACAGCCACCCTTGATCGCCGCCTCGCCTTTTTGCTGAACCGCCCTGAGCATCTCAACTTGCTGACACGGAGTTTGCATGGGATAGAAAGGGAAAGCCTGCGGGTCGATCAATCCGGGCGCCTGGCCTTGACGCCCCATCCGGCGGCCCTCGGCGCAGCCTTGACGCACCCCCGGATCACGACCGATTTTTCCGAAGCCTTGATTGAACTGATCACCGGCACGCATGCCGACCATGGGCCGCTGCTGCAGGAGTTGACGGATATCCACCGTTTCGTGCATGACAAGCTCGGCGACGAAGTGCTGTGGACGCAGTCCGTCCCCTGTGAGCTGCCCGCCGAGACCGACATTCCGGTCGGCTATTACGGCACCTCCAATATCGGCCGCCTGAAGGCGGTGTACCGGCAGGGGTTGGCGCATCGCTACGGCAAGGCCATGCAGTGCATTGCGGGCCTGCATTTCAATTTCTCGTTTGCCGAACCGCTGCTGGCCGCGTTGGGCCAGGGGGAGGGATGTTCGGAACAGAAAGATCGGCAGTCGCAGCAATACGTCAGCCTGATCCGCAACTTCAATCGCTATAGCTGGCTGCTGATGTATTTGTTTGGCGCGTCTCCCGCCATTGCCAGCAGTTTCATGGCGGATCGTCCGCATGCGCTGGAAGCGCTGGACGCCACCACGCTGTACCTGCCGTACGCCACCAGCCTGCGCATGAGCGACCTGGGCTACCAGAACAAGGTGCAGTCCGGATTGCGGCCTTGCTACAACGATCTCACCACCTATGTGTTGCGCCTGTATGAAGCGGTCAGCCAGCCCTGGCCCGATTATGAAAAGATCGGCGTCAAGCGCAATGGCGAATGGCTCCAACTGAATGCGAACGTGCTGCAGATCGAAAACGAATACTACTCAAGCATCCGTCCCAAGCGGGTCGCGGCCAGCGGCGAGCGCCCGCTGCATGCGCTGGCTGAGCGGGGCATTCAGTACGTCGAGGTGCGTTGCCTGGACGTGGATCCGTTCTCGCCGATTGGCATCAATGCCAGCACCACGCACTTCCTGGACGCCTTCCTGCTGTATTGCATGCTTGAAGACAGCCCCCTGTTTGCGGAAGGCGGGCATTGCACGGAAAGCGCGCAGAACTTCATGACGGTGGTCAAGCGGGGCCGTGAGCCCGGCCTGACCTTGAATCGTCAAGGCGTGGCGCTGCCGATGCGGCAATGGGCTGAGCAGTTGCTGACGGACATTGGCGCGTGCGCGCAGGTCCTGGATCAGGCTTATGGCGGCACGGCCTACGCCAGCAGTGTGGCGCAGCAGCGCGATAAGGTGGAAGACGTTGCCTTGACGCCGTCGGCGCGCTTCCTGAGCGCGTTGAAGGAAAGCGGACTGAGCTTGCAGGCCTACACCCTGGCCTTGAGCCAGGCGCATGCCCGGACCTTGCGGGACACCGCATTGTCAGCGGCGCAGCAGGCCAGCTTCCAGGCGGAAGTCGAGCAATCGCTGGAAGCCATGCGGGAACAGGAGCAAGCGCCGCAGATGGATTTTGACGCTTTTGTTGAGGCTTACCAGAGCGGCCTGGATCTGCATTGATTCGCGGCCATCCGCGCTGTGGGAGCGAGCTCTGCTCGCGAATTTTTCACAATAAACGGTTCGCGAGCAGAGCTCGCTCCTACAGAATGGGTGACAATACCCGGGCGGCGGCATCGCCGAGCAGGCGCCACCAGGGATCCTTCTTTTTTGGATTGACGCGGATTGAGCGTTTCTGGTCCTGCTCAAACTGCCGTCCGAACTGCTTGGCCACGGTGGGGCCGTAGAGCAGGGCCTGCACTTCGTAATTCAACCGAAAGCTGCGGTTGTCGAAGTTGGCGGTGCCAATGAAGGAATAATCGTTGTCGATCAACAGGGTCTTGGAGTGCAGCATCCGGTCCTGGAACTCCCAGACCTTGACGCCTGCTTCCATCAACTCGGCGAAGTAAGAGCGGGCGGCCGCGGTCACCACGCGCGAGTCGCCGCGCGCAGGCACCAGCAGACGCACGTCCAGGCCCTTCAGCGCGGCATTGGTCAGGCTGGTCAGCGCGGGTTCGCTCGGCACGAAATAGGCGGTTGTCAGCCAGACGCGTTCCTGGGCGGCTTCAATGGCGGCAACCTGGGTGCGGTGGATAGACTCGCGCGGATCATCGGGGCCGGAACTCAGAATCTGCACGCTGTATGGGCCGGGCGGAAGCTCGGGCAGCAAGGCGTCCATTTCTTCCTGGCGGATGCGCTGGCCGGTTGAGTAGGTCCAGTCTTCAAGGAAAATCAATTGCAGCCAGCGGACCGCCGCGCCCTCGATGCGAATGTGGGCGTCGTGGTAGGCCGTGTCGGGGTTGATCCGTTCGTTTTCGTCGTCGGTGATGTTCAGGCCGCCGGTAAAACCGATCCGGCCGTCGCAGATCAGGATCTTGCGGTGGTTGCGGTAGTTGGTCACGGGCCGGATGCGGCGCCCGATCCGGACCCGGTGGAAGAATCCGACCTCAATCCCGGCCTCGCGCATGGGCTGCAGGAATTTTCTGCCCAGACGCGCCGAGCCGAGCGCATCTACCAGGAAACGCACCGTGATGCCTTTCTGGGCGCGGTCGATCAAGGCATCGCGGATCGACTTGCCGGTCTGGTCCGGTTCGTAAATATAGAACTCGACGTGAATGTGGTCCCGCGCGTCGGCAATGGCTTCCAGAAACGCGTCATAGGTCTCCCCGCCGCCGGACAGCAGGCGCACGTCGTCGGCGGCCGAGAGCGGGGCACCCGCCGTATTGCGGATCAAGGTGGATAAGCGCAGTGTGGCGGGAGAAAATTCCAGCTGCGCCTGCCGGGCGCGCGTGGTGTCGGCCAGGCCGGACAGATTCAAGCGGCTGCGCAGGCGCTTGGAGTGCTGGCGTTTGAGCCGCTGCGGGCCAAAGAAGTAATAAACGGCATACCCGAGATAGGGCAGCAAGGCCAGGGTCATGACCCACAGCAGCGTGGACAGCGGTGAGCGTTTCTGGAGCAGGATCCAGATCACGATGCTTGCGAG
>JBAYOI010000028.1:0-18582 GCA_041678365.1 Pigmentiphaga sp. | reverse complement strand
ATCGGGCAGGACCATGACTTCTATCGCTTCTATCGCAGCCTGGAGTCTTACCGCGGTGCCTTCTCCAGCAAGAATGACGTGATGGTCGTGGACCCGAGCGCCGAGTTCTTCCGGTTCATGAAGTCACCGGCGGGCGGCACGAACTAAGTCCGATTGATCTGGACAATATGAAAACGCCAGCAGTTGTGAACTGCTGGCGTTTTTTTGGCCTCTGGGGGCGTTTTGCTGCTGCTGTTTACATCCCGTCCGTAGGAGCGAGCCCTGCTCGCGAACAGGCTTAGACGGTACTGTTCGCGAGCAGGGCTCGCTCCTACGGACAGGGCGGCCGCGGTTCGCAAGCAGATGTAAAGCTCAACGCTGGATCCTCCAGTCGGGCAGGCCTTTCACCACAGTGTGAACAATCAGGCCGGTCAGGCAGCACTTGAGCAGATCCCCCGGCACGAACATCAAGGTGGCCAGCAGCGCCTGCTTCACGCTGAGGCCGGCCAGCAGGACCAGGCCGATCACCCCCGAAGCGTGCTGGACCAGAATGCCGCCCGCCAGGCAGGCGAAAAAAGCGTGGAGCGCAACCATTTTAGGGCTGCGGGCGCGGCACAGCTGCATGATCAAGCCGCAGGTGAACGCCGCCAGGGGGAAGCCGATCAGATAGCCGCTGGTGGGCGACATGAACACGGCCAGACCGCCGCGCCCGCCTGCCAGCAAGGGCAGGCCCAGCGCCACCGCGAACAGGAACAGTGCCTGGGATTGGAGGCCGAGGCGCGCACCGAGCAGACAGCCGGCCAGCATCGGGCCCAGCGATTGCAGCGTGACTGGCACGCCGAACGGAAGATCAATTTTTGGGATCAGGCCGAGTGCGGCCATCAGCGCCGCGAACAAGGTGATTTTGGCCAGTTGATGAGAGCGTGAGTCGATTTTCATGAGCGGCGTCAATCCCGGCTGCGGCAAAATAAAGCGTCACCGACTTTATTGATGCTGCGCAGCATGTGCATCAAAAGCGGAGAAAGGAGTTGATGATAGCCGCGTTTTCCCGTCCGCAACCGGTAGGCCTCATCGAGCTTTTTCCACTTCAGGAAGAAGACTTCGGTAAAGCGCAGCATCATGCCGATCATCAAGGTCGGGCGCGCCGGGTTCACGCCCAGCCATTGCAAGGGCCGCAACAGTGTTTCCAGGGTATCGAGCAAGGATGAGAACGGCGTGCTGACGGCCAGCAGAAAGCCGAGCAGGCTGGCCGAGGTCAGCCGCGCGGCAATGCGCAGTCCCATCTCGGGCTGCCCCAGCGCGGCATGCAGCATCAGCACCAGGAAACCGCTGACCAGGACGGCCTTGAACGCGAACAGAAACGTTTCCCGCGCTTTGCCAAGACTACAGCAGGCCAGCAGCAGCCCGGCCAGGATCGTCCCCAGCAAGGTCAGGTCGCGGGTGGAAAACAGCAGGCTGCCGCCGATCAGTACGCTCAGCAGTTTGACGCTGGTGGGCAGGCGATGCAGCCAAGTGGGGGCGGGACTGTAGAAAGAACCCATGCGCTGGCCTACAAGGTGAGCAGAGAACGGGATTCAAGGCGGCGGGGCAGGTCGGCCAGATAGGCCGCGCAGACGGACTCGCCATCGCCATCCAGATGGACCTTGCCTTCATGCAGCCAGATCACCCGTTCAAGAGGCTGGAGCGGCTCCAGCTGGTGGCTGGCAATGATGATCTGCTGCGGCGCCTGATCGATCTGCCGCCGCAGCAGGATCTGGCCGGGCAGGTCCAGGCTGGAGAAGGGCTCGTCCAGCAGCAGCGTCCTGGGCTGGGCGATCTTCAGGCTCAGCCAGCAGACGTATTGCCGCTGGCCCTGGCTCAGGCTATGCACGGCCCGGTCTTTCAGCGCGCCCCATCCCTGTTCAATGAGGAAGATCTCGGCCAGCGCGCGCGCCTGGCGCCGGGGTGTTCCCTGCGCGTTCAGCGTGAAGGCGAGTTCCTCCAGGACGGTGGGAAAAATGATTTGGTCATCCGGGTTCTGGAACATGACGCCGAGCACCGAAGGCAGCATCTTCTTCGGATCGGTGGTCTCGTGCCCGTGTACCCATACTTTTCCGCCATCGGGCAGTTCCAGCCCGGCGATCAATCTGAACAGCGTGGATTTCCCGGCGCCATTGTCGCCGATGATGCCGATCCGATGTTCCGTCAAGGCAAGGTCGAGCTGCTTGAAAAACGGCTTGCCCTGTTGCAGGAGGTCAACGCGCTGAAGATGGATCCCAGGTGAAACCGGGGTGGACAGGGAAGACATGAAAAGCGGATTTCCTAGGAATCTGAAGAAAGCATTATAGGCAGAGAAGGGGGGCTTTCTCGCTGCCGGGACCGGGCTGCGGCGGCGGGGGCGGAATGTGGGAAAATACCGAATAATCAGGGTTTTGGACGCGGATTCCGGGCTCCTGACTTGATTTTGTCGCGGTTCGAGTGGACAATACCGTGTAAGCCAAGAGGCGGGGTTTTTCCGTTTTCACGAGAAACGCGCCGATGCTTGGAAGCAGCGGTTGATGGGCTTGCACGGAGTGCATCCTGTTACCCGCTTTTTTTTACGTCTACTGTTTTCAAACCTTACGAGATCCCACGCATGGGTAAATGGTTGTTGCCCGAGAATCTGGCGGACATTTTGCCAGCCGAGGCACGACGCATCGAAGAGTTGCGCCGGTCACTATTGGATATTTACCGCAGCTACGGCTACGAACTGGTCATGCCGCCGCTGGTCGAGTATCTGGACTCCTTGCTGTCCGGCAGTGGCAGCGATCTGGAACTCCACACCTTCAAACTGGTTGATCAACTGTCCGGACGCTCGATGGGCGTCCGCGCCGACATGACGCCGCAGGTGACCCGCATTGACGCCCACTTGCTGAACCGGGCGGGCACCACCCGCCTGTGCTATTACGGCAGCGTCCTGCACGCCTTGCCGCGTGGCTTGTGGGCTACGCGCGAACCGTTGCAGATCGGCGCGGAACTGTATGGCCACGCCGGGCCGGAAGCGGATCTGGAAATCATGCAGCTGGCGCTGGCCAGCGTTCAGAAAGCCGGCATCAACGGCTATCGCCTTGAGCTCAGCCACTTGGGCGTCTTGCGCGCCATTCTTGCGCTGGACCCGGTGGCGCAGCAACAGAGTGAAGTCATTTTCAAACTCCTGCGCGACAAGGACGTGCCCGGCCTGGCCGAGCTGTCCGCGGACCTGTCCGACACCTGCGCACAGGCCTTGCAGGCTTTGCCCACCCTGTATGGCGGCGTTCCCGCCGTGCTGGAGCGGGCTCGCCGCGTCTTGCCGGGCTTGCCCGCCATCACCAAGGCGCTGGATGAGCTGGCCTCGCTGGCGGCCGCCTTTCCCGATGCTCCGGTCGGCATTGATCTGGCCGACGCGCGCGGCTTCCATTATCACACCGGCGTATTTTTTGCCGTGTATTGCGAAGGATGGCCCAATGCGGTCATCCGCGGCGGCCGTTTCAATGACGTCGGCAAGGTCTATGGCCGCGCCCGGCCCGCCACCGGTTTCAGTCTGGATCTGCGCGAGCTGGCCGGACTGCTGGAACCGGCCCAGCCCAGCAAGGCGATCCGAGCCCCGTGGGGGTTGGAGGCTTCATTGCAGGACGCCGTCCGCGCTTTGCGCAAGACCGGCGAAATCGTCGTCCAGGTTTTCCCGGATCAGCACAATGAACACCAGGAGTTCGAGTGTGATCGGGAACTGGTTCTCAACGAGCAGGGTTGGCAGGTACAACCCATTCAGTAAGCGCACATCGCCCACTTCACGCGGATCCTGATCCGCATATTGAAATCCGTGCGCCAGTTTCCTGTGCGCACTCTAGAGAAAGCAGAACTAGCATGGCTAACAATGTCGTCGTTATCGGCACCCAGTGGGGTGACGAAGGCAAGGGTAAGATTGTTGATTGGCTCGCGGAATCCGCGCAAGGCGTCGTCCGGTTTCAGGGCGGCCACAACGCTGGACATACCCTCTGGATCAACGGAAACAAAACGATTCTTCGGCTCATTCCGTCGGGCATCATGCACGACGGGCTGACCTGCTTCATTGGAAACGGCGTGGTGCTGTCTCCGGAGGCCCTGCTGAAGGAAATCGAGGAGCTTGAAGCGGCTGGCGTCAAAGTGCGCGACCGGCTCAAGGTCTCGGAAGCCTGCACGCTGATTCTTCCTTATCACGTGGCCATTGACCAAGCCCGCGAAGCCCGCAAGGGCGAGGGAAAAATCGGCACCACCGGCCGTGGCATCGGCCCGGCCTATGAAGACAAGGTTGCCCGCCGCGGCATCCGTGTGCAGGACCTCTATGATGAGGCGGTCTTCAACGCCAAGCTGGAAGAGGCGCTGGATTATCACAACTTCCAGCTGACGCAATACCTGGGTGCGGAAGCCATCAAGCTTGATGACGTCCGTGAGCAGGCGCTGGCGCTGGCGGCGGTGCTCAAGCCGATGGTGGCTGATGTATCAAGCTTGCTCTATGAGATCACCAGCCAGCGCGGCCAACTGCTGTTCGAAGGCGCGCAGGGCGCGCTGCTTGATGTTGACCATGGCACCTATCCCTTCGTCACGAGCAGCAACTGCGTGTCCGGCGCAGCGGCGGCGGGCGCCGGGGTTGGCCCGCAAACGCTGGAGTATGTGCTGGGCATTACCAAGGCCTACACCACGCGTGTGGGTTCCGGCCCGTTCCCGACCGAACTTGACAACGAGATCGGCGCCCAACTGGCCAAGCGCGGCAAGGAGTTTGGTTCCGTCACGGGGCGTCCGCGCCGCTGCGGCTGGTTTGATGCCGCGGCCATGAAGCGCTCGATCCGCATCAACGGCATTTCCGGCCTGTGTATCACCAAGCTGGATGTCCTTGACGGTCTGGAAAGCATCCAGATCGGTGTTGGCTATGAAATTGACGGCAAATTCACGGATGTTCTGCCTGCTGGCGCCGCCGCCGTGGCCAGGGCCGTGCCGGTGTTTGAAACGCTGCCGGGCTGGAGCGATTCCACCGTGGGCGTGACCCAATACGATCAGTTGCCGCAGAATGCGCGCCGCTACCTGGAGCGTATTGCAGAGGTTTGCCAGGTGGCCATTGACTTGGTCTCCACCGGCCCCGACCGCAATGAAACCATTGTCTTGCGCCACCCGTTCAAGGCCTAACCCGGGATCGCCATGAGCAGCAATCAGAACTCCGATACCGATTTGTGGGTCAGTTGGGACCAATACCACCACTTGATTGAAAAGCTGGCGCTGCAAGTGCATCAGTCCAGCTGGTCTTTTGATCAGATCGTCTGCCTGGCACGCGGCGGGGTACGTATTGGTGACGTGCTGTCCAGGATTTTTGATGTGCCGCTCGGCATCCTGGCCACCAGCAGCTACCGTGAAGCGGCGGGTACGCAGCAAGGCACGCTGGACATTGCGCAGTTCATCACGATCACCAAGGGCACCTTGTCCGGGAAAGTGCTGCTGGTGGATGATATGGTGGACACGGGTCTGACCTTTGACCGCGTCCATCAGCATCTGCTGAAGCAGTTCAAAGAAATCACGGAGATGAAAACCGCGGTGCTGTGGTTCAAGGGGCACTCCACCGTGACGCCCGACTACTACGTCCAGCATCTGCCCACCAATCCCTGGATCCATCAGCCCTTCGAGGACTACGACAGTCTGCGTCCGTATCAGCTCGAAGCGTGGATCAGGAAAGGGCAGAGCACGCCAGCCTGAAGAGGGCAATGCTTGGCGCAGGCGTCTTGCCTGCGCAACCACAAAGGCCTTCCCCGTGGAAACCGGGAAGGCCTTGTTTTTTCCATTGCAGGGGCAATCTCTCTGCCCGCGAAGGATCGCCGATGAAGATCGTGGGTCACGAGCAGGGCTCGTTCCTGTCCGCGTTAGGGGAAGCGCAATAAAAAACGGCAGCAATGGATGATCCATGCTGCCGTTTAAGTATTGGTGCCCAGAAGAGGACTCGAACCTCCACGCCTCTCAGCGCTAGTACCTGAAACTAGTGCGTCTACCAATTCCGCCATCTGGGCTTTTTTACTGCCATTGCTGCTTCCAGTCTGACTGGCGCTTCTGGTATCAAGCCCCGGCGCTTGTTTTTCAACAATTGCCTGAGCAGCAAAGAATGTAATTATACGCATGGAAAAACGTTTTGTGCAAATTTTTTCTTATTGCCAGATAAACCCCATCAATAACGGCACCGGAGCGTCCAAATTCATCCGAGATAACCAGTACCGAGACAAGCAAATACGTCTTTGCTGATCTGAATCATGAACAATGATCAAACCTGGTTTTGGCTTTGTTGCAGACAATGTAACATTCACTCGTAAAAATCAGAGCAACCTATTTGCACTAGGCGCAAATACGCTACGGTGATGCGTTTTCATCACCTTTTACGACGACCATGCGAAAGAACCTGCCCACCACTGATCAAGAAATCAGCTATTCCGAGCATTACCGTCTGATCACCACCACGAATCTGAAAGGTACCATCACCTTTGTCAACGATGACTTCGTTGAAGTCTCCGGTTTCGAGCGCCAGGAGTTGCTCGGCCAGCCGCATAACATCATTCGCCACCCGGACATGCCCAGCGAAGCCTTCGCAGACATGTGGAAGACGATCAAGGCGGGCCGGTCCTGGAAGGGGCTGGTCAAGAACCGGTGCAAGAACGGCGCTTATTACTGGGTGGATGCCTATGTCACGCCGATTTTTGAATCGGGCCAGATGATCGAGTATCAGTCGGTGCGCGTGCTGCCGGATAGCGAAGCCAAAATGCGGGCGGAGCGCAGTTACCAGGGTTGGCGAACGGCGCCGCGCAAGGCGGCGCAGCGCTACCGGACGAGGTTGCCGTGGCAGGCCCGCCTGCTGCTGGCGGCGGGTCTTGCGCCGCTGCTGCTGAGCTTGTGGAGTGTCGGCGCGGGGCAGACGGCAATCGGCGCCTTTGGCTTGATGCTGACCGTGCTGGCGGTGCTTTCAAGCTGGGCCTTGTTGAGCCCGTTTCGCCGCTTGTGGAAAGCGTCCCGGGACAGCGTCGGCAGCGCGGCCATGACCTACCTGTATAGCGGCCGCAAGGATGAGTTTGCCAGCATTGAACAAGCGGGCAGGACGCAGTTGTCTGAAATGAAGGCCGTCATCGCCCGTCTTGAAAACACCTGCCACTATCTGGAGCGCTCGAAGCGTCGCAGCGATGATTTCATTGAAGAGTCGAACCAGGCGATCCAGAGCCAAGGGCAACACGTCACCGATATTTTCAGCGCAATGACGCGCTTGCTGGACAGCCAGACTGAAGTTGCTGAGATCTCGGCGCAGACCGCCGAGGCATCCAGCGCTTCGCGCTCGGCCACCTTGCAAGGCCGCGAACAGTTGGGGCAAATGGTCAGCGCCATCAATCAACTGGCCAGCTCGCTGCAAACCACGCGCCAAACCGTGTCGGCCCTGGCCGAACGCAGCATCAACATCGGCAGCGTCATCGACGTCATCACAGAAGTGACGAACCAGACCAATCTGCTGGCGCTCAACGCCGCCATCGAGGCGGCCCGGGCCGGTGAGGCGGGCAGGGGGTTTGCGGTGGTGGCGGACGAGGTGCGCGAGCTGGCGGAGCGCACCCAGCAATCCACGCGCGACATCCGGGGCATCATTCAGGGCCTGGAGGAGGATACCCATGCCTGCGTCCGGGCCATTGAGCAAGGGGTGCGCGCATCCGAGGAAACCGTCGAGCTGGCGGATGAGGCCGACCAGGCGTTCGGGCTGATTCTGCAATCGGTTGAGAACATCTCCGAACTCGCCATTAATGTGGACTCATCAATGAAAGAGCAGTTCGGCCTCAGCAAGAAAACGGATGAGCAGATGGAAGTGCTCAAGAACAGCGCCGACCAAGCCGTAAAGGCCAGTGCGGCGGCCAAGGACGAAACCGGGAAAGTGGGACAGCATGTGGCCAGCCTGAATATGCTGGCCGCGCACTTCAATGCGAGTCTGAGCAAAAAATAAAGCAAAAGACACGCCCGGATTTACCGCGCCATTAGAAAATCGCCTCGCTTGATCCCGCCGTGAACGGCGGGGCTTGCGCGCAGGCCCGTGCTCAACCTGCTCGGCAAAGCCGACCCGCATGAGGTTCAACCGTGAAGAGTCAGAATCAGCATCAAACCGCGCCTGTGCTGGAAAAAGGCCTGCGGCTGCTAACCAGTGCGCTGGATCAATCGATCCTGGCAACGGTGCTGGTTGATGAAAATGACCGCGTTCTGTATTTCAACCACGCGGCCGAGCGCTTGTGGGGCATTGAGTAAGCGCAGATCCTGGGCCATCACATGCGGCCTTTGCTGCCCAAATCGCTGCAAGGCGTCCACCATGACTATATGCGGGAAAACCGTGCAGGAGGGCAGCCCCGCGTGGTGGGCATGAGCCGTGACGTTTTGCTGGAGCGTCAGGACGGCAAAACCTTGTGGGCCTCTTTTTCCCTGTCGAAAATCGATATCCGCGGGCGCATCCATTACATGGCATTTGCCCGGGATGTGTCGGAAGACGTTGCGCGCCGCGAAGAAAACCGTTTGCTGCTGCTGGCCGTCAACAATACGGAACGGCCGATTTTCGTGCTGGATGAGCGCCAGCGCATTGTCCAGGTCAACCGGGCGTTTGCCGAACTTTTCGACTGCCGGGTCGAGGCGGTCATTGGCCGATCGCCCGGCGAGTTCTTTGACAACCAGGCCATTGACCTGAAGGCGCTGGAAAGTGCGCGGGAGTACGGTGTCAAGAAGCTCGACTTTGCCGAAGAAATGCAGGCCTATTGCCGCAATGGCCAGGAGGTCTGGGTCAGGGCGTCCATCAACCCGATTTTCAATCAAAACGGCCGACTCGTGAATCAGGTGGTGGCCTTATCCGATGTGACCGAGGCGCGCCAGATACGCAGTCTTGAGCGCGACGTGCTGGAAGCCTGGACTGGCAGTCTGTCGTTCAAGGCCTTGGGCACGCTGCTGTGCCAGCGTATTGAAGCGATGTCGCCCGGCGTGCGGGTGGCGCTGGCCAGCCTGGAGGCCGACAGCCTGAGGTTGTGGGCGGCGCCCAGTTTGCAGGTATCCAGCAATGCCGACGAGTCCGCGGCGGACCCGGTCTTTCAACCGGCTGCGGAATCCGCGGTACCGGGTCCAGCGGCCGAGGCCGATGAGCTGCTGGCGGAGCGCTTGTGGACCTTGCCAACGCATTCCCTTGCGCCGGGCCGGGCAGGGGTGTGCTGGCGCTATCCGGTCAAGCGGCGTGACGATCGCCTGATCGGCACATTGACCTTCTACTTGCCGCCCGGGGAAGAGCCCGACGCCAAGCTCAGGCGCATTGCCCAGACCAGCGTACATCTATGCGCGTTGGCCATTGAACGCGAAGCGAATCGTCAACGGTTGAAGCAACTCGCGCAGTTCGATGCGCTGACCGGCTTGCCCAATCGCAGCCAGCTGCATCAGTATCTGGATGAGCTGCTGGCTTCGGCGGATTATCGGTCCATGTCCGTGTTCTATATCAGCCTCGACCGTTTCAAGGACATCAACAATACGTTTGGCCATGCCGCGGGGGATCAAACCCTGGTTGAAATGGCGAACCGCTTCAGGAAAAAACTCGGCAACAAGCAGTTTCTGTCCCGACCGGAAGCCAATCTTTATGTACTGATCGTGCCGGACTGCAATGGGCTGCGCGCGGCGACCGTTGCCGCGCACCTGCAGCAGGTCACCGCTGAGCCGGTGGACGTATCTGGCTTTTCGCTGGCGCTGTCGGTCAGCATCGGCATCACCCACCATCAGAAAAGTGAGGGAAGCGGGGACCGGGACAGTTTGCTGCAAAATGCCAAAAGCGCCATGGATCAGATCAAGATCTCGGGCGGCGGGGATTATTTGTTCTTCAGCGAAGGCATGAACCGGCTGGCCCGTGAACGCCTTTTGCTTGGCACGGCCTTGCGGCGCGCCATTCCAGGCAGCCTGACCCTGGAATACCAGCCGCAGATCCGGCTGGATACCGGTGAGCTGTATGGGGTGGAGGCCCTGGCCCGCTGGCATGACGCCGAGTTCGGCTCGGTGCCGCCGGATCGCTTCATCGGTCTGGCTGAGGAAATCGGAGAAATCGAGGCCATCGGGGAGTGGGCCTTGCGTGAGGCGTGTGGGCAACTGGCGGTCTGGCGTGACCAGGGCTTGAGTGTGCCGATGGTATCGGTGAATTTGTCTCCGCTGAGTTTCCGCAACGCCGCTTTGCCCGGCTTCGTGGCCAGGCTGCTGGACGAGCGGGGGCTGAGCGGGCGGCATTTGACGATTGAAATCACGGAAAGCGCCGCGATGGCGTTGACGCCGGAGATGCTGAGCGTGGTCCAGGCGATTCATGGGCTCGGCGTCGGCTTGTCCGTGGATGATTTCGGCACGGGGTTTTCCAGCCTGTCCAATCTGGCGAATCTGCCGGTCAGCGAAGTCAAGATCGATCGCAGCTTCATTGAGCAATGTGTGGAGAAAAGCCGCCTCCAGGCGCTGGCCCTGGCGGTGATCGGCATCGGAAGGAATCTCAATCTGACCGTGGTGGCCGAAGGGGTCGAAACGCTGGAACAGAGTAAAATGCTGACTCAGCATAGCTGCCCGGTAGCGCAAGGCTATCTGTACGCCCGGCCGCTGAAGCCGATGGACGTTGGCGCTTGGCTGGCGCAGCGGTCTTCCTTGCCCTGATTGCCAGTCCGCCGCGTCCGCCATGTTCTTGCATTGTGTGCTGTTCTTCATGCATTTTCCGTCAATGGAAGACAACTAAGAAGATCGTCACCGCCTCTTTTTGAAACATAAAGTTTCCAAATAAAGCATTTTTCTGCAACAAATGAAATAATTGGCCTTTTTGTTGCGAAGAATACAGGCTGATGCGCACGGCCCGGACCAACACGGAAGAGGAGAGCGTCTTGGAAGGTGAGACATGGCGGGTGGACGTACGAGGGCGGGCATGATCGGAACGGATCGCGGACAGTCCGAACATGAGGAAAACCGCTTGCTGCTGTTGGCCGTCACGCATACGGACCGTCCGATTTTCGCGCTGGACAAGGCGCACCGCATTGTTCAGGCCAACCGCGCCTTTGCCCAGATGTGCCATCAGTCCATTGAAAACACGATCGGCAGGCGGATCAGCGATTTTCTGGAAGGGCCGCGTCTGCGCGCCTTGCTTGACGAGCAGGATGTCTGGCGCACGGCGCATGTCTCGAACTTTACCGAAGACATGCGGGTGATCAGCGATGATCCGCAGGAGCGCTGGGTGCGGGCTTCGATCACGCCGGTTTTCAATGAGGCAACGGCCGCGTTGATGAATCTGGTCGCGGTCCTGTCCGACGTCACGGAAGAGCGCCAGTTGCGGCGCCTTGAGCGCGACGTGCTGGAAGCCTTGACCAGCAATCTGTCCTTTGAGGCGCTTGGCGACTTTCTTTGCCAGCAGATCGAGTCGATCATCCCCGGTGTGCTGGTCGCGCTGAACCGGGTTGAGAACGGCCGCTTGTGGCCCTGGGCCGCGCCGAGTTTTGACAGGTCCTACGGGTCGGGCCTGGCGGGCGCCGTCATCGGCGAAGGCATGGCCACCTGCGGCATCTGCGCTTATCGCGGTGAGCCGGTGATGACCGATGACATCAAGACGGATCCCGCCTGGATGCGCTTTCAGAATTTGGCGCTGCCGCCCAACTGCCAATCTTGCTGGAGCTATCCGGTCAAGCTGCGCGACGGCACGGTGGCGGGGACGTTTGCCTTTTATTTTCAGCAGGACGACAAGCCGGGCGTCAAGCTGGAGCGCGTGGCCCAGGCCAGTGTGCACCTGTGTTCATTGGCCATTGAACGGGAAGAAAACCAGCAGCGCTTGAACCGCCTGGTGCAGTTTGACGCCTTGACCGGCCTGCCGAACCGGGAACAGCTGCACCGTTATATTGATGATCTGCTGTGCCAGGAGCAGGTGCCGGAGATCTCGTTTTTCTATATCGGCCTTGACCGCTTCAAAGACATCAACAATACCCTCGGCCATGCCGCCGGTGACCAGACCTTGCTTGAGATGAGCAATCGGCTCAGTGTCCTGCTGCGTGACGGCCTGTTTCTTTCGCGGCCGGAAGCCAATCTTTTTGTACTGATCGCACCCGCCTGCAACGTGCACCGCGCCGCGCAGATTGCCCGGCGGATTCAGCAGATCACCAAGGTTTCCATTGACGTGGCCGGGTTTTCATTGGACCTGACCGTCAGTATTGGCATCAGTCATTACCCGACTGGTTCGGCCAATCGCGACGTCCTGCTGCAAAACGCCAAAAGCGCCATGGACCAGATCAAGGAAGCGGGCGGGGCGGATTATCTGTTCTTCAGCGACGGCATGAACCGCGTTGCGCGCGAGCGGCTGCTGCTTGGGACGGCCTTGCGCCGCGCCATTCCCAAAGAGCTGCGATTGGTCTATCAGCCCCAATTGCGGCTGGATAGCGCAAGCCTGTATGGCGTGGAGGCCTTGGCGCGTTGGCATGACCCGGAGTTCGGCAATATTTCTCCGGAGCGTTTCATCAGTTTGGCCGAGGAAATTGGCGAGATCGAGGCCATTGGCCACTGGGCCTTGCGTGAAGCATGTCGGCAGATGCATGCTTGGCGGGAGCAGGGCCTGGCTGTGCCGGTGGTGTCGGTCAATTTGTCGCCGCTGAGCTTTCGCAGCCGAAGCCTGCCCGCCTTCGTGGCCAAGCTATTGCGGGAATGGGACTTGCCCGCCAAGAGCCTGACGATCGAGATCACGGAAAGCGCCGCGCTGGCGCTGACACCGGAAATGCTCGACGTGGTGCAAGGCATCCACCAGCTTGGTATTGGCTTGTCGATCGATGATTTCGGCACGGGTTATTCCAGCCTGTCCAACCTGGCCACCTTGCCGGTGACCGAGGTCAAAATTGACCGCGGCTTCATTGATCAATGCCTGAAGGAGGAGCGGCTGAAAGCGCTGGTGCTGACCGTCATCGGGATTGGCAAGAACCTGAATCTGTCCGTGGTGGCCGAAGGCGTGGAAACTCCCGAGCAGTGTGCTTTGCTCGTGCGGCACAAGTGTCCCGCGGCGCAAGGATACTGGTTTGCCCACCCGATGGAGGCGAAGGATCTACCTGCCTGGATGGCGCAGATGCAGAGCCGTTTCAGTGTGGAATCGCTGGGGCGGCTTGCCGCCAATTGAGCGAGGTATACGCCACGAGGAAAAAGGGCTGCATGCTACACTGACAGCTATTTCCATGCGCCGCTGTAGAAACGAAAAAACTCGCCGCGGCGAGTTTTTATCAAGGTTCAACCAAGCTTTAATAGTTGGTAGAACAATGGTTTGGTACAACAACAGTACGAACACAATGCTTTAAAAATAAAGAAGTGGTGCCCAGGAGAGGACTCGAACCTCCACGCCTCTCAGCGCTAGTACCTGAAACTAGTGCGTCTACCAATTCCGCCACCTGGGCACTGCTTTATTTTCCGCTGTACTTCTTTGCTTCTGTTTTTTGTGCCACATTGTTTGTGTCACATTTCTTCAGGCTTCTGCTGCTCAACCGGTTTTTGCTATACAGTTGCGCTGCAAAAGCGAAGATTTAAATTATATAGAGAAACAAAAATTTTGGCAAAAAAAACTCCCTATCCCACCCCTGTCCCGCCCGCCTACGACCCATTGGTGCCGAGCAGGGAAGACATCCTGTCAGTCTTGAGACAGACGAAGCAGCCGCTATCGCCGGAAGATCTGGCTGCGCACTTTGACGTCTCCGTTGAAAGCATTGGCTTCAATCGTCGTTTGAGCGCGATGGAACGCGACGGACAATTGAGCAGTGACAAGAAAGGCATGCTGCGTTTGGCCAGCACGCAGCACTTCATTCCCGGCAAGGTGCAGGGGCACCGCGACGGCTTTGGCTTTCTGATCCGTGACGACGGCGTCAAGCAAGACGTCTATTTATCGTCCACTGAAATGCAAAAAGTCATGCATGGAGACCGGGTGCTGGTCCGTTTGAGCGGACATGAAAGCCGGGGCAAGCCCGAGGGCCTGATTGTTGAGGTGCTCGAACGGCGCAACCAGACGCTGGTCGGGCGCCTGATTTCGGAGCGCGGCGTTTTCCTGCTGGTCCCTGAAGACCAGCGCATCAATCATGACGTACTGATTCCCGCGGAGGAGCTGGGCGACGCCGCGCCCGGCCAAGTGGTGACGGTTGAAATCATTTCCCATCCCTCCCGCCATACGCAGGCGGTGGGGCGGGTGCTGGAAGTCCTCGGCAACGTTGACGACCCCGGCATGGAAATTGAAATCGCAGTCAGGAAATTCGAGATTCCGCACCAGTTCTCGGAAGCCGCGCTGGCCATGGCCGACAAGCTGCCCGAGCGGATTCGAAAAACCGATCTGGCGGGACGGATGGACCTGCGCGACGTTCCCTTCATCACCATTGATGGCGAAGACGCGCGCGACTTTGACGATGCCGTGTATGCCGAGCCGGTGGAGCTGGGCAATGGCTCACGCAGCCGTCCTGGCTGGCGGCTGCTGGTGGCCATTGCCGACGTGGCGCACTATGTGACCCCGGGCAGCGCGCTCGATCACGATGCGCTCGAACGCAGCACCAGTGTTTACTTTCCGCGCCGCGTCGTGCCAATGCTGCCGGAGAAACTCTCCAACGGCTTGTGCTCATTGAACCCGGAAGAAGACCGACTGGTTCTGGTCTGCGATATGGTCATTCCCGCTTCGGGCGCGAAGGCGGGCACGGTGCAGGCCTATCAGTTCTATAACGCCGTGATCTATTCGGCCGCCCGCACCACCTACGATGAAGTCTGGGCCGCCTTGCAGAGCCCGGCTTCACCCGCGGCCTTGAAGCATGCCAAGGTGCTGCCGCAGCTGCATAACCTCTATTCGCTGTATCAATTGCTCCAGACGCGCCGCCAGCAGCGTGGCGCGATGGATTTTGACACCGTGGAAACCAAAATTGTCAGCAATGCGCTGGGCAAGATTGAAACCATCGTGCCGTTGGTGCGCAACGACGCCCACAAGCTGATTGAAGAATGCATGCTGGCGGCCAACACCTGCGCGGCCGACTTCATGGAGCGCAGCAAGCATCCAGGGCTTTACCGGGTTCACGAAGGCCCGACCATTGAAAAGCTGGCGGCGCTGCGGGATTTCCTGAAGTCCATCGGCATGACGCTCGAAGGGGGCGAAAAACCCACGCCCGCTGATTACGCCAAATTGTTTACGCAAGCCAAGCAGCGCCCCGATGCGGCGCTGATCCAGACCATGGCGCTGCGCTCGATGCAGCAGGCGGTGTACAGCCCGGACAATGTGGGCCACTTCGGTCTGTCCTATCCGGCCTATACGCATTTCACCTCGCCCATTCGACGCTATCCGGATCTGTTGACGCACCGCGTCATCAAGGCCTTGATCTCCAGAAAACGCTACGTTCCCCGGCCAATGGTGAAACAGGCGGGCGGCGCGGCGGAGCAGGCCGAGGAAACCTGGGATGCATTGGGCATGGTGTGCTCGGCCAACGAGCGCAGGGCGGACGACGCGTCCCGCGACGTGGAGGCCTGGCTCAAGTGTTCGTACATGCAGAACAAGCTGGGCGAAATCTTTACCGGCACCGTGACCGGCGTGGCGTCTTTCGGCCTGTTCGTGACCTTGGACAGCCTGTATGTGGAAGGGATGGTGCACATCTCCGAACTGGGGCAGGAGTATTTCCAGTTCAATGATGTCATGCATGAGTTGCGCGGCGAACGGACCGGCACCCGGTTCCGCTTGACCGACAAGGTCCAGGTTCAGCTGGTTCGCGTTGACCTGGATTCCCGCCGCATGGAATTCAAGCTGGTGCAAGGGGTGGGGCATCAGGCCTTGCGGCGCAGCGTCTCCCGGCAGGGTCCGCGTACCAGCGCGGAGCGCAGCGAGAAGCAGAGCGAAGCGCAGCAGGAAACCCGCTTGCCTCCGCCCGCAAAAAAGAAAGGGACCATCACGGTCAAGACGCCGGGTGCGGCCCCAACGACGGGACTGCGGACCGGTAAGCGCGCCGCCGCCAAGAAAAGGTCCGCTCGCTGATGCGTTGGCAAAAATATCCCGGCAACCGAGGGGTTGATCGGCGATAATCATGCGGCGCCGGAGAAGCCCCGGCCATCAGACAACGGGCTTCTTCACGGACAAGGCTGGCCCAGGCTGGCCTTGTCCTGTTTTTAGGATGAAAAAATGAGTTCTACCCAAGTATTGGTCGGTTTCCACGCGGTGGCTTCACGGTTGCGCCATGCCCCGGATTCGATCAAGGAAATCTACATTGACGCGAGCCGCAAGGATGGCCGCATGCAGCAGTTGATCGAGCGGGCCCAGGACGCGGGCTGCAAGGTGCATCCGGTGGATAGCGGGCGCCTGGATGGCATGGCCCGCGGCCAGCGCCACCAGGGCGTGGCGGCGATGGCGGCCAGTGTGCCGCTGGCCATGGACCTGGATGAAGTGCTTGATGACGTGGAGACCCTGGCCTTCGTGCTGTTGCTGGATGGCGTGACCGATCCGCACAATCTGGGCGCCTGCCTGAGGACGGCCGATGCCGCGGGCGTTCACGCCGTGGTGGCGCCGAAGGACCGGGCGGTTGGACTGAATGCGACCGTGGCGCGGGTCGCTTGCGGCGCCGCCGAGACGGTTCCCTATCTGGCCGTCACGAACCTGGCGCGTACGATGCGGGCGCTGAAGGAGCGAGGCGTCTGGGTGGTGGGGACGGATGATCAGGCGGAGGCGTCTATCTATGACGTGGACGCCACCCAGCCGATTGCCTGGGTCATGGGCGCGGAAGGCGAGGGCATGCGCCGCCTGACGCGAGAAACCTGCGATCAGTTGGTGCGCATCCCGATGCAGGGCGCTGTGGAAAGCTTGAACGTCAGTGTGGCGTCCGCGCTCTGCATGTTTGAAACCGTGCGCCAGCGCAAGGGGTCGGACCGCAAGGCCTGATCAGGCCGCCCAGCGCGTCCAGCCGCCTTTGAACAAGCCCGTGCAAGCTTGTTGTGGCTTGGGTTTGTGGCGAAACGGCCAGCCTCGGCGCGGCAAACGCTCGGGTTCAGTGGGCAGGGGCAGGGCGGCGGCCTGGGCAGGGCGCAGCTCGGCAACAGCTGCCGCTTTTGGCCAAGGCTGACGCAGCGGCGCCGCTTGCAGCGGTAGCGCCAGCGTGGATGCTTCGTGGGCTGTGCTGGTGATGCGGCGGACCTGAAGCGAATTGGCGCGTTTGGACACGAACAGCCGCAATGCGGCGTCCTGCGCTTCACCAATTCCGTGGCTATGAATCAGGAACACGCTGAGCTGGCCGAGTTTGGCCGCCCGGTTGAGTTTTTGGCGCTGGGCGCGTTGAACGGCGGCGGCACTGGCGGGAACCAGGCAGACCAAGGCAGCCAGGTTGCCGTCGCGCAAGGCGCCGGTCAGCGGATCCAGTTCCGCCAGCGGTTCATTTTCCCGAACGATCTTGATCGTGCGCAGATCCAGCCCGTGCCGCACCAGCATCGGCATATAGGAGAGCGAGGGTGGAACCAGCAGCACAATGGATTTGCCTTGCGCCTGTGCCTGCTTGAACATGGGGGCAAGCAGGTTCAGCGCGTCAATGGGGTCTGTTTCCGCCAGCACTTCCGTCAGCCCGGCAAGCGGCCATCCGCCTTGAGGCAACAGGCCGTCCAGCTCATCGTAGCCGGTGGATTGGGAAAGCGGGTGGGTCATCAGTGAGTGCGCCATGAGCGGCTCCTGTCAATCAATGAATGAGGGTGTTCCGGATCAGGCCGACGGCAATGCCTTCCAGCTCAAAGTCTTCCGCTGTGGCGGGGACGTCAATGGGCTGGAAGTCCGGGTTGGCGGGGTGCAGCCGGACGCCGTTGGGGAGACGCTCGAAGCGCTTGACCGTGACTTCGTCGCCGAGGCGGGCCACGACAATCTGGCCGTCGCGGGCTTCCTTGCTGCGCTTGACCGCCAGCAGGTCTCCTTCAAGAATGCCCGCGTCTTTCATGCTCAAGCCGCGCACCTGCAGCAGATAGTCCGGGATCTGCTCGAACAGGGAGGTATCCACGGACAGCGATTTATCAATATTGGGCGCGGCCAGTATCGGGTGACCGGCGGCGACCCGGCCGATCAACGGCAAAGAGAGGAAGTCCAGGAAATCATTTTCCGCAAGATCCGGGTCCGATTGCACGACGCGAATACCCCGCGACGTCCCGGCGGTGAGTTCAATCACGCCTTTCTTGGCCAAGGCCTTCAGGTGGGCTTCCGCCGCATTGGGCGAGCGAAACCCCAGTTGAAAAGCGATTTCAGCCCGGGTGGGCGGGAATCCCGTGGTGGCGATGGCCTGGCGAATCAGATCCAGGATTTGTTGTTGCCTGGCAGTGAGCTTGGGCATAGTTCCCTCATGCGTGGCGCAGCCGTTGCGTCTGACTGCTGTTTTTTTATCCAGTAATGTATTTATATACAGCACCGATGGGTGCTGGCAAGTGAAATTCGTGTCGGGCGGCGATTTTGTTGCCTGGCCGTCTCAATGTGCAGGGCGGATTCGGGCTTTTCCTTATTCAAGCCAGGCCGGTTCTTGCCAAACCCCGGGGAATCAGGGAAAATACAAGGCTTGCCTTAATTTATTGGCAAGATTTCATTAGCAAGATTTTATT
>JBAYOI010000027.1:0-18710 GCA_041678365.1 Pigmentiphaga sp. | reverse complement strand
GGGATATCCCGCATGTGCTTGACCGAGAGAACGCGCTTGTCGAGCCTTTTGTCCGCGGCAGGCCCGATCGCGCAGATTTTTTCATCGAAGAGCGGCGTCAGGCGAATGTTCAGTTGCGGCTTGGGGCCGCTGATGATGGCCGCCTGCCGGGATTTAAAAACGGCTTTATAAGCTGATCAATAAAAGCGTGCTGGAAAACACGGGTGTTTCACCCGCGATTGAGGGGCAACACCGCTTTGGCGTGTCGTTGATCGAGGTCCCGCCTGGGCAGGGCGCCATTTTGCATGCCCACAAAACGGAGGAAGTTTTTTTCCCTCTAAACGGGAAAATGATCGTTTTCTGGGGTGAGAACGGTGAGCATCAATTGGTGTTGAATCAATGGGATTGCATTTCGGTGCCGATCGGGCTCATGCGGGGTTTTCGTAATCCCAATGATCACGATTTGCTTATTTACTCGGTCGTTGGCGGGAGGGACGCCGAGGTGGGCCGGATCGATTGGCATCCAGAGGTGATTGCAGCCGCCAAACGCATGACCGTGAAGGTTGCCACGCGCTGTTCGCGGCGCTTGCCTCATTGGAGAAACGCTGGCTCAGCTATCCGGGCGCCCATGGCGGACGCAGCGAGCAGGAGCTGCAAGACAGCATCAGGCAGCTTGCGCTGGCCTGAGGCGCGGCATCACCGCTGTCTTCACGTTGGCGCCGGGGTGTCAAGCAGGCGCACCACGGCGCGCGTGACCTGTTGTCCGGTCATGTCCAGCACCTGGACTTCAATCTGTTCATCGGTGATCCGCTCGCCCTGTTCAGGCGGGCGTCCCAGGCGCGTCCGGATCCAGTCGTGCAGGGTGGCGCTGCCGCCGTTTTCCGGCGCCAGTCCGCGCACCAGCAAGGTTTGCTCAAGCTGGTGCAGGTCGGTTCGACCGGATACCGTCCATTGTTTTGGCCCGTTTTCCTGAATCTCAGGGACTTCGTCTTCATCTGGAAACTCGCCCGCAATCGCTTCCAGCAGATCAATGGGAGAAACCAGGCCCTGAATCTTTCCCGCGTTGTCGTTGACCAGGACGAGCTGGCCGCGCGCGCGGCGAAGCACGTCGATCAGATCAATGGCCTTGGTGGCTTCCTGTACATAAATCGGCGGATGCAGATGATCGGGGTTGATGGCTCCCCGTTGGGTCAGGTCGCCCAGCAGCTCCTTGGCGCGGGCCACGCCCACTACCTGATCCAGCGTGCCCCGGCTGACGGGAAACAGGCTGTGTGGCGTGTCGAGCAGTTTCTCGCGAAGCCTGGCGGGCGGCTCAGTCAGGTCTATCCAGGAAATCTCCTGGCGGGGCGTCATGATGGCGCGGACCGAGCGTTCGGCCAAGTTCAGCACACCGCTGACCATGCTTCGTTCCGCTGGCGCAAAGGCGGGCGCGGCCGGGTGCTTCGGCGCGGTGTCGGTTTGCTCCCTGGGGCCGCTCAACAGGCGAAGCACGGCGTCAGCCGTTCGTTCGCGGAAAGGCAGGTGCGCGTCCTGCTTGAGCCGGTTGCGCCGCGCCAATTGATTGAAGGCTTCGATCATGATTGAAAAGCTGATGGCGGCGTACAAATAGCCCTTGGGCAGATGGAAGCCCAGGCCCTCAGCCACCAGGCTCAAGCCAATCATCAACAGAAAGCTCAGACAGAGCACGACCACGGTGGGATGGGCGTTGACAAAGCGGGTCAGCGGCTTGGAGGCGACCAGCATGACGCCAATCGACACCACGACCGCCGCCATCATGACGGGAAGCTGATCCACCATCCCCACGGCGGTGATGACGGAGTCCAGCGAAAACACCGCGTCCAGCACGATGATCTGGGCAATGACCACGGCAAAACTCGCATAGCCCGCCGACGCAGGCCCTTGATGCGTGCCGCCTTCAAGCCGTTCATGCAGCTCGCGCGTGGCCTTGAACAGCAGGAACAGGCCGCCCAGCAGCAAAATGAGGTCGCGTCCCGAGAACCCGTGGCCAAAGACGCTGAACAGCGGTGTAGTCAGCGTGATCAGCCAGGAAATGGCCGACAGCAGTGCCAGACGCATGAAGAGGGCGCAGCTCAAGCCCGTGATGCGGGCCCGGTCGCGCTGGTGCGGCGGCAGCTTTTCGGTCAGGATGGCAATGAAAATCAGGTTGTCGATGCCCAGGACGATTTCGAGCACGATCAACGTGGCAAGACCCACCCAGGCTGCGGGGTCGGTGAAGAGTTCAATCATGGTTCAGGCCCGCCCTTGAACTGTCAGGAACAAGTGATTGCTGGGTCAAGGTATAGCACTGGGCCCGGCCGCGATCAACGGGAAAATGGTGCGTGATTGTGAGTTTGTGATGCGCCGAATGCGGGGAAGGAAAAGGGCTTATTGATGCGGAGGCAGCGTTCTTTTCAGCGTAGCTGAAAGCATGTCCGCCAGTTCGATGACGGAGTCGGAGGGCAGCCGTCCGCGCGCGGTGATGAGATAGAAGTCCATCGTGGTGATCGGATTGACCAGCACGGCACCCGCCACATTGTAGTGGCAGCATTTCTGCCAGGCGAAAGCCGGAATGACGGCGCCACCAACTCCGGCGGCCGCCATGGCGATGACGGTTTCAATATGGTTGAAGTGTCCGTGCACCTGACGTTCCAGGCAGAACGCCTGCATCTGATGCTCGACCAACTGCTGGATTGGGCTGCTCACTGGGAGCTTGAGCAAGGGAAGGTTTGGCAGGTCATGCCACTCCAACGAGGGCAGTTCCGAAAGCGGCAGGGGTGATGGGCTCTCAGTGGACGCGCTGACATAGATGAAGTTGGAACGAAAGATGCGTGTGCGCTGGATGCCTGAAATGGGTTTGTAAAAGACGCCCAGGCCGCAGTCGAGATCACCGCTTTTGACGTGCTCCTGAATCAGCGCAGGGTCGGCATCAATGAGTTGCAGCGTGATGTGAGGATGCGCTTCCTGAAAGTCTTGAAAGATGATCGGTAAAAAGGAGGCCGCAAACATGGGTGTGCATCCGATGCGCAAGGCGCGTTGATGCTCCACTTCCAGCTTGGCAATGTCCGCCATCGCCGTGGCCAGGCCTTCGGTAGCGCTGATGGCGTAGGGGAGCAGGCGTTCTCCTGCCGCGGTGAGTTTGACAGACCGGGTGGTACGGTTGAACAGGCGGCACCCAAGCTGTCCTTCCAGTTCCCGGATCATGATACTCAGGCCCGATTGCGTCATGTGGGCTTTTTCCGAGGCGCGCGTGAAGCTGCCGAGCTGGGCAACGCTGACGAAAGCGGCAAGCTGCCGACTGGTGATATTCATGTGGGTCACTCATCAATTGATAAAAGGTCCACATCTAACTGATGCGCGGGGATGCCTATCATAACAATCAAGCCCTGAAAGGCTATTCGAGCTCTCCTGATGCGCAGGAGATCCAAGCGTTGTTGGCACAAGGGATTGAACCGTGAAAACAGAAGCAGACCTTCTCCTCGAAGAGGCATCAACGAAGCAGACCAGTCCAGAAATAGTGACGGTCCGAGAAGCTGCTTTCCAGCTTTTCCGAGACCTTGGTTTTGATCGGGTGTTTGGTAACCCTGGCTCGACGGAACTTCCGATGTTCCGGGATTTCCCTAGAGACTTTAGCTATGTTCTTGGTCTGAACGAGGCGGTGGTGGTGGCGATGGCGGATGGCTTTGCGCAGGCGTCAGGCCGTCCGGCTTTGGTCAACCTCCACTCGGCTGCGGGGGTTGGCCATGCCATGGGCAGCATTTTCTCGGCCTACCGCAATGGGACGCCGCTCATTATTACCGCCGGCCAGCAAGCACGCTCGATGTTGCCGTTTGATCCGTATTTGTCTTCCGCCGAGGCAAGCGAGCTGCCAAAACCCTATGTGAAATGGAGCTGTGAGCCTGCCCGCGCACAAGATGTGCCGCAAATGCTTGCGCGTGCGTTCTACATGGCAATGCAGCCCCCGCAGGGCCCGGTTCTGGTTTCCGTGCCTGTTGACGATTGGGCTGTGTTGACCAGGCCAGTCAGGGCAAGGCCCTATGATTTCGACGTCAGAGCGAGTAAACGGGCCATGCATGAGGTGGCGTCGGCCTTGCAGGAAAGCCGCCAGCCCGTGTTTGTCGTCGGGTCCAGTGTCGATAAAGAAGGAGCCTGGCAAGCCATGGTTGAGCTGGCCGAGCGTCATCAGGCCCGGGTTTGGGTTGCTCCTGCGTCAAGCCGTTGCTGCTTTCCCGAGAATCATCCGCTGTTTGGCGGATTCCTGCCGCGTAACCGCGCGGGGATTGTCGAGGCGCTGCAAGGAAGCGATCTGCTTGTTGTTATTGGGGCGCCTTTGTTCACTTATCACGTGGAAGGCTGCGGTCCGCACGTGCCGGAAGGCGCGAAGGTTTTCCATATTTCCGATGATCCGAGCGCTTGCGCAAGAAGCCCGGTTGGAACCTCGATCCTGTCGAGTATCAAGGCCGCCGTGGCCGATTTGCTTGAACTGAGCCAGGCTCGGCAGTCCGCGCCCATGACGGCAAGCAGACTGCCTGAGCGGCGTGCGGTGAATGACCTTGAATCTCTTGATGTGGACACGTTGCTCCACGTGCTGTCGGCAACGCGGCCAGCCAATAGCGTCATCGTTGAGGAGGCGCCAAGCAGCCGGGAAAAAATCCAGCAGCATCTTCCTTGCGTGCAGCCAGGCTCCTTTTTCACGGCCAGCAGCGGCAGCTTGGGTTACTCGCTGCCCGCGAGCATTGGGGTAGCGATGGCGCAACCTGACAAACGCGTCATTGCCTTGATTGGCGACGGGTCCAGCATGTATGCGATTCAAGCGATCTGGTCCGCTGTGGAGCACCAGTTGCCGATTACTTTTGTCATTGTCAACAACCGGGGTTATTCGGCGTTGAAGAAATTCGCTGCGGTGTTTGACATGGAGGAAGCGCTGGCCTGCGATTTGAAAGGACTGGATTTTGTCACGCTCGCTGCTGGGCAAGGCTGCGTCGGCGAGCGGGTGGCTGACGCCGGTTCGTTCAGGCAAGCCTTGGAGACTGCATTTTCCGGTGACCGTCCGAGATTGATTGAAGTGTTGGTGAGTTGAGTGCTTGGTCATCTGGCCTAGGCGCCAGCCTCGTCCAGCTCGCGGCCTACATGCCGCTCGGATGCGCCAGGCTTAAAACAATGCGCAGGCACTGTTTTAAGTCCCGGGCTTATCCTTCAGGACGAGGCCAAGCGAGGCAAATTTTGAATATGGCACCGCAGGTGCCCCCGTATGGTGGCGGAGAAGCGCCAGCCGATACGGGCGGCGTTCTTCACAAGAGGAGGGGTTATGCGATACGAGCAAATACACAAAATCGCCTATGGATGGCTGGTTGGCGGGATGATGTTGGGCACGCCATTTGCCGCGGCTTCCGCCGAAGACGTGAAGGATTGGCCCAGCAAGCCTGTCAGGCTGGTTGTCAACTTCGCGCCGGGCGGCGCTGTGGATGTAGTGGCCCGGGCGTTGAGCGGGCCCATGTTCACTCATCTTCAGCAGCCGATAGTGGTTGAAAACCGTGCTGGCGCGGGAGGTGGCATAGGTGCTGAATATGTCGCTAAATCACCGGCGGACGGTTATACCTTGCTGGTGAGCGCGGGAACCTTGTTCTCCATTGGTCCCTGGGTCTATTCAAAAATGATTGTGGATCCGTTCAAGGATCTAGTCCCGGTGGCTGCCGTGTCGCGTGGTATCCAGTATCTGCTGATTCGAAGCGATCTGCCGGTGAAGGATGGCAAGGAGTTTATTGAATACGTCAAAAAGAACTCCGCGAAAATGTCTTTTGGATCGGCGGGCAATGGAAGCGGGCCGCATTTGGCGGGCGAGATGTTCAAGGCCAAAACCAATACGTCGGCGGTGCATGTGCCTTACAAAGGCGCTGCGCCCGCCCTGCAGGATTTGCTCGCGGGGCGGCTTGACTATGTCTTTGATCCCGGCGTTGGCCTCAATCATCTTGGCAGCGGAAAAATAAGATTGATCGCCATCGGCGGAGAACAGCGTGTTTCAGCCTTCCCGGATGTGCCAACGCTGGGTGAACTGGGCGTTGAGGATTTCAATGCCGAGTCCATGTTCGGCGTGTTTGCGCCTGCTGGAACACCCGTTGAGCTGGTGGAAAAGCTGAATGCGGAGATTATCAGGGCGGTGAATACGGAACCGCTGAAAAAAACGATCTTGTCTAATGGTGCGGAGCTTGCTCCGGCATTGAAAGCGGGTGCTTTTCTGGAAGCCTTGCGTTCCGAGTCGGCGCGCTTCGGAGCCGTTGCAAAATCACGAAACATAAAAGTTGACTAGTCAAAATTAGAAATTTTGGAGACATAAATGAAAAAAATGACAGTGTTGTCAGCGCTGCTGATGGGGATCGCAGGCATGACGGGAGCGGCGCTCGCAGCCTACCCGGACAAGCCCGTTCGTGTCGTGGTTCCCTACGATCCCGGTACGGGCCCCGATATTCTGGCGCGTGCGCTGGGCCAGCAATTAGGAGCGAAGTGGGACGTTGCCGTGGTGGTTGAGAACCGGCCTGGCGCAAGCACGGGCATCGGGACGGCTTATGTGCAGAACGCTGCCGCGGACGGTTATACGCTGATGCTGGTGGCCAATACGCTCGTGTTGAACAAAAGTTTGCGTCCCCAGGCCCAGTACGATCCGATCAATGGCCTGGACGCCGTTGTACCGGTGGCTATTGGACAATTGACGCTGGTTGCGCATCCGAGCCTGGGTGTGAAAACCGTTGGAGAGCTGTTGAAGCTTGCCAAGGAAAAGCCTGGTCAGGTGGACTACGGGTCCCCCGGCAATGGTACGCCCCACCACTTGACCTTCGAGCTGTTCAAGCAAGCGACGAAAGCGGACATGACCCACGTGCCGTTCTCGACTACGGGTGGCGCCGTGCAGGCGCTGTTGGGCGGGCACGTTAAAACGATGTTCTTGCCGATCCACGTCGCCATGCCTCACGTGGAAAGCCAGAAGTTGACGATTCTTTCATCCGGCGGAACCCAGCGTGCCAGGGCGACGCCGAAGGTTCCTTCGTTGACTGAGGCGGCGGGCATCGAACTGGATGGCGACATCTGGTACGGCCTGTATGCGCCCAAAGGTACGCCAGCCGCCATTGTCAACACCTTGAACGCTGACGTGAACGCGGTGCTGAGTATGGACAATGTCAAGCAGACCTTCGAGCGGCAGGGGTTGATGCCCACTGGCGGAGAAGCCAAAGCCCTGGCGGATTTGACCCGGGATGATTTGAAAAAATGGACCGACGTGGTGAAAGCCGCGGGCATTCAAGAGGATTGATGGAAACCATGCAGATTCACGCCGTACAGACGCAAGACAATGTGCGCTTGCACTTGGCCTTTTTCCCGCCTGAAAACAAAGACACGCCCGTCGTGTTGTGCACCCATGGGGTGGCGAACGCTTTCTACAACACGCCCTTGTGGGAGGTGGCGCAGCAGATCCATCAACAAGGGTGGGGCGTGGCCTTGTTCAATAACCGCGGCCATGATTGGGTCAGCGCCAATCCGGTGGACGCCCGCTGGATCGGCGCCGCGCATGAGCGGATTGAAGACAGCGCGCTGGATTTCCAGGCGGGCCTGGATTGGCTGCGCACGCAAGGCTACCGGAATATTGTCATTGGCGGGCATAGCCTGGGCGGGCTGAAAGCCAACTATTCGCTGCGTACGCTGCCCGCCGGTTCGTTCCGGGGGTTGGCCATGTTCTCCTCACCGCGTTTGCCGGATGACCAAGTCTGGGAATGGGCGAAGCATGAGGAGATCCTGGCGCGCTGCGAGGCGCTGAAGGACGCCGGACAGGGAGGCAGCTTGCTGGAGTTGGAGATGCCCACCAATACGCCGGTCATGAAGGGCCTGATGAGCGCGGAAACCTATATCAACAAATATGGGCCCACCGCGGTGACCACGGTGCTGAAGGCGGCGGCGCAGATTACGCTGCCGGTTTTCCTGCTGGCCGGCACGGAGGAGGCGCCGCAGCATTCTTTTGCGGTGGATATGGAAAAGGCGCTGGTCAATGCGCCCTCGGTAACCCGAGTGTCCGTTGATGGCGCGGACCATCTGTATTCGGGGCAGTCGGCGGAAGTGGCCGAGGCCTTTTCACAATGGCTGGCAACCTTGTCTTGCGCGTAGAGCAAAGGTCCGTCAGGGCCTTGATGAACGCGCTTCCAAAGCGGCAGGCCAGCCGTCCGGCCAGCATGCCGCTTCATCTTATTTCACCATGAACGCTTTGGGCACGACGGGCAGCATCAGGCGCGACGGGTGGTCCGCATCACGATAGATCTTGTGCATCGTTGCGCGTCCGCTGGGCAGGTGATAGCTGTCCGGCGGCAGCAGCTTGGCCTCGTCGCCATCAATCGACTCATTGCATGCCAGTTCCAGTTCGATCCGGTGTCCGGCCTTGATCAGGAAAGAGAACGGGTACAGGCGAATGGCGTATTCGAGGATCTCTCCGGGCGGAACCGGGACGGCGCGGGTATGCGGATGCCAGGGTTCGCCCGGTTTGGAGCGGGTTTCGTCAAGCTCGCGGTGCGAGGCTTTCAGGTAGCCGGAGGTCATCAGCGTGCGCTTGCCGTTCGGCGCGACGTCATACAGGCGGGTGATCAGGTTGGTGTCGTCGGTGTCGATTTCAACGAATACGTGCAGCGCGCCGGTACCGGTCATTTCCACGTCCTCGCGGAAGACGTCGCTGGTCCATGTGATCACTTCGGACGTGGTGGTGACCGTCAACGGCGCCTGGTAGAAGCCGTCAGGGTGCGCGTAATCGGCGCTCAGCGGTTCGGGTTTGCTGCTGATCTTGTGGCGAGGGCGCAGGTAGAAGTTCTGGTGCTCGACCTGCGGCAACGGCCATTGGTTTTCCTTGCGCCAGTGGTGCGAGCCCTCCACCGAGAACTGGACGGTGGGTTCTTCCATGATGCCGTTGTCAATGCCTTTGAGCCAGTAGTCATACCAGCGGAACATTTCATCGTGGCATTCGTGAAAGGGCCGCTCCAGCATCGGCGGGAGCGCCTGGATGTCGAGTTTCTTGACGCCCTGGACCCGGTGGAACATCTCGATCGTGCCCTCCACGTTCCAGCCGCGGCCCCATTTGGCCTGGAAGTAAACCGGAATGTCCACCTTGTGGCCCATTTCAATGGCGCTGTTCTCTTTCCAGAACGGGCCGTCAAGCGGATTCAGCAGGTAGTCCATCCATAGCTCGTGGCGGTTCGGATAGTGCAGCAGGTGGACGAAGTCCGACCAGTGCGCAATGTCCGGATCCCGCAGGCGCTCCTGGGTGATGCGTTCCAGTTCTTCCGGCGAATAGACCTTCGCGCTTTTACTGGACACCTTGATGAACGCGTTGCCGCTGTCGCCGCCGCGCCCTTCGCGCGAGGCGCGCGGCATCAGCCACATGATGCCGCCGTGATAGCACAGTTCGTACAGATCGAAGTGGCCGCCATTGGCGAAAATGGCCTTCAGGTGCGGCGGTTTTTCCGCTGCGCCGAGGATTTGCACCGACGCGAAGTAAGAGATGCCGATCATGCCGATGTTGCCATCGCACCAGTCCTGCTCGGCCATCCACTCCACGATGTCATGGATGTCCTTGCCGTCGCCATGACCACCCGAGTTGTAGTTGCCGCACATCTCGCCCTCGGAATGGCCGGTGCCGCGCACGTCGGCAATGATGTGGGCATAGCCGCGATCGGTGACGGCGCGGATGTCGCCCGCTTCAATGGCGCCGTTCCACAAATGGCTGGGGCGGGCCTGCGGCGGCAGGGTCAGCGCCTGCGCTTGCAGCGCTTTGCCGTAGGGACTCAGCGCCAGCAGAGCCGGGACCTTGCCGTCGCCGTCGGGCAGGTAGATATCAGCGGCGATGTGAACGCCGTCGCGCATGGGAATGCGTACGTTTTTCTTGATGATCATGGCGTGTGTCGAAAAAGGAGGAAGGGGCTTTGGTTCGCGAGCGCTGCTCGCGAACCAAAGCGGCGATGCGGTTCAGGCGTGTGTGCGTAGCGTCATGCCCATGCGGTCTTCGAGCTCGCTGTGCGCAAGTCCGGTCACCGCGTTCAGCAAATACAGGCCGTCCTCATCGAAGGCGAACGTGCCGTAGTCGGTGTAGACGCGGGTGGTGCAACGGGCGGCGGTCAGCGGGTAGCCGCAGGTGTCGACGATCTTGCATTCGCCTTGCTTGGTGAACAGCGGCATGGCGGCCCACACCTGCTTGGCGCCCACCGCGAGGTCCATGGCGCCGCCGACAGCGGGAATGACGCTTAGGTCGCCGGTGCTCCAGTTGGCCAGATCGCCCTGGGCAGAGACTTGATACGCGCCAAGCACGGCGATATCGAGGTGGCCGCCCCGCATCATCGCGAAGCTGTCGGCATGGTGGAAGAAGCAGCCGCCCGGCAGCAGCGTGACCGGCTGCTTGCCCGCATTGATCAGGTCGTAGTCTTCCTCGCCCTCGGCAGGTTTCGGGCCGAGGCCGAGGATGCCGTTCTCGCTGTGCAGAATGACCTCCCGGCCCGCCGGAATGAAGTTCGACACATAGGTCGGAATGCCGATGCCCAGGTTCACCACTGCGCCGTCCGGAATGTCGCGGGCGATCTCCTGTGCGATGTCTTCGCGCGTTCTGAGTTGGTATGACATGGTTTACCTCTTGAAGCCGCCAGGGCGCGTGGCGGTGTATTCCACCTGCACGATGCGGTTGACGAAAATGCCGGGCGTGACGATGGTTTCCGGGTTCAGTTCACCCAGTTCAACGATTTCATTGACCGAAGCCACGGTGTGGCGGGCGGCGGTGGCCATGATCGGACCGAAGTTGCGGGCGGCCATCCGGTAGGTCAGATTGCCCCAGCGATCCCCTTTTTCCGCCTTGACCAGGGCCAGGTCGGCATGGATCGGGTATTGCAGGACATAGTCCTTGCCATCGATGGTCCGGACTTCGCAGTGCTTGGTCAGCAGCGTGTTGGCGCCGGTAGGAGAAAAGAACGCGCCAATGCCCGCGCCCGCGGCGCGGATGCGCTCGGCCAGATTGCCTTGTGGGACCAGTTCGAGCTGGACCTTGCCCGCCTCGTAGGCTTCATTGAAGTTCCACGAGTCCGATTGGCGGGGAAAGCTGCAAATGATTTTCCGGATACGGCCCTGTTGCAGCAACTGGCCGATGCCGTCGTCGGCATTGCCGGCATTGTTGGCAACCAGGGTCAGCTCGCGCGCGCCGCTGTCCAGGACGCCCTGGATCAGCGCGTCGGGGATGCCGGCGGTGCCAAAGCCGCTGGTCATGATGATGGCTCCATCTTCGATGCGGCCCAGCGCATCCATGACGGAGTCGGCGATTTTGTTGATCATGTTTACCTACCTTTACGACTGGATCAGCTTGAACACGGGAAGGTTCAGGCCATTGTCCTGCTGCACGAAGTCCACCTCGACGCGCTGGCCGATGCGAGTCTGCTCCGCGCTGTCATTGATGAGCTGGGACAGCAAGGTGACGCCTTCATCAAGCGCCACATAGACGAGGGTGTGCGGCGCGGCGTTTTTCCGGCGCAGCCGCGTCAGTGAATAAATACTCCCCGTGCCTGCGGAAGCTTTAAAGACCATGCCAGGATGGCCGCAGTGGGGACAGACCGGGCGGGGATACCAGTGCGGCGCTTGGCAGGATTCGCAGTGGGGAATCAGCAATTCCTTGCGCTGCGCGCCTTCCCGGAAGGCTTTTTCCATGGGGTCGAAAATGTGCTGGATGGCATCCATGGCTCAGCATCGCTCCAGAATAATGGTTGCGCTGCCGTGCCGCCCCGCCAGACGGCCGCCCAGGCCTTGCACCAGCGCCAGGTCGCAGTCGGGAATCTGCAGGGCGGGATGGGCCTCGCCGCGCAGTTGCCGGACGGCTTCAACCAGCTTGGTGATGCCGCCCCGGTTGGCCGGATGGTTGTTGCACAGACCGCCGCCGTCGGTATTGACGGCCAGACGGCCTACACCGGCAATCAATTGTCCATCTTCAACGAAGCGGCCGCCTTCGCCTTTTTTGCAAAAGCCGAGGTCTTCCAGCTGCAACAGCACGGTGATGGTGAAGCTGTCATAGATCGAGGCGTAGCGGATATCGGCTGGTCGGACGCCTGCTTCGTCGAAGGCGGCCTGCCCTGACCAGGCGGCGGCGGTGTAGCTGAGATCGACACGGCCGCCGTCATGGCCTTTGATAGCTTCGCCGCAGCCCTTGACCGCAATCAGCGGGCGTTTCAACGCACGCGCGATGTCGGGCCGGACGACGACCAGCGCGCCGCCGCCGTCGCTGATTACGCAGCAGTCCAACCGGTGCAACGGGTCCGACACCCGCGGCGAGGCCAGCACGTCTTCCACCGTGACAGGCGTGGGCAGCATGGCGTGCGGATTGTGCCGGGCATGCTGCGAGGCCGCCACCTTGATCCACGCCAATTGCTCGCTGGTCGTGCCGTACTGGTGCATGTGACGCGCCGCGAGCAGGGCATAGCTGGCCACGGTATTGATGCCGTACGGCGCTTCATACGGATCTTCCGGCACATGCGGGCCGAGCGGTTTGGGACCTTTGCCCAAGGCGGCGTCCGAGCGCGGGCGGCCCGCCAGCGTGATCAGTGCGACCGAGCAGCGGCCGTTGCGGATGGCGTCGCGGGCGTGGGCCAGGTGGGACAAATAGGACGCGCCGCCGAGTTCGGTGTTGTCGATGTGGCGAGGGCGGATGCCCAGGTATTCGGCCAGGTGGATCGCGCCCATGCCGGGCGCGTCGCCCGCGCAGAAATAGCCGTCAACATCCTTCAGGCTCAGGCCTGCGTCGGCGAGCGCGCCCAGTGCGCATTCCAAGTGCAGTTGGGCAACGGTCTTGTCAGGGGCTTTTCGGGTCGGGTGTTCATAGGCGCCGACCACAATGGCGCCTGCTTGATCTATCACTGCCATGACTGCCTTTTCAATGCGCGAAGACGGTTAGTCAATGGTGACGCCGAGTGAGCGCGCCAGATCACCCATGCGGTCATGTTCGCGCATCACCAGCTCGCCAAATTCCTTGCGGGGCATCGGCTGCAAATTGATGCCGCGATCCGACATGGTTTTTTTGAACTCGGGATCTTCAAAGGCTTTCTGGACGGCGGCATGGAGAATGTCCAGCCGCTCGGCGGGCGTGCCTTTGGGGGCGAAAATACCGTCCCAAGTAAAGATCTCATAGCCGGGCAGTACCGTTTCCGCCAGGGTCGGGACGTTCGGCATGGACTCGACCCGTTTCGCGCTGGTCACGGCCAAGGGACGCAGCGCGCCGCTATTGATCTGGGGGGTCAGCGGCGGCGTGACATCGATCATGAAAGAAATACGACCGCTGCGGATGTCAATCTGGGCGGTGGAGGTGCCTTTGTAGGGAATGTGGTTGATTTCCACCTTGGCCTGTTGCTGCAGGGCGGCGCAGGCTAAATGGGAGATCGTGCCGTTGCCCCCGGAAGCGCAGGTCAGTTTGCCCGGATTGGCCTTGGCGTAGTCGACCAGGTCCTTGGGGGTTTTGAACGGGGAGTCCGGGCTGACGACCATTGTCAGGGCGGTGGTGCCGAACAGCGCGATCGGGTCGAAATCGGTGACCTTGAAACCCGGGTTCTTATAGAGCGCATGGTTGGTTCCCATGGTACCCGCCGTGCCGAAGACGATGGTATTGCCATCGGGTTTGGCGCGAGCAGCCGCCACCGTGCCAATATTGCCGCCCGCACCGGGGCGGTTGTCCACGATGAAGTTGTGGTTCATGGTCTTGCTGAGTTGCGTGGCATACAAGCGGACCATGGTGTCACCGCCGCCGCCGGGAGAGAACGGTACGATGAAGGTGATCGGGCTGTCCGGCCATTTCTGGGCGTGGACAGCGGGCGCCGCCAGCGCCAGCGTGGCAGCGGCCAGGGATCCTTTCAGGAACAGGGCCGGGAAACGGCGGCTGAGCGGTTTGAGGGCGAGCAAGGCGGCATTCATGAGCGTAAAGTCTCCGATGATTTTGTCTTTGGCTGAGATCAGTATCGTGTTCAATTGCATGCAATGAGATTAAATAATAGTCTGCTGATTGGTTTTATTGCAAGTATTGCGTGCAATATCGGTTGATTAACCGTTGGACGGGCGGATGCCGTCCCGGTTTCAGCGCGTCGCCCAGGCCATTGCATGCACAAGGTAAGATGGCGGCTTGTCAGGACTCCTTTTTCTTGCCACGATTTCGCATGAGCACGCAAATCCACACTGTCACCAACGAGTTGCGCCGACGCATTACGTCAGGCATGTATAAGCCGGGCGAGCGCTTGATCGAGTTGCAGCTCTCCGCTGAACTGGGCGTATCCCGTACCCCCATCCGCCTGGCGTTTGAGAAACTGACCAAGGAGGGGCTGCTCGAACGTCTGCCGAAGCGGGGGTTCAGGGTGCGGGCGTTCGATATTCAGGAAGTGATCAATGCCGTGGATGTGCGCGGCACGCTGGAAGGCATGGCGGCGCGCCTGGCCGCCGAACGCGGCATGACGGAAGAAGATCTGCGGATCATGCGCGATTGCGTGCAAGAAGGTCAGGCCGTGCTGGATGAAGCGGCCAAGCGCGATGGCTTGATCGATGGGGCGCGCTGGTCAGCCATGAATGCGACCTTTCATCGCGTGCTGGTGCGCGCGGCGGGCAATTCGTCCTTGGAGGCCGCGCTGGATTACATTTCCACAGCGCCGCTGGTGGGAGCCGCCGAACTGGTCATGCACGGAGACCGGCCGCAATTGGAGCTTGAATTTGCCTGGCGATCGCAGCAGGACCATGTGGATATTGTCGCAGCGCTGGCGCAGCGTGAGGGCAGCCGGGCTGAAAACCTGATGCGTGAACACGCCCGCCGCAGCCGGGACAATAAACGCCGCCTGTTCGAGGAGGCGAACGGGCACTAAGACGGGCGGTTTCTCTACCCGCTTCATTCCTCCTGGGACGTCAGGGCGGACTGTGCTCAAACACCGCCGCCAGATAATCGATCATGGCCCGCACCTTGGCCGGTGGACGCCGGTCCGGCGGGTACAGCACGTGGACGCCGCCCAGCTCAACGTTCGGCTTGTCCAGCGTCAAGGCCATGAGCTTGCCCTGATCCACCGCTTCGCCGACGATGAAGTGCGGTTGATAGATGATGCCTTGGCCGCCCAACGCGGCCGCCAGCAAGGCGTCGCCATTGTTGGCGATCAGGTCTCCGTTGACCGGCACACGGTGTTCGCCCTGTGGGCCGAATGACCAGTGCTTGCTGCTCTGCATGGACGATAGGGTGTAGCTCAGGCAGTTATGGTGGATCAGTTCCGCCACGCGCCGGGGGACGCCGCGCCGGTCAAGGTAAGCGGGCGAGGCGCAAACCAGCATCGCGCTGTCGCCAAGGCGGCGGGCCTGGAGGGGGCTGTCGCTGAGGCGGCCGATGCGAATGGCCAGATCCCAGCCGTGCTCGATCAAATCGAGTTGCGCATCGCTGAGCCCAAGCTCGACCGTGACTTCCGGATGCTGGCGATTGAAGGCAGGAATCAGCGGTGCAATGAAACGGTAGCCGAAGGTCAGCGGCACGTTCATGCGCAGCAGGCCGGTTGCCTTGATGCGCTGCGAGGCGGCGGCCTCGGCCTCATCAATGTCGGGCAGGATGCGCTGGCAGGCTTCCAGATAGTTGCTGCCCGCTTCGGTCAGGCTCAGACGGCGGGTGCTGCGGTGAAAGAGCTTGACGCCGAGCCGGGCTTCCAGCGCATCAATATGCTTGGTGGCCATGGAAGGAGACATACCCAAATGGCGGGCGGCGGCGGACAGGCTGCCCGCGCTGGCGGCGCGCACAAACACGCGCATGCTGGTCACTCTATCCATTGCATCTCACACTATTAGTGGGAAGTCTTGGTGTATTTTAGCCGGTTCTGTTTCAGTGGGAAGAAATGCATACTGATGTCCATGGAGGTCAGTCATGAAACATCATCCCACTGAGTCAGTTGAAGCCCGTTCCCGCATGCCGGTGTTTTACCTTCCGCATGGCGCTGGACCGTGTTCCTTTATGGATTGGAGTCCGGCGGATACCTGGAGCAGGATGGCCGGTTTCTTGAAAGGCATTGCCGCGTCGCTGCCTGCGCGGCCGCGCGCCATTGTGCTGGTGTCCGGCCATTGGCTTGCGCCGCGCTTCACCTTGACCGGCCACCCGCAGCCCGCGTTGATTTATGACTATTACGGGTTTCCGGCGCATACCTACGAATTGAGTTATCCGGCGCCGGGTCAGCCCGAGTTGGCGCAGGCGGCCGTGCAGTTGCTGGCGCAGGCTGGCGTGGACGCGGGCATGGATCCGCATCGCGGTTTTGACCACGGCGTGTTCATTCCGTTGAAGCTGGTGTTTCCGGAAGCGGACATACCTGTGGTCCAGTTTTCTTTGCATCAGAGCATGGATCCCGCCGTGCACCTGAAAGCGGGCGAGGCGCTGGCCGGCTTGCGTGAGCAAGGGGTGCTGATTATTGGCAGCGGCATGAGCTTCCACAATATGCGTGGCTATGGCGATCCCCGCTTCACGCCGATTTCAGCCGAGTTTGACGACTGGTTGACGCAGGTGGTGGAAGGGCCGTCCGACGCGCGTCATCTTGCCTTGCAACAATGGGAGCAGGCCCCGCAGGCGCGGCTGTGCCACCCGCCAGGAGCCGAAGAACACTTGCTGCCCTTGCTGGTGGCGGCGGGTGCGGCCCAGGGCAGCGTCGGGAAAAAAGTGTATTCGGAAAGAGTCATGGAAACCATGATTTCGGCGTATCGGTTTGATTGAACGTGCGCCAGGCGTCGGCGGTTTGGCCGACCTGCTTCAGTAACGATCAGAACACAGAGGAAAAGGAACAGGACAATGATTATTGATCTTTCATCAAAAACAGCGGTGGTGACGGGTTCGACAGGCGGCATTGGTCTGGCCATTGCCGCCGGATTGGCCAAGGCGGGCGCCCGGGTCGTGGTCGTGGGCCGCGAACAGAGCCGGGTGGATGCGGCGGTGGCCAGGGTCAGACAGGCCAGCGGCCGGGATGACGTGTCCGGCGTGGTGGCCGATGCGGGTACGGTGCAAGGCTGCCAGACGCTGATCAGCGCCGAGCCGGATGCCGACATTCTGATCAACAACCTCGGCATTTATGGCGCGCAGGACTTCTTCGACATTGATGACGCCACCTGGGACAACTACTTCGACGTGAACGTGATGAGCGGCGTGCGGCTGGCCCGCCACTACGCCAAGGGCATGAAGGCGCGCGGCTGGGGCCGGATCCAGTTCATCTCCAGCGAGTCCGCGTTGAACATCCCGACCGAGATGGTGCACTACGGGGTCAGCAAAACGGCCTTGCAAGGCTTGTCCCGCGGGTTGGCCAAGGTGCTGGCGGGGACGGGCGTGACCGTCAACACCGTCTTGCCTGGCCCGACCCGTACCGAAGGCGCCATTGCCATGATGGAAGGCCTGGCGGCCGAGCGCGGTGTCAGTGTGGAGGAAATGGAAGCGCTGTTCCTGAAAGAGAACCGGCCTTCAACGCTGCTGCGGCGTTTTGCCAGCCCGGAAGAAGTGGCCAATATGTGCGTCTATGCGGCCTCGCCACAAGCCAGCGCGACCACCGGCGCGGCGCTGCGGGTGGAAGGCGGCATTGTGGAAAGCATTGCCTGAGGCGTACTTGGCCGCGTTGCGCACAGGGTCCGTTCCCTAGGAGCGGGACGATCAAGCTCCACCCACAAGCCTGGTCCGGGGCCGGGCAGTTTCATTAAAGAGAGTGAACAATGACTAGTGATACCCAACACCGTTACGGCACGCTTTCCCGTTGGCTGCATTGGGGGATGGCCGTCTTCATCGGCTGGCAGTTCCTGAAGTTCTTTGACCGCATCAACGATGGCGAGCACTGGGTTGGCCAGGCACTGGTGCCCTGGCATGTGTCGATTGGCACCTTGTTGCTGTTGCTGGTCGTGCTGAGACTGATCTGGGCGGGCGTGAACCGCGGCAACCGTCCCGCGTCCCTCTCCGTCTGGGCAAGGCTGGGCCACTTCCTGCTGTATGCGAGCATGGTCCTGCTGCCGGTGACCGGCATCATGATCTTGCTGGGCGGCGGCTATGGCTTGGCGGCATTCGGCATGCAGCTCGTGCCAAGGGGCGAGCCGATTGCCTGGATGCCCACGCTGGGCGGCGTGCATTCGGCACTGGCCTGGATTTTCGTGGTGATGAGCGCGGGCCATATTGTCATGGCCTTGTATCACCACTTCGTCAAGCGTGATGGGGTCCTGGATCGCGTGCTGTAATCGCGGCGCTCCTGCTGACAACACGGCGCTGGCCGCGCAGGCCGCCAGCGGCGTTGCTTCATTCTTTCAACACCGCTTTCAATTTATCAATGAAGGCCAGCGTGCGTTGCGGCAGCAGCCGCCTGCCGGGCGTGACGCACCAGACCGGCGTGGGAGGCAGGCTCCAGTCCGGAAGAATGCGTTGCAAGGCCTTTTCCTTGACCAGCGTGTTCGCAAACTGATCCGACAGCCCCACAATTCCCAGCCCCTGTTCCGCCAAGGCCTGATGCAGGCCCATGGAGTTGGCGGCCAGCATCCGCGTGGGCAAACCTTCCCATTTCTCCTCTCCGCGTGACAGCAGCCAGTGCTGGTGATCACCGCCGCTGGTGACCAGGACCAGGCCGATGTGCTCCAGCAGGTCTGCGGGCGTCGTGGGCATGCCGTGGCGGGCCAGATAGGCCGGGCTGGCGTACAGGCCGTTGTAGAAGGTGGTGAGATGGCGCGCCACCAGGGCG
>JBAYOI010000026.1:0-18758 GCA_041678365.1 Pigmentiphaga sp. | reverse complement strand
GGTAATAAGCTCACAACAAAGAGATCTAATTCCAGAGCCGCCTGGACTGGATTTTTGGCTGGGAACGCGGTCAAATCTGGTTTTCCCGGATTGCGAGGATAGGTTTGCTAAACTTGTCTCTCATTGATAGAAAGGTTTTGGGTTATGGCCGCTTTTAATACTGAGCGCGTGCTGAGCGTGCATCACTGGAATGACACGCTGTTCAGTTTTCGCACGACGCGGGATGCCGCGCTGCGTTTTCACAACGGCCACTTCGTGATGTTGGGGCTTGAGGTAGAGGGCAAGCCGCTGATGCGCGCTTACAGCATTGCCAGCCCGAACTACGAAGAGCACCTGGAGTTCCTCAGCATCAAGGTCCAGAACGGGCCGCTGACCTCGCGTTTGCAGCACTTGAAGGTTGGCGATGACGTGCTGATCAGCCGCAAGCCGGTGGGCACGCTGGTGGCGGATGACCTGCACCCGGGCAAGAACCTGTATCTGTTCGGCACGGGCACGGGACTGGCGCCGTTCATGAGCATCATCCAGGATCCCGAGGTCTATGAGCGCTTTGAGAAAATCGTTCTGATCCACGGTGTGCGCTGGATCAGCGAATTGGCCTATTCAGATTTCATCACCAAGGAGCTGCCGGAGAATGAATTCTTCGGAGAGATGGTCCGTGAAAAGCTGATCTACTACCCGACTGTCACGCGTGAGCCGTTCCGCAATGAGGGCCGGGTCACCACGCTGATTGAAAATGGCAAGCTGTTTGAAGACATCGGCCTGCCGCCGCTGAATCCCGAGCATGACCGGGCCATGCTGTGCGGTTCACCGGCCATGCTGGCTGACATCAGCTCCCTGCTTGACGCACGGGGCTTCAAGGTATCGCCGGGAACCGGCGAGCCGGGTGATTACGTGGTGGAACGCGCCTTCGTGGAGAAGTAGGCGTGAGCTGTGCGGCGGTACGTGAACCGCCGCACACGAACGCTCAATGAAATGAGCGGCCGTTGGCCACCAGCTCACGGATGCGTTGCACTGTATCCAGATCCGACGCGTAATAGGCCTGCTTGCGCAGTTCGTTCGTCATGTGGTCAATTTCCGTGTCTTCAACGTCCAGATCCAGCACATACAGAAAGCGCAGGAACAGCTGGCCCGGCTCCGGTTCTTCGATCGTGATCTGGTATTCACTGCGGGGAAAGTCCGCGTTGGCTTCCACCACCGTGACGATTTTTTGCTGAGTGATCAAGGTGACGGTGTCCTGCACCTTGAACGGGCCGAAATCCAGCAAGCGCTCCAGGGTGTGGACGTCGCCGTCGCGCTGTTCGGACAAAATGGTGCAGGAATCAAGACCGATCACAAATTCCGTGGGTTGGTGGGCCCGGAGGTAGAGTCCATTCCAGACGTCCGCCCGGCTCAGGATGGCGCTCAGTGGCAGCTCGTCATCATTGAGCTGCACGAGGTGTTCGAAAGTCAACATAGTTAAAAATCCGCAGGAAGTTGCACGGTCAAACTAGTCTAGCCGCATCGGCAAGACCATCAATTGTTGGCCCTTGACGTGCATTCGGTGTTGAAGCGCGGAAATGGCCTGGTTGTGCAGCAGCCGCGTCACGAAATTCTCTTTCTTGAAGACCAGCTTGCTCGCAAAAAAGAGCGTGTTCGGGTATTGCTCCAAGGTTTGGTCCACCAGGATTTCCAGCGTATTGACGGCGTCGGTGCCAAATCCGATCCGGCTATCCGCCGCCAGCCCGAAGCTGTTGCAGAACCGCTCGAAGTATTTGACCGAGGTGTTGGCCTGCATGCGCAAGGTGGCCAGTTTCTCTGCGCCGCCATAGACTTGCGCGTCCACGGTGCGGGCATTGATGAAGACGAAGTTCTTGAAGTGGTCCGGGAACATGCGCTGCACCCACAGCACGGCATGCAGGCCGCCGCCCCGGCTCGACCCGACAATGAATGCCGCAGTGGGGGCGTCGGCTTGCGGGGCCGGCGGCATGGCGTCCGAGCCATAGGGCAGATCGGCAAAGATCTGGTCGACTTTCTGGATCTCGCGCCGCGTATGCTGATAATGCCTGCGGGTCAGGATGCAAAGCATGACCAGCAACGACGTCAGCAGCAGGGTGATCCAGCCGCCTTCAAAAAATTTCTGCACGATCAGAACAAGCAGAATGGTGGCGCACAGCAGCGCCGCGCTGCCTGACAAGGCCAGACGGCGCTTCCACTGCCCCCGCAGACGGGGCGTCTTGCGGTTGACATACCAATAGCGCGACATGCCCAGCAAGGACAGCGTGAAGGTCAGGAAGACGTTGATCGAGTAGAGGACGATCAGTAGGGCCACGCTGCCGCCGGTCAGCAGCAAGGCGGCGGTGGCGGCCAGTCCCATCAGGACGATACCGTTCTCCGTGACGAGCCGGTTCGACAAATACCGGAAGCGGTGCGGCACCCAGGAGTCCGACGCCATGTTCGACAGCACGGCGGGCCCGCCCAGAAAACCGGCGTTGGCGGCAATCCACAGCACGCCCGCCTCCAGCACCAGCAGCAGGACCAGGCTCACGCCGTGCGTCAGGCCGGACAGGCCCATGGCGGACAGCATCTGGTTGAAGACGGTGGCGTTGAGGGTTTCGCCGGTTTGCGGTACGGCATGCCACAGCAGATAGAGCAGGACGATGCCCGCCGCCATCAAGGACAGGCTGGCGGCCATCATCCGCATGGTCAGCTTGCCGGTCTTCAGCACCGGCGGCGTGAGTTTGTCGACGTTGTTGGAGACGATCTCAATCCCGGTGTAGGTGCCCGCGCCGAGCGAATAGGCCCGGATGAACAAGGCCAGCACGAACAGCCAGCCCTCCTGCTGGCTGACGCTGCGCATGTCCTGGAGGGTGGCGGGAACCAGCGCGCCAAGCTGCGAGGATTGGGCCGCCACGCCCCACAGAATCATGGCTACGTGGCTCAGCACGAACGCGCAGAAAACCGGCACCAGCAGCATCGGGCTGGTCTGCTTGCCGCCCAGGTTCGCCCAGCTCAACGCCAACAAGGTGAACAGGGCGAACAGCAGCTTGTAGGGGTAGGCCGCTGGGGGAAGAAAGGAAAAGATGGCATCCGAGGCGGCGGCGATGGAAATGGCGATGGTCAGCACGTAGTCCACCACCAGCGCCGAGCCTGAGACCAGGCCCGCCTTCGGCCCGAGCAGCGCGGTGGAAACCCGGTAGCCGCCCCCGCCGGTGGGAAACAGCTCGATGACCTGGTTGTAGGCCAGCGCGACGACCCACACCGTCAAGGCCGTTGCCAGGGCAAGCAGCAAGGCCAGATGGGTGTGGCCATCCAGGGCGCGAAAGGCCTCGGCAGGTCCGTAGATAACGGACGACAGCCCGTCCGCGCCCAGCGCCGCCCAGGCGAAAAAGGCGGCAAGCGTCAGGGAGTGCCGTGAGTGGGTCGATAGGGGATCGCGGGCTTTGCCGAGCAATCGTTCGCGCCAGGACATACGGGTCTATAAGTCGAAAGAAGGATAGGGATGCTGCCATGCGGCGGACGCACGCGCCATAGTAGCAAACCCCGTTACACGTTTATGCGCTTTTCTGCATGTTTTAGTTTTACTTGATCGAGAAATAGTTAAAATCTATGAGTACGCTAAAATTCTTGTTTAAAGAGTGAAAACCATGAGCAAAAATATTATTCATACGGGGGATGCCCCGGCTGCGGTGGGCCCTTATTCGCAAGCGGTTGCGGTATCGAGCGGCGGACAAACCGTTTATCTGTCGGGACAGATCGGACTGATCCCTGCCAGCGGCGAACTGGAAACCAGCAGCTTTGACGCGCAAGTCCGCCAGGCTTTTGCCAATATGGAAGCGGTGGTCAAGGCCGCGGGTGGCTCATTGGAGCAAGTGGTCAAACTGACACTGTACCTGACGGACTTGACGCGGTTTGGCGAAGTCAATGCCATCATGGCCGAACAAATCCCGCAACCGTTTCCGGCGCGCTCGACCGTTGGCGTTGCTTCGCTTCCAAAAGGCGCCGAATTCGAAGTCGAGGCGGTGCTGGTTCTCTGACACGGTGAGCCAAGTCTTGACCCCCACCCAGAAAAAGCTGGAAAAGCTCGGCTTGCGCCTGCCCGAGGATTTCGTGCTTCATTTGCCCTTGCGCTATGAAGACGAAACCCGGATCACGCCCGTGGACAGCCTGCTGCCCGGATCGTGGGGGCAGGTGGTGGGGGAAGTCACGCGCTGCGAAGTCAGCTATCGGCCGCGCAAGCAATTGGTGGCCACGCTGCGTGACGAGACCGGACAGATCCAGCTGCGCTTCCTGAATTTTTACCCGAGCCAGCAGCATCAGCTGGCGGAGGGCAAGCAGGTCCGGGCGCGGGGCGAGGTCCGGGGCGGCTTTTTCGGCTTGGAAATGGTGCATCCCAAAGTGTCAGCGGCGGGGCGCGAGGCGCCGCTGCCAGACCGGCTGACGCCGGTCTACCCCACCACGGAGGGGCTGCCGCAAGCAACCTTGCGCAAGGCCATCGGCACGGCGCTGCAACGGGTGGATCTGCGGGATACCCTGCCCTTGGCGGTGCGCGAACGCCATGGCCTGATGGCATTTGATGACGCCGTACGCTTATTGCATGCGCCGCCGCCCGATGTGTCCTTGTACAGTTTGTCCGAGCGGGGCCATCCGGCCTGGTTGCGGATCAAGTTCGATGAGTTGCTGGCGCAGCAGTTGTCGCTGGCGCGCGCCCGCGCCGCGCGCCGTGACAAGCGGGCGCCCGCGTTGCACCCGGTTACGCGCCCGGATAGCGTGGTCCGGCGTTTACTGGATACGCTGCCCTTTGCGTTGACGGCCGCCCAACAGCGGGTAGTGGCCGAGATTGCGGCGGATCTGGCGCAGACGCACCCGATGAACCGGCTGCTGCAAGGCGATGTGGGCAGCGGCAAAACCGTGGTGGCGGCGCTGGCCGCCGCGCAGGCCATCGACAATGGCTATCAGGTGGCGCTGATGGCGCCCACCGAAATCCTGGCTGAGCAGCACTACCGCAAGCTGTCCGGCTGGTTCGAGCCGCTGGGGCTGAAAGTGGCCTGGTTGACGGGCAGCCTGGGCGCCAAGGAAAAACGTGCCGCCGTGCAGGCTATCGAGTCCGGCGAGGCGCGGCTGGCGGTGGGCACCCAGGCCTTGATTCAGCAAGGGGTGCAGTTTCACCAGCTTGGCCTGTCGCTGGTGGATGAGCAGCACCGCTTTGGCGTGGGCCAGCGTCTGGCCCTGCGCGGGAAAGGAGAAAGCGAGGCGCTGTTCCCGCACCAATTGATGATGACGGCCACGCCCATCCCGCGCACCTTGGCCATGACATTTTTCGCGGATCTGGACGTCTCCGTGATTGACGCCTTGCCGCCGGGCCGGACGCCCGTGCTGACCAAGCTCGTCTCGGAGGCGCGGCGCGATGAAATCGTGATGCGCATTCATGATGCCGTGGCCTTGGGCCGACAGGTGTATTGGGTCTGTCCGCTGGTGGAGGAAAGTGAAACGCTGGAGCTGCAAACCGCGGTGGACACCTATGAAACACTGCGCGCGGAACTGCGGGATCTGCGGGTTGGCCTGGTGCACGGAAGGCTGGGCAGCGCGGACAAGGCGGCGGTGATGGCGGCTTTCCAGGCGGGCGAGATTGACGTGCTGGTGGCCACCACCGTCATTGAGGTGGGCGTGGATGTACCGAATGCCAGCCTGATGGTCATTGAGCACGCCGAGCGGTTTGGGCTGGCCCAACTGCATCAGCTCAGGGGACGGGTCGGGCGGGGCAGTGCGGAGTCCGCCTGTATTCTGCTGTATCAGGGGCCCTTGTCCCAGGTGGCCAAGCTGCGCTTGAAAACCATGTATGAGACCAATGACGGGTTTGAAATCGCGCGCCGGGATCTTGAGCTGCGGGGGCCGGGAGAGTTCCTGGGCGTGCGGCAGTCCGGCCTGGCGCTGCTGCGTTTTGCGGACTTGAATGAAGATATTGAAATTGCCGAACAGGCGCATGCGCTGGCGGCGCAGTTGTTGACGGATTGCCCGGATGTCGTTGATGCGCATCTGGAGCGCTGGATGCGCGGGCGCGAAGACTATTTGAAGGCATAACCTGAAGGCATAAACGGAGTCAGTCATGACATTGACCGAATTGAAATACATCGTTGCCGTTGCGCGGGAAAGGCATTTTGGCCGGGCGGCCGAGGCTTGTTTCGTCAGCCAGCCCACGTTGTCCGTGGCCATCCGCAAGCTCGAAGACGAGCTTGGCGTGACCTTGTTCGAACGCGGCGGCGCGGAAGTGGGCGTCACGTCCATTGGCGAGCGCATCGTGACGCAGGCGCAGAAGGTGCTGGAAGAAAGCACCACGCTGAAAGAGATTGCCAAGCAGGGGCACGATCCGCTGTCCGGCGCGCTGCGGGTGGGCGTGATCTATACCATCGGGCCGTATCTGTTGCCCAAGCTGATCCCGAGCCTGATAGAAAGCACGCCGCAGATGCCGCTACTGCTGCAGGAGTCGTTTACGGCTCGCCTGCTGGAGCTGCTGCGCCAAGGAGAAATTGACTGCGCGATCATGGCGCTGCCGGTGCCCGACGCCGGCCTGACTATTGAGCCGCTCTATGATGAAGACTTCATCGTGGCGGTGCCGCGCAACCATGCTTGGACCGCCCGCAAAAGCATCAAGTCGGCGGAGTTGAAAGACGAGAACATGCTGCTGCTCGGCACCGGTCACTGTTTCCGTGATCAGGTGCTGGAGGTTTGCCCGGAGCTGTCGCGCTACTCGGCAGCCACCGATGGCATTCAGCGGACATTTGAAGGGTCATCGTTGGAAACCATCCGGCATATGGTGGCTTCCGGCATCGGCGTCACGGTCTTGCCGATGAGCTCATTGAGCACGGAACCGGCGCGTCAGGAAATGCTGAGCTACATTCCTTTTGACGAGCCCGTCCCTGAGCGCCGCGTGGTGCTGGCCTGGCGCAAGAGCTTTCCCCGTGTGGCCGCGATCGAAGCCCTGGTTGAAGCGGTCAAGCGCTGTGAAATGAACGGGGTCCGGATGCTGCCCGCTAATGAGAGCGAGCCCGCCTAGAAGCGCGGGCTTGCCCTTGGTACCATAATGTTTATGACTCAAATCGCCTCATCCTCCTGGATGCAACGCCTGTCGTTGTATTACCGCCTCGTCCGTTTTGATAAACCCATCGGGATCCTGCTGCTCGTCTGGCCGACGATGTGGGCCTTATGGAGTGCGGCCCAGGGCACGCCGCATTGGTATCTGATTGTTGCCTTCGTGCTTGGCACGGCGCTGATGCGGGCCGCCGGATGCGGCATCAATGACTACCTCGACCGGGACGTTGACAAGTTTGTTGAGCGAACGCGGGACCGGGTGCTGACCACCGGCCAGATCTCCACGAAGGAGGCGCTCGGCGTCACCGCCGTGCTGGTGCTGCTGGCCGCGCTGCTGATCATCCCGATGAACACGCTGGTCTGGAAGCTCAGCGTGGTGGCGGTGTTCCTGGCCGCCACCTATCCCACGTTCAAGCGCTGGTTTGGCATTCCGCAGGCCTATCTGGGCATTGCCTACGGATTTGGCATCCCGATGGGTTATGCCGCCGTGCTGGAAACCGTGCCGTTCGAAGGCTGGCTGATGCTGTTGGCCAGCATTTTCTGGACGCTGGCCTATGACACGGAGTATGCGATGGTGGATCGTCCCGACGATCTGCGCCTGGGGCTGAAGGCTTCGGCCGTCACCTTTGGCCGCTACGACGTGCTGATCGTCGGTATCTGCTATGCCGTCTGCCTGCTGATCCTCGCCTATCTCGGGCAGTTGCTGGGCTATGGCTGGCCGTTCAACCTGTCCTTGCTGGGGGCGGCGGGCATTGCCGTCGTTCACTTATGGTGGATCCGGGAGCGTGATCGAAGCCAGTGCTTCCGTGCTTTCCTGCACAACACCTGGTTCGGCTTCGTGATCTTTGTGGGCGTGTTTATTGAAACCACCGTCAAACTGGAGTGGTTGAGCTGATGATTTCCACCCAACTGACTCAAGTCAGGCAACGCATTCAATACGCGGCCGAGCAGGCCAAGCGAAAGCCGGACTCGGTACGCTTGCTGGCGGTGTCCAAAACCTTCTCCGCCGAACAGGTCAGGGAAGCGGTCGAGGCCGGGCAGCTTGAGTTCGGCGAGAACTATGTGCAGGAAGGCCTGGAGAAAATCGAAGCCTTGCGTGATCTTCGCGAGTCCTTGACCTGGCACTTCATCGGGCCGCTGCAAAGCAACAAGGCCCGCGCCGTGGCCGAACACTTCGATTGGATGCACAGCGTGGATCGGGAAAAAATCGCGGAGCGGCTGCATGCGCACCGGCCGATCGGTCTGCCGCCACTGCAAGTGTGCATCCAGGTCAACATTGATGGCCAAAGCACGAAAAGCGGCGTGGCGCCGGACGCGGTCTTTGCGCTGGCCCAGGCTATTCATGCGCTGCCGCGCTTGCGCTTGCGCGGCTTGATGTGCATCCCGGATCCGGCGCAGCCGCCGGATGAACTGCAAGCCCGCTACCTGGAAATGGCGGCGCTGCGCGACGAGCTGGCCGCGCAACAGCGCTGCGAGCTGGATATCTTGTCAATGGGCATGTCGGCCGATCTTGAAGTAGCCATTGCGTCGGGCAGCACGCTGGTGCGCGTCGGCACCGCCATTTTCGGCAACAGATACTCTTCTTCGCCGTAAGCGGCGCGTTGGAACCTTCATGAATCAAGATCTTTCGATTGCTTTCATCGGCGGCGGCAATATGGCCGCCGCGCTTATTTCCGGTCTGGCGGGCAAGCTCTGCCCGATGTCGAACATTCACGTCATTGACGTCAATGATGAAACCCGTGCGCACTGGGCGGCGCAAGGCGCGTCCGTGGCGGCCGGGCCGGACGAGCGCTTGAGCGGCTGCGCCGCCTGGGTGCTGGCGCTGAAGCCGCAAGTGCTGAAGCCGGTAATGGAAAGCTTCCAGCCTTTCCTGCGGGATAGCCTGGTGATCAGTGTGGCGGCGGGTATTCGTGCCGCGGACTTGGCGGACTGGCTGGGCTCGGCACAGGCGCCCTGGCCGCGTGTCGTGCGCAGCATGCCCAACCTGCCTGCCTTGATTGGTCAAGGCATCACTGGCTTGGCGGCGCTGCCAGGCGTAGCCGCCGAAGACAGGGCCTTGGCGGCGTCGGTGCTGGAAGCGGTGGGCCAGGTGGTGTGGGTTGAGCGGGAAGCGGATCTGGATAGTGTGACGGCGCTGTCGGGGTCGGGACCGGCCTATGTGTTCCTGCTGATCGAAGCCTTGATCGAAGGCGGTCAGGCCTTGGGCTTGACCGCCGAGCAGGCGCGCGCGCTGAGCTTGCAGACCCTGGCGGGTGCGACCCAGCTGGCGGCGCAGTCCGCCGAAGCGCCAGGCGTGCTGCGTGAACGGGTGACTTCAAAAGGCGGCACCACCTTCGCCGCGCTCGAAGTGATGCGCGAGGCGGGATTGAAGGAGACCGTGATCAAGGCGATGCAGGCTGCCGCGCACCGGGCCAAAGAGATGGGTGATGCATTCAGCCAATGAGCCCGCTGCGGGCGAGGAGGGCTTGCGCTCGGTTGCGCAGCACCGTCCTTTCATTCTGTTCTGGTGCGGACGGGTGCTGTCAACGCTGTCCTTCCAGATGTTGTCCGTGGCGGTGGGGTGGCAGATCTATGACTTGACCGGCAGCGCCTTTGACTTGGGGCTGGTCGGTTTGGCGCAGTTCCTGCCGATGTTGTGCCTGACCTTTGTGGTGGGGCACGTGGCGGACCGTTATGACCGTCGGCTGATCTCCAGTATTTGCATGTGGATCGAGGCGCTGGCGGCGGGGGCCTTGGCCGTGGGAACCCTGCAAGGCTGGTTGAACCGCGAATGGATTTTGCTGCTGGTGGCGATTGGCGGCGCGGCGCGCGCGTTTGAGTCGCCCACCATGGCCGCGTTGGTGCAGGGTATCGTGCCGCGCGCCCTGATCCCGCAGGCCGCGGCCTGGACCACTTCCGCCACCCAGACCGCCCATATCCTGGGCCCGGCCATTGGCGGCCTGCTGTTCGGACTGGGCTCAATGACCGCCTTCGTGGTGTCCACGGTGTTTTTCTCACTGGGGGGCTTGTTCGTGGCCTGTATCCGGGGCAGTCAGCCGGTGCCGATCAAAGAGCCGGTCACCTTGAGGTCGGTGTTCTCGGGCCTGGTTTTCATCCGCAAACACCCGATCTTATGGGGTACGCTGTCCCTGGACCTGTTCGCCGTGCTGCTGGGCGGCGCCACGGCCTTGCTGCCGATTTACGCCAAGGACATCCTGCAAACCGGTCCGTGGGGGCTGGGCCTGTTGCGGACCTCGCCCGCCATTGGCGCGCTGTTGATGTCGTTCTACCTGGCTCGGCGGCCGATCCGTTCCGGCGCGGGGAAGATTCTATTCCGCTCGCTGTTCATCTTCGGCTTGGCCACCGTTGCCTTTGGCTTGTCGAACAACCTGCTGCTGTCGATGGCCGCGTTGGTGGTATTGGGCGCGGCGGACGTGGTCAGCGTCGTCATCCGCTTCACCCTGGTCCAATTGCAGACGCCCAATGAAATGCTGGGCCGGGTCAGTGCGGTCAACTCGCTGTTCGTCGGCACCTCGAACCAGCTTGGCGAATTCGAATCCGGCGTCACCGCCGCCCTGTTCGGTGTCGTCCCCGCCGTCCTGCTCGGCGGTGCGGGCACCATCCTCGTTGCCTGGCTATGGATGCGCTGGTTCCCGGACCTGCGCAAACTGGAAAAACTGGAGGGGTGAGCCCGGACATCAAGCAGCCTCAAGGGCTGCTTGATGTCCGGCGAATCCGAGCGGCTTAGGGTTTCCAGCCTTCCACCATTACAGGTGCAGCTTAAAAAGCTCAGCGCTCCAGGGCACCGCGGGTCTGGCTTTGCCAGCCCGCCGGTGCCGCCCCTTGAGGGGCCCGCGTCAGCGGGTAGGGGTGGTCCTATTCCGCGAAGAAGGCGAAGCGCAGGAAGAATAGGATGGCGATGATCCACGTGGCGGGGTGGACTTCGCGAATGCGGCCCGCCGTGGTTTTCAGGATCACGTAGCTGATGAAGCCAACGGCCAGGCCATTGCTGATTGAGTAGGTCAGCGGCATGAACAGCGCAGTCAGCGCGGCGGGGACGGACTCGGTGAGATCGTCCCAGTGGACTTCAACCAGCTCTTTCATCATCAGGATGGCCACATACAGCAGCGCGGGCGCGGTGGCGTAGGCTGGGACCGAGCTGGCCAGCGGGGCGAAGAACAGGGCGGCGATGAACAGGAGGGCAATCACCAGCGCCGTCAGGCCGGTCCGGCCGCCTGCCTGCACGCCGGAGGCGCTTTCCACATAGGCGGTGGTGGAGCTGGTGCCGAGCAAGGAGCCTGCCGTAATGGCAATGGAGTCCGAGAACAGCGCGCGCTCAAGCCGTTTTTTATCCTGGATCAGGCCTGCCCGCTTGGCGATGCCGACCAGGGTGCCGGTGGCATCGAACACTTCAACCAGAACCAGCACCACAATCACCTGGAACAGGCCATGCTGTAATGCGCCCATCACGTCAAGCTGCATAAAGGTTGGCAGCAGGCTGGGCGGTGCGGACACAATGCCATTGAAGGTATTGAGGCCGAGCAGGATGCTCAAGATGGTGACGGTCAGGATGCTGATCAGGATTGCGCCGCGGATGCGCAGGGCATCCAGCGCGGCAATCAATAGAAAGCCAAACACCGCAAGCTGCAATTCCGGCGAGTGAAAGTTGCCGAGCGTGACCAGCGTGGCGGGGTGGGCCACCACCGCGCCGCTGCTGACCAGCGCGATGATGCCGAGAAACATGCCGATGCCCGCCGCAATGGCGCTTTGCAACGACGGGGACATGGACTGGATGATCCATTTGCGCGCGCCGGTGACGGTCAACAGAATGAAGACGATGCCGGAAATGAACACGGCGCCGAGTGCGGTCTGCCAGGTATAGCCCATGGCGCCGACGATGGTGAACGCGAAGAAGGCGTTCAGGCCCATGCCGGGTGCCATGCCGATCGGATAGTTGGCAACCAGCGCCATGATCAGTGAGCCGATGCAGGCGGCCAGGCAGGTGGCGACGAACACCGCGTCACGGTCCATGCCGGTGGTGGAGAGAATTTGCGGGTTCACGAAAATGATGTAGGACATCGTCAAGAACGTCGTGAGGCCGGCGAAAAGCTCGGTGCGAGGCGTGGTTTGATGCTCAGAGAGTTTGAAGAGCCGTTCAAGCATAGCGTTTCCTGATCGAGTCGTAGAAAGGCAATAGTGGAAAAGAACCCTGCGCGATTGTCCCTCTAATCAGCGCTTCAATCTAGTGAAGATTGCACCGATTGCGCCGACTTGGCGCGCGGATGGGCAAGCCTGATTAAAATGCGCCATACCAAGGAGTTGTCATGTTCAGTTATCGTCACGCGTTTCATGCGGGCAACCACGCCGATGTGCTCAAGCATCTGGTGCTGGTGCAGATTCTCCAGTACTTCAATCAGAAGGACAGTCCCTACTGGGTCGTTGACACGCATGCGGGTGGCGGCGCCTACGCGCTCGAAGCGGGCGCGCCCGCTTCGAGCGGCCTGGCCAGCGCGCCGCATGACACGGGGAAGCGGCCGGAATACCTGGACGGCATTGCGCGGCTTTGGGACCAGCAAGCCTTGCCCCCGGCCGTGGATGAGTACCTGGCCTTGGTCAAGGACTTCAATGCCGATGCGCGCCTGCGGCACTATCCGGGCTCGCCGTGGCTGGCGGCCCGCCTGATCCGGGACCAGGACCGGCTGCGCTGGTTCGAGCTGCACCCGTCGGAAGTGCAGGTGTTACGCCGCAATGCCGGCCAACTGAGCCGGTCGCTGCAGAAACGCCTGATGATCGATGAGAAAGACGGCTTTGACGGCGTCAAGGCCGTGCTGCCGCCGCCAACCCGGCGCGGCATTGTGTTGATGGATCCCTCCTATGAGGACAAGCGCGACTATCGCCGGACCGTGACAGCCTTGAAGGAGGGCTTGAAGCGCTTCGCCACCGGCTGCTATGTCATCTGGTATCCGCAGCTCTCCCGGCCGGAGTCCCGGCAGTTGCCGGACCAGCTGGTCCAGGCGACGGGGGAACGGGATTGGCTGCACGTGAGTCTGACAGTGCGGGCGCCTTCCGCCGACGGGCTGGGCCTGCTCGGCAGTGGCATGTTCGTGGTGAACCCGCCGTGGACCCTGGCGGGGAGCTTGTCCGACGCGATGCCCGCACTGACCGGGGTGCTGGCCCAGGATGACCGGGCGAGCTTCAGCTTGAAGACCAGCGGCTGAAAAAGACCTCCCACGCTGCGCTTTCGGCTTGCGTCCCCCTCGCGGCCTACATGCCACTCGGATTCGCCAGGCACGAATCAGTCCTCAAGGACTGCTCCGTGTCCGGGCTCGTCCCTCCCAAGGAGGGCGCTTTTTGTCTTGGGGGCGGCCCGGCGACAAAAAGGACCCCCACGCTAGCCGCTGACGCGGCGGCGCTGCCCCCCAAGGGGATGCTTTTTGTTTTGGGAGCGGCCCGGCAACAAAAAAACCCGGCTCCTTGCGTGAGCCGGGTTTGGTCTTCTTGCAGAGTCTGGGTGATCAGTCTACCTGCAAGTTGTTCTTGAGAACGATGTCTCCCCAGAGTTTGATTTCACTGTCAACGAACTTGGCGAAGTCTTCCGGGTTCTTGTAATCAATCTGGACGCCGGCATTGCGCATGACTTCCATGACTTTCGGATCTTTCAGCGCATTGCTGATGGCTTGATCCACCCGTTTGACGATGTCTGCCGACGTGCCAGCCGGGGCAAAAACGCCGGACCACGTTGCCGCGACGACGCTCGGGTAGCCCAGTTCAGCAAAGGTGGGCGTGTCGGGCAGGGCGAAGTGGCGCTCGGTGGCCGCCACGGCCAGCGCCTTGGTCTTGTTGGCGCGCAGGTTTGGCAGCGATACCGCCACCGTATCGAACATCATCGAGATGTTGCCGCCCAGCAGGTCCACCGAGGCCGGTGCACCGCCCTTGTATGGCACATGGGTCAGGTCGACGTCGGCGGCTTCCTTGAACATTTCACCGGCCAGGTGTAAAGACGTGCCATTACCCGCCGAGCCGAAGCTCAGCTTGCCGGGATCCTTCTTGGCGTCGGCCACCAGATCCTTGACGTTTTTCCATTTGGAGTCTTCGCGTACCACCAGCACGTTCGGCACAAAGCCCCAGTGCGAAATGGCGACGAAGTCTTTCTTGGCATCAAACGGGATGCTGCGGAACAGCGTCGGGTTGACACCGTGGGTGGCGGAGGTGCCGAGCAGAAGCGTATAGCCGTTCGGCGCAGCCTTGGCGACCAGCGCGGAACCAATATTGCCGCCGGCGCCGGGCTTGTTGTCAATGACAACCGTCTGGCCCAGCTCCCGGCCCAACGCGGCGCTCATGGCGCGCGCCATTTGATCGATGGCGCCGCCGGCGGCGAACGGCACGACGAGGGTGACGGCCCGCGTTGGATAATCATTGGCCGAGGCGGGCAGAGCGGAAAAGGCCAGGGCCGCCGCCAGGGTGGTGGGCAGCCAGTGTGTTGAAGTGAAGCTCATTGGTCTCCTCCGAGCAAAAGAGAGTAAAACGCCCTGTCGGGGCGGGGTTGCGCCAGCGGATGGGCGCCTGCCCATCCGCTGGGTGTTTGGTTATTTTTTTTCGTCTTGCTTGTGTTCGTGTTCCGCAATGTTGGCGAGCAGTTCCGCGCCCCGGTTGGCCGCGGACAGGCCGCGGAACAGGAAGCACAGGCTGACCACCGCTTGCATCTCTTCCCAGGTTGCGCCGGCCCGGCGCGCGGCGATGCCATGCAGTACGGCGGCGTCGCTGAGGTCCATCAGCAGCATGCCGAACAGCATCAGTTGAGACGTCTTGACGTCAAAACACTTCGGATACATGGCATGTTCACGAAGTTGCTCCTGCAAATCGACCAACTTCGGGTCCAGCGCGCCGCTGACCGACAGGCGGGCTTCAATGCGCGGCGGCACGAAACCGATCAGTTCCTGGTAAATGGCGGCACGTTCTTCAAGGCTGGCTTCAGGGTCGGCATACTTGCCAATGCGTTGATCGATGACGTCGCGGTTGACTCGTTTGGGCAGCATCAGGGGTCTCCATGATTTCTAAAGTGTCCAGATTTCGTATAATGGTTGAATAAATCGATTTTATTGTCAATATCGATTTTTACCCCTAGACTTTCCTCATTGGACCGGCTTCATGAGCACATCACTGACTTCCCAACTCACACAGTCTCTGCGTGATGCGCTGCTCAATGGTGATTTTCTGCCTGGAGAGCACCTGCGCCTCAACCACCTCAGCAAGCAGTTCGAGGTGAGCCTCAGTCCGTTGCGTGAGGCCTTGTCACGGTTGGCGGCGGAGGGCTTGCTGGTGGCCCATGATCAACGGGGCTATCAAGTGGCGCCGGTCTCCGCGCGTAACTACCAGGAAATCACTACGCTGCGCCTGATGCTGGAGCCCTATGCCTTGCGCAAGTCGATCGAACTGGGGGATGAAAGCTGGGAGGTGGATTTGCTGGCGGCCAATCACCGCTTGCAGCAAGTCGAGCACCGCCACGAAGGCGGACCGGACGGCGATGCGCATCCCGAATGGGAAGCCCGGCATCGCCACTACCACATGACCTTGATCAGCGCCGGAGAAATGCCGGTGCTGACGCACTTCTGCGAGAGCCTGCTGACGTTTTCCGACCGCTACCGGCGGCTCTTCATCAAGCATGGCGGCCTGGACCGCAATATTTCCGGCGAGCATGACGCCATCCTGAAAGCTACGCTGAACCGCGACGCGGATCAGGCCTGCGCGCTGTTGTCGCAGCATATTGAACGCACCGCGCACAATATCCAGCAGGCGCTGCTGAACAAATCCTTGCAAACCGAAGAAGTGGAGTAGGGCTTGGGTTCGCGAGCGCTGCTCGCGAACCTGCCAAACGAAAAAAAGCGCAGTCCCCTTGTGAGGAACTGCGCTTTGGTGAAGCAATACCGCGTTTAGGCGGGAACCGCGTCCTCGGTGCTGACCGAGCTGCGGATCAGGTGATCGAACGCGGCGAGCGAGGCCTTGGCGCCGTCGCCAGCGGCGATGACGATCTGCTTGAACGGCACGGTGGTGGCGTCGCCGGCGGCAAACACGCCCGGCAACGAGGTCTGGCCACGGTGATCAATGACGATTTCACCGTACTTGCTCAGCTCCAGCGTGCCTTTGAGCCATTCCGTGTTCGGCACCAGGCCGATCTGGACGAAAACCCCCTCAAGCTCAATATGCTTGGACTCGCCGCTGTTGCGGTCAGTGTAGGTCAGGCCGTTGACCTTGTTGCCGTCGCCGGTGACTTCCGTGGTCTGCGCCTGCATGATGACCGTGACGTTCGGCAGGCTGCGCAGCTTGGTCTGCAAGACCGCATCGGCGCGCAGCACGTCGCTGTACTCGATCAAGGTCACGTGTTTGACCAGGCCGGCCAGATCAATCGCGGCTTCAACGCCGGAGTTGCCGCCGCCAATGACCGCCACCGCCTTGCCCTTGAACAGCGGGCCGTCGCAGTGCGGGCAGTAGGCCACGCCTTTGTTGCGGTACTGCTGTTCGCCGGGGACGCCGATTTCGCGCCAGCGGGCGCCGGTGGACAGAATGACCGTCTTGCCTTTCAATGACGCGCCATTGGCCAGCTTGACTTCGTAGCCTTCGTCGGACGGAGCCAAGGATTCAGCGCGTTGCAGGTTCATGATGTCAACGTCATAGGCGCGGACGTGCTGCTCCAGCGCGGCGGCAAATTTCGGGCCATCGGTTTCCGGCACCGAGATGAAGTTCTCAATCGACATCGTGTCCAGGACCTGGCCGCCGAAACGCTCGGCGACGATGCCGGTGCGGATGCCTTTGCGCGCAGCGTACACCGCGGCTGCCGCGCCGGCCGGGCCGCCACCGACGATCAGCACGTCGAATGGCTCACGGGCGCTGAGTTTTTCCGCGTCACGGGCGCTGGCGCCGGTGTCGATCTTGGCCAGGATTTCTTCCACGCTGCTGCGGCCTTGGCCGAAGACTTCGCCGTTCAGGTAAACGGTCGGCACCGACATGATCTCGCGCTCCTCGACTTCTTTCTGGAAGAGGGCGCCGTCAATCATGGTGTGGCGGATACGCGGGTTCAACAAGGCCATCACGTTCAGCGCCTGGACGACGTCCGGACAGTTCTGGCATGACAGCGAAATATAGGTTTCGAAGGTGAAGTCACCATCGACATTCTTGATCTGTTCGATCACGTCCGCGTCGAGCTTGATCGGATGGCCGCCCACTTGCAGCAGGGCCAGGACCAGCGACGTGAATTCATGACCCATCGGGATGCCGGCAAAACGGATGCCGAGCGACTCGCCGGGGCGGTTGAGACTGAAAGAGGGAGCACGTTCCTGGTTATCGCGTCGCTCGGTAAGCGTGATGCGAGGAGAAAGCTCGGCAATCTCTTTCAACAGTGCCAGCATCTCGGCGGATTTTTCGCCGTCATCAAGAGAAGCCTCGATTTCGATCCCTTGCGTGATCTTTTCCAGGTAGCTTTTCAATTGATTTTTGATATTTGTGTCCAACATAGCTATTTCTTCCTTGAGACGTGGTTGATAGTGTCTGGGTACTGGGCGATGCCAGGCTTGTGCCCCGGCACCGCTGATAGTCGCCGGGCCCCGCGTGCAGGGCGCGGCGTACTCGGGAGGCTTGCGCCGGGCGGCGCAAGCCGGATGACGCCAGGGTTAGATCTTGCCAACCAGGTCCAGCGACGGAGCCAGCGTGGCTTCGCCTTCTTTCCACTTGGCCGGGCACACTTCACCGGGGTGAGCGGCGATGTACTGAGCGGCTTTGACTTTGCGCAGCAGGTCTTCCGCGTCGCGGCCAATGCCTTCGGCGGTGATTTCGATGGCTTGGATGATGCCTTGCGGGTCGATGATGAAGGTGCCGCGGTCAGCCAGGCCCTGGTCTTCGCGCAGGTTTTCAAAGTTGCGCGTGATCTGCATGGTCGGGTCGCCGATCATGGTGTATTGGATCTTGCCGATGGTCTCGGACGTGTCGTGCCAAGCTTTGTGCGTGAAGTGGGTGTCAGTGGAAACGGAGTAGATTTCGACGCCCAGCTTCTGGAATTCTTCGTAGTGGTCGGCAACGTCGCCCAATTCGGTCGGGCAAACAAAGGTGAAGTCAGCCGGATAGAAGAAGAAAACGGCCCATTTGCCTTTGACATCAGCTTCGGTGATTTCAATGAACTTGCCGTTCTTGAACGCGCTGGCTTTGAAAGGTTTGATTTCAGTGTTGATCACAGACATTGTGTTTCCTCTGCTGGGTTGAAAAGGGGATTAGATGTATCTTACTGTCTGGGGATCAATAGATCAAATTGATTGATTAAATTGTATCGATCAATTATTGCTATTGATGACATACAAACAGGCGCTGGCTGTATCAGCCAACCCTAAATCATTCGTATGACAGCAGTAAGTGGGGCCAACGTTAGCAAAATCAAGCCTGTCTGGACAAGCCGGGAGCGCGCGCTATTTGGTGCAGGTCAGGCCTTGGCCGGGGAATTGGGCGCCGGTCAGAATCAGATAGGGCATGCCATTGGCCTGGACGGCATAGCTGGCCGACGAGCCGAGCAGGACGCCGCCGAACTGCACGACGCCGGGCGTGATGAAACGGTAATTGCCGGTGCGCCGTCCATACTGATAGCGATGGCCCGGTTGAATCAGGATTTCCCCTTGCCGCACGGCTTCGCCGTCGGCATTCAGCGCGTAACAGCGGTAGGTGCCGGGAGAAAT
>JBAYOI010000025.1:0-19329 GCA_041678365.1 Pigmentiphaga sp. | reverse complement strand
CTTTGTTGAATGGCGTAGGCAAGGTCAATATTGCCCTCGGGAAGTTGATCACGCAAAGGCGCAATGGCCTTGCGGTTCTCATGGGCTTCACGCAAAGCGCTTGCCAGCTTGGCAACCAATGCGTTGTCTGCCCCGGTAGATTGCTGCCCCATAGTTCAAAAATCCTTATGAGTTAACGGGTTTTGAGGAAAGTGAATCATTAGTGTGAGGGGCGGTTGTGTCTGTTGTTGTAGCGTCATCAACACCTGCCAGGTGTTTCAGGCACTGCATGAATACAGCGCGATGCTCTGTTGGCACCGCTTCAATGATGGATGCCTCGACCTTGGCGCGATGCGACAGAATGCGGTTCAGCAAACTGGCGCCCGCGGCCGTGACGAACACGGTTCGGCATCGGGAATCCTGGTCGGATTTCTTTCTTGTCAGCAAGCCCTTGCGTTCCATCCGCGACAGCATTTCCGCCAGCGAGTTGCGATCGAGGGCAATCAATGCAGCCAGCTGGTTCTGGGTGGAGCCGGGATGCTGGCAGACGGCAACCAGCAGCGCTTGCTGCCGTGCCGTCAAGCCCGTGTCCGGCGCGGAATGGGAAAAAGCGGCTTCCGCCCGGAAGTGAGCGCGGCGCAACAAATGCGAGATGACCTCCGTGAATGACTCCGCCTCCAGCAAGGCCGTTCTTGCGCCCGCCAACGCAGCGGGAGAGCAATCAAGGACGCGGGAGGGGGCAACACGAGAAGACATGGCGGCGCTGTGCAACGAAGACTCATCAATTAGGACGTGTACCCCATATTAAACGCAAATCTTTTTCCGCAGCACAGACCAAGGGAAAACCCCAGGTTCCAACGCTTTATCCCACAATTGGAGCCGGGTCGATACACTAAGGGGTGGGCACCAGGAATCGCCCTTCACCAGACTTGCAATCATGACGACCTTTCCTCTGACCACCAATGCCGTCCAGCACCGCTTCAAACTGCACCAGTTGCAGATCTTCGAGCGTGTCATGGAAAGACGTTCTCTCTCACGGGCAGCCAATGAGCTGAACCTGACCCAGCCAAGCGTCAGCAAGGCCATTGGCGAACTGGAGCGCGGCCTGGGCGTAACGCTGTTCGAACGCTCGAACCGGGGCGTCCAGCCCACCGATATCGCCTTGCAACTGAACCTGCGCGTCAAGGCCATTCTTGCTGAAATCCGCCACATCACGGATGAGGTCAATGCGACGATAGGCGGGGAAACCGGCCACTTGGTCATCGGCACGCTGATGGCGGGCTCGGCCGAACTCGTGCCGCAAGCCGTCACGGCCTTGCTGCACCGCTATCCCGACATCCAGATCCGCATCCAGGAAGGTCCTTCCAGCGATCTGTTCCCGGCCCTGGCAACCGGTGATCTGGACATTGTCGTTGGCCGCCTGCCTGACCAGCATGCCTTTCCGCGCCCGGCGCTGGCATTGAGCCACCACGTGCTGTACCAAGAGCGCTTGAGCGTCGTGACCGGCGCCGCGCACCCGGCCTCCCGCGCCAAGACACTGGCGCTGGCCGACCTGATCGATGAGCTGTGGATTCTCCCCACCCCGGCAACCTCCTTGCGCGACGACGTCGAGCAGACCTTCCACCAGCACGGTTTGCCGCTGCCCGCCCGCCATATCGAATCGCTGTCCATCCTGAGCAATCTGGGCATTTTATGCAATGGCCAGGCCATCGGCCTGATGCCGTCCGACGCGGCGGGGCGCTTCCTCCATCCCAGCTTGCTGGCGGAACTGCCCATTGATGTTTTTCAGCGTTTCGGCCAAGTTGGCTATAGCCTGTGTGAACAACGTAAACCCTCCGCGTGCACCCACCTGTTCATCGAGCAACTGGCGCTGGCCACGCAAAGACGCGCAGGGTGACGGGGTTGGCCATAGCCAAGAGGCATACCTTCGCCCCGTTCTTTCATACACTGCCCAGCCGCGCCTCTTTTAGACTTTAAGTCTGTTCCCCACACGGTATGTGAGAGGCTCCTATGCTGAAATACGGTCCCGCCTTCAATTTCCAGAAATGGATCGACGACAACGCCCACTTGTTGAAGCCCCCCGTCGGCAACCAGCAGATCTGGCAAGACTCGGACTTTCTGGTGACGGTCGTCGGTGGTCCGAACCACCGGACTGACTACCACGATGATCCGCTCGAAGAGTTCTTCTACCAGATTCGCGGCAACGCCTATCTCAAGCTGCTGGTGGACGGCAAGCCGGAGCGGCTCGACCTCAAAGAGGGAGACATTTTTCTGCTGCCGCCGCACGTGCGTCACTCGCCGCAGCGTCCGGAAACCGACAGCGCCTGCCTGGTCATTGAACGCCAGCGCCCGCCCGGCCTGAAAGATGGTTTCGAATGGTATTGCCTGAGCTGCAATGGCCTGGTGCACCGCGTCGAGGTCCAGCTCGAAAGCATCGTCAATGACCTGCCCCCGCTGTTCGAGGCTTTCTACAACGATGAGGAAAAGCGCCGCTGCCCTTCCTGTGGCACCGTGCACCCCGGCAAACACGCGCCCACCTCGCCATGAGCCAACCGCGCCGTGACTTTGGCGGCGTCGAGCTGGTCCGCATCGTTGAAGCGGAGGGTCCGCTGCTGAGACCCGCCGAGATCTTCCCGGACTCGACACCGGCGGACATCCAGTCCAATCTCGATTGGCTGGCGCCGCAGTTCTACGATCCGGCCACGGACCGCCTGGTCATCTCGATTCAGTCCTTTTTGCTGCGCAGTCATGGCAAATGGGTACTAATCGATACCTGCGTCGGCGATTGCAAAGCCCGGGCCCGCCCCGACTTCGATCGCCAGCACTGGGGATGGCTGGACCGCTTGCGCGCGGAAGGCGTGGCACCCGAAGACATTGACATCGTTATTTCCACGCACTTGCACGTCGATCACGTCGGCTGGCATACCCAGTGGGTCAATGACGCGTGGGTGCCCACCTTCCCGAACGCCCGCTACCTGTTCACGCATGAAGAATGGGAATACTGGAAAGCGCATGAAGGACACCCCGGCCTGGTCCGCACCGGCGACTACATCGGGGATTCGGTCTTGCCGGTGTTCGAGGCCGGACTGGCCGAACTCGTGCCGATGGATTACGTCATTGATGACGCGCTGCGGCTGCGCCCCGCGCCCGGCCACACCCCTGGCCACGTTGCCGTTGAGATCAATGGCAGTGCACAGCGCGCGCTGCTGACCGGCGATGCCTTCCACCATCCGCTGCAATGCTGTTATCCGCAGTGGAGCACCCGCTTCTGCGCCGACCCGGACCAGGCGCGGCAAACCCGGCTGTCACTGCTGGCGGCCTGCGCGCAAGACCAGACCCTGGTGCTGCCCGCCCATTTTCCCGCGCCCACTGCGGGCTATGTGCGTCAAGCCACCGAGGGCGACAACCCCGCCTACCGCTTCGAGTTCGCGCCACTGCCGTAAACGTTTTGCGGGTTCGCGGGCAGAGCACCTGCTCCGCCTGGACTGCGCGAAGCGCGTAGGGGGTGGGCCTAGTCTTCGTGAAACTGCATCTGCCACAGCGACGCATACAGGCCGTTCGCTTCCAACAGTTGCTCATGGCTGCCCATTTCCTGAATCCGGCCCGCATCCAGCACCACGATCAGATCGGCATCCTGGATGGTGGAGAGCCGATGCGCGATAACCAAGGTGGTCCGCCCCTTCATCAAGCGTTCCAGCGACGCCTGGACCTGGCGCTCCGACTCGTTATCCAGCGCGGAGGTGGCTTCATCCAGAATCAGGATCGGCGCATTCTTCATCAAGGCCCGTGCAATGGCGAGCCGCTGGCGCTGGCCGCCTGACAGGCGCGCGGCGTTCTGCCCGACTTTGGTATGGATGCCTTCCGGCATGGCCTCCACAAAGGACAGCAGATCGGCATTGGCCAGCGCCTCGCGAATCGCCGTTTCGGACGGGGGGGTCTTGGAGCCATAGGACACGTTGGCGGCAATGGTGTCATCGAACAGCACGACGTCCTGGCTCACCAGAGAGATGGATTGGCGCAGACTGGCCAGACTGAGATCCTGAACCGGGATGTCATCGATCAGCAAGCGCCCGCCGGTGGGGTCGACAAAGCGCGGCACCATGGAGAGCAAGGTGGTCTTGCCGCTGCCGGAACGGCCGATGAAAGCCACCGTCTGGCCGGGCTCGATGACCAGCTCGATGTTATCCAGGGTCGGCCTTTCGGCATCGGAAAACTGGTGGGATACCTGGTCGAACACCAGACGCCCCTTGACCGGCTCCGGCAAGGTCCGCGTGCCGTGATCCACTTCTTCTTCGGCGTCCAGCAGCCGATAGACGCTCTCCGCCGCCACCATCATTCTTTGCATCGGGCCGGCAATATTGGCCAGGCGCTTGAGCGGGTCCAGCATCTGGATCATCGCCGTCACGAACGCGGCAAAGCCGCCCACCGTGATCTGACCGCCCTCGGCGGCCTGGCTCAAGGCGACCGCCACCACGATGGACAAGGCCACCGCGGCAATCGTCTGGGTAATCGGCGCGGCGGCGGCGGACGCCACCGTATTGCGCATGGCGAACCGGCGCAGTTTCGCGCTGATGAAGGCAAAGCGCCGGTTTTCCTGTTCATAGCCGCCAAACAGCTTGACCACCCGCTGCCCCTCGATGCCTTCGGACACCACCTTGGTCAGCTCGCCGTTCATTGTCAGCGTTTCACGGTTGATGCGCCGCACCCGCCTGGAAATGATCCGCATGATCAGCACGGACAAGGGGAAGGCGATCAATGAAATCAAGGTCAGCTGCCAGGACAAATAGAACAGCACGCCCACCAGCGACAGCACGATCAGCGTTTCCCGGAGCAGCACCGTCACCACTTCCGTGGCCAGGGCCATGACGCTGTTGGCATCGACCACGAAGCGGTTCAACAGCATGGACGAACCCGCCTGCTTGAACTCGCGGTCCGGCAGGCGCAGCATGCGATCGAACATTTCCGAACGCATTTGCAGCAGCACCTTGTTCGACACATAGGACATCAGATATTGATTGCTGAAGGTCAGCGCGCCGCGCACGATGAAAATCAGGATGATCGCGCTGGGGATCTGCCACACATACTCAGGATGATCGCCGTTGAAACCGCCATCCAGCAAGGGCTTCATCAGCATGGCCATCAGCGGCTGGACCACCGCCACCCCGACCAGGCACAGCACGCCGACCAGCATGGCGGGCCAATAGGGCAACACGCGGCTATAGATCCGCTTCCACAATTCTTGTTTTACAGGTTCTGTATTCACACTTTCATCATCAGCGCAGAGGTTGGGTTACCGCAGCGTTCCACTACAATAGGGAGCGGACTCCATTGTACGCGGCCACAGCGTTCGCGCCGCCTGTTTTGAACTGCGAAAAACTATGTCTCCAGCCCTTGTCGTACGCTTGCCGAACTGGATTGGCGATGCCTGCATGGCTCTGCCCGCCCTCCATGCGCTGAAAGCGGCAAACTATCAACTCATTCTGTGCGGCAGGCCCTGGGCAAAAGACTTGTTCGCCGGTCTGGAGCCGCTGGCCTTCGTGCCGGTCGGGAAAAGCCTGGGCGGCGCGCTGAAAACCTTGAAGGAAACCTGCGCGGAGCACGGCCCCTTGAAGGCCCTGGTCTTCCCCAATTCGTTTTCCAGCGCCTTGCTGTTTCGTCTGGCGGGCCTGAAAACCGCGGGCTACCGCACGGATGGGCGCCGACTGCTGTTGAAGTGGAGTCTTGAAAAAACCCGCAACCGGCATGAGGTCGAGCACTACTACGAACTGGCCCGCTTTGCACTGAGCCATTGGCAAGCGGGCCGCACCCTGCCGTTGAGCCCGGGCGCTTCATTGGACCTGCCACTGACCGAGCGCCACCATGCCGAAGCCCAACAAGCACTGCGGGACAGCGGCATCGGCAGCCCCTTCGTGCTGCTCTCGCCCACCGCCAAGGGTCTGCACCAAGGCCTGCTCAAGCGCTGGTCGGACTACGAGCCGCTGGCCAGAACCTTGCTCAGCCACGGCTACCAGCCCGCCATCTGCCCGCCTCCCGACGAAGCCGCCGAGGCCCAGCAACTCGTTCCTTCCGCGCAGCTGATCGCGCCGGTTTCAGTTGGCGCCTTTGCCGCGCTCTCCAAACGCGCCGCACTCTGTGTCTGCAATGACTCGGGCGCCTCCCACCTGGCCGCCGCCGTTCAAGCCACGCAACTGACGCTGTTCGGCGTCAGCCATCCTGAAGTCACCCGCCCGTGGTCGCCGAACGCGGTTTTCCTGGGCGGCAACCAGGGCTGGCCCGCGCTTGACGCCGTCATTCAGGCCAGTCTGAAACAGCTTCAGGCGTCCACCGCGCAAGACCTCAATACTCGAGGCTGATCCGGTTCGGCGATTTCAGCAGCTCGCCGAGTTGCTGAAACAAGGTATCAGACGCGCGCACCCGCCAGTCCTCCCCAAGCCGGATCGCGCAACTGGCCTCGCCGCTCCGGTAACGCACCGTGACCGCCAAGCCCGGCAAACCATTTTCCGGATCGGCGCGGAACGGATTCAGCACCGACTGCAAGTCCTGCGGATCCAGACCCGGCACCCAGATCAGCGTCAAGGCCCGGGCCCGGGCCTCCCTGGCGCGCTGCAGATCAAACACGTCATCGGCCACGATCCGCATGCCGCCCGAGTACTCGTCATGACTGACCTTGCCCTGCACGATCAGCAACTGGTCTTCCTTGAGCTGGCTGCGATAGCGTTCATACAGCTCGTTGAACACGGAAATTTCCAGCTGCGCGGACCCGTCGTCAAGCGTGGCAAAGATCATTTTCCCGCGCCGCGTCATTTGCGCCCTGACACCAGTCAGCACACCGGCCATCCATTGCAGCTCCCGGCTCGGCTGGATGCTGGCCAGGGTCTTCGGCACGATCTGGCGCACTTCTTTCTTGTACGCATCAAACAAGTGGCCGCTGAAGTAAAAACCCAGCGCCGCTTTTTCTTCGGCCAGCCGATCCCGTTCGCTCCAGGCAGGCACCTTGAGCAGATCGCCCGCCAAGTCCGCATTGTCCTCGCCGCCAAACAGCGATGCCTGGCTGGCGGCGCGCGCGATCTGCTCCGCCCCTTCAATGGCATTGCCGACCGTGGCCAGCGTGGCCGCCCGGTCAGGATGCAGGGCATCGAAAGCGCCCGCCCGCACCAGCGCTTCAATGGTGCGGCGATTGACCGCGTGGCGATCAATCCGGCGGCAAAAATCGAAGATGTCCTTGTACGGGCCTTTGCCTGGCTCTTCACGCGCGCGAATGATCTCCTCGACCGCCGCCTGGCCAGTCCCCTTGACCGCGCCAAGCCCATAACGGATGGTGCGCGGCGGTTGGCCCTTGGCGGCGTACTCATCGTGGACCGGAATGAAACGGTAGCCGGACAGGTTCACATCGGGCGGCAACACCTTGACCTTGTTGGCAATCGTGTCCGCCCAGAAGATCTGCACTTTGTCCGTGTCATCCATATCCGATGACAGGGTGGCCGCCATGAACTCGGCCGGATGGTGTGCCTTCAGCCAGGCCGTTTGATACGCAATCAAGGCGTAGGCGGCGGTATGACTCTTGTTGAAGCCGTATTCGGCGAACTTCTCCATCAGGTTGAACAGCGTGACGGCGGTTTCCGGGTCATAGCCCTTCTTGATTGCCCCGGACTCGAAAATTTCCCGGTGCTTGGCCATTTCCTCCGGCTTTTTCTTGCCCATCGCGCGCCGCAGCAAGTCCGCGCCGCCCAGGGTATAGCCGCCGACGATCTGCGAAATCAGCATCACCTGTTCCTGGTACACGATGACGCCGTAGGTGCTCTTCAAGGTCGGCTCAAGATCCGGGTGGAAGTACTCGGCCTTGGCGCGCCCGTGCTTGCGGTTGACGAAGTCATCCACCATACCGGAGCCGAGCGGGCCGGGACGGAACAACGCCAGCACCGCGATGATGTCTTCAAAGTTGCTGGGCTTGAGCTTTTTCAGCAGTTCCTTCATGCCGCGCGATTCCAGCTGGAACACCGCCGTGGTGTTGCCTTCGGTCAGCAGCTTGTAGGTGGGCAGGTCATCCAGCGGCAGCGCCATCAGGTCAAAGTCCTGCCGGCCCGGATTGAACTCGCGCACATAGCGCACCGCCCACTCCAGAATGGTCAGGTTGCGCAGCCCCAGGAAGTCGAACTTGACCAGGCCCACGGCTTCGACGTCGTCTTTGTCATATTGCGAAACGGCGATTTCCGTATGGCCAGGCTGGCAATAGAGCGGGCAGAAATCCGTCAGCTTGCCCGGCGCAATCAACACCCCGCCCGCGTGCATGCCGATGTTCCGCGTCAGCCCTTCCAGCGGACGCGCCAGGTCGATCAGCGCACGCACTTCTTCGTCGGTGTCGTAGCGTTCTTTGAAAGCGGGCTCGTTGTTCAGCGCGCGCTCAAGATCCCAGGGATCGGCGGGCGAATGCGGAATCATCTTGGACAGGCCGTCGCAAAACAGATAGGGCAAGTCCAGCACCCGGCCCGTATCGCGAATGACCGCCTTTGCCCCGAGCGTGCCGAAGGTTGCGATCTGGCTGACCGCTTCCCGGCCGTACCGCTGTTTCACGTACTCAATGACGCGGTCGCGGTTGTCCTGGCAGAAGTCAATATCGAAGTCAGGCATCGACACCCGCTCCGGGTTCAGGAAGCGCTCGAACAGCAAGTCATAACGCAGCGGATCAATATCGGTAATGCCCAGGCTGAAGGCGACCAGCGAACCGGCGCCGGATCCTCGGCCCGGCCCGACCGGCACGCCGTTGTTCTTGCCCCAGTTGATGAAGTCCTGAACGATCAGAAAGTAGCCGGGAAAGCCCATGCCGATGATGGTGTCGCACTCGCGCTTCAGGCGCGCCTGGTAGGTCTCGCGGTTGGCCTCTCGCTCGGCCTCAATGGGGAACAGTTGGACCAGACGCCGCTCCAGACCTTCCTGGGCAAGCTGAGTCATGTAATCCGCCAGCGTCACGCCGTCCGGCGTCGGGAAGTTCGGGAGTTTGGCATTGCCCAGCTCCAGACTCAGGTTGCAGGCCTGCGCAATCGCCACCGCATTTGCCAACGCCGACGGCACATCCTGGAATCGCGCCTGCATTTCCTCGGTGGAGAGAAAGTATTGCGATTCCGTGAACGCCCGGACCCGTCTGGGGTTGGCCAACTGCTCGCCCTCGGAGATGCAGACCCGGGCCTCATGGGCGCGGAACTCGTCCTGATGCAGGAACTGTACCGGGTGGGTCGCCACCACGGGCAGTCCGCAGGCTCCCGCCACCCGCAAGGCGGCCTGGACGTAAGTTTCATCCCCTTCGCGGTCAGCGCGCTGCAGTTCAATGAAGTAGCGCTCGCCAAACAGGGACTGCCAGTGTTTCGCCTGTTGGGTGGCGGCCTCGATATTGCCGGTTTCCAGCCATTGGCCAACGTCGCCGTGGCGCCCGCCCGACAGCAGGAACAACCCTTCATTCAAATGATCGAGCCAGGCGGGCATGATTTCTCCGCGCCCGCGGTACTGATTGGTCTGGTAGGCTTGGCTGAGCAATTCGCACAGATTCAAATAGCCCGCGTGGTTTTGGATCAGCAACAGGAAGCGAAAGGGCTTGTCCCGGTCCGCTTCGTTGGTGACCCAGACTTCGGCCCCCATGATCGGCTTGACGCCTTGAGCCCGGGCTGCGCGGTAAAACTTGACCAGGCCGAACAGGTTGCCCAGATCGGTCAATGCGACCGCGGGCTGCCGCAACTCTGCCGCGCGCTTGACCAGCGGAGAAATTCGAACCAAACCATCCACCACGGAAAACTCGGAGTGGACACGCAAATGAACAAAGGGGGGGGAGCTGGCTTCTGACATGCGCACCATTTTAGCGGTTTCAAGCCAACTTTCATCCTTGTTGGATCAGCCGCCGGGCGCGTCGCGCCTGAACCGCATAAGAAGATGCAAAAACATCTCATTATTGGCGTTAGTGTGCAATGCCTGAAACACGGACGGAAAAAACATGCGCCTTCACGTTAAAACAGAAAGAAACAAAAACAACGCTCTGAGATGCCGACAATCAGCCAGAATAGGTAAAAAAACAGGCCTTTTACCCCGCTTTCGCGTGAAATATACCGATTTCTTGGCATTGAGTTTGTAAAAGACGTCGCGTAGAGTAACACCCTCTTCTATAGTCTTTGTAGACCCATGACGCCTTGGCTGACACCCCGCCATTGAAACAATAACTAACAAGTCATTACAATAATAATGTTTGTTGATAATGCTGGCTGAAATACGCCGTATCATTCCGTGAAACTGAGGGGGCAGAAGTGGATACCCGATTGACAGATTATTTGCAGAAGCGTCAGTGCTCCACACAGTGGCAGCCTTTCCTCTCGGCCTTGGCTGAAGAGTTTAGCGCCCAACTGCCGGAAGCCGACCTGAGAACCCTGATGCAGCGCATTGGCGCCGTGTTCGCCGCCGCGCATCCCTTATCGGCGTGCGCAACGCTTCAGGAACTGGAACAAGCCCTGAACCAGTACTGGTCATCTCAGGACTGGGGTTGGGTCGAGCTTCAGGAAGAAGCCGATCACCTGAGCCTGCGGCATCACCTGTCCCCGCTGCATGCGGCATTCGGTGAATCCGCGGCGGCCTGGAGCCCCGCTTTTCTCGAAAGCGCGTACCAAACCTGGCTCCGCCAGCTGGGCATGGGCGACAAACTCACCATCAAACAAGCTTCAGCCCTTGACTCCTTGGGCAGCGTCGCGTTTCGCCTGAGTGTTTGAAGCAAGACAGACCTGTCACGGTCTTAAGGAAGCAGTATGAAAAAGTCTGGTGCTGACGATATATCAAATCTGTTCAAGCAATTCGGCGGGCAAGCTGACCGTTATCAAGAAATTGCCCAAGCCAACGAGGCGCGCTTGTCGCGCGAGCGCTGGCCCTTGCTGAACGCCATCGGATCAGAGCGCGCCCCTTCGCCGCCGCCAGTGCCAGCCGCTTCCTCCGCGCCCCCGCCCCTGACTGCGGAGCCGGTGCGCGAGACACCCCGCCCCTTTTTATCGGCACGCGCCGCGGAGGTCCGGCGGGAACCCTCCCTGGCACCGCCCCCGCCGCAAAGCGCCAGCCCGTTGCGGGACCGGTATGTCACGCCCAGCCCGGCGCCAACGCCCGCCGCGCAGCAGGAAGCGCCCGCAGCCGCCCCGACTTCGCTGACGCAACTGTTCAGCAAACTGGAAGCCGCGGCTGAAACACCCGAGCCCGCCGCCAGCACGTCCAGTCTTTTCAGACGCCTGAGCCAAACGTGAACATCCTGTGCTTTACCTCAGCCAAAGGGGGGGTGGGTAAATCCACGGTCACCGCCAACCTCAGCATGGCCCTGGCTAAAGCGGGCCAACGCGTTCTGACGCTTGATCTTGATCCGCAGAACGCGCTGCGCTTTCACCAAGGCATTCCGCTTTCGGTCGAAGCAGGCATCGCGCCGTGCACCTTGCGGCAAACGTCATGGCTCGAAGCCTGTTTCGAGTGCACGCCAACGCTCTATGCCCTGCCATACGGCGTCGTCAGTGAAGAAGAACGGGAAGCCTTCGAAGAACAGTTGAGCCACGATGAATCCTGGCTCAATCGCGGTTTGAGCCAGATGGAAGCCGCGCTCGGACCCGACACCTGGGTCGTCATTGATACGCCGCCAGGCCCTTCCATTTACATGCGCCATGCGTTGAGCAATGCCCATACCGTGATGGTCGTCACCTTGCCGGATGCCGCGTCCTACGCCACCCTGCCGACCATGGAGTCGCTGATCCAGAAATACTGCCTTCCAAGAGAAGACTTCGTTGATTACGGCATCATCATCAATCAGCTCGATTACAGCCGCCAGCTTTCCAAAGACGTGGCCCAGGTCATCCGGGAACGGTATGGGCCGCGCATTGCGGGCCTGATCCACCGTGATCAATATGTATGCGAAGCACTCGCTTACGATCAAAGTGTTCTTGACTACGCGCCATATAGTCAGGCGGCGCAGGATTTCATCGAGTGCGCTGACGCGATCCAGGCGAACTTCACCTTGAGCAGGATTTCGCCTTGAACGATCAAACGCCCGCCCCCGCTTCCTCGCCCAGGCACCAGCACATTCTGGATCGGCTCAGCAACGTCATCCTGTCCGCGCGGATCTGGGACAACCCGCTGGCCAAACTGCTGCTGTGCCTGCTCGGCGCCGTCTTTTTCTTCTTTGTCATCAGCGTGCCGTTGACGCTCGGCCAACAGGTCGTGTTCGGCGTGATCTGCTTTGCCTGCGCCCTGGTGCTGAGGAAAACACAGGGAAGGCTGGCCACGATCGTGATGATCATGCTGTCAATCACGGCGTCCATCCGCTATATGTTTTGGCGCCTGACTGAAACCATCTGGTTCGACAACGCGGCCGATCTCTTTTTCGGAACCGGCCTCGTGCTGGCCGAACTGTATGCGTTGACGGTCTTGTTGATCGGCTACTTTCAGACCGCCTGGCCGCTGCGGCGCAAACCCGCCCCGCTGCCCAACGCGATCCAGGACTGGCCGTCGGTGGATGTTTTCATCACCACTTACAATGAGCCGCTGCACGTGGTCAAGCAGACCGTCTATACCGCTCAAACCCTGGACTGGCCCGCTGACAAGATCAACGTCTACCTGCTCGACGACGGCCGCCGTGAAGCGTTCAAGGCCTTTGCGGAAGAAGTCGGCGTCCACTACATCACCCGGCCGGACAACCAGCACGCCAAGGCGGGCAACCTGAACAACGCCTTGGACCTGACCAGCGGCGAATACATTGCCGTCTTCGACTGCGATCACGTCCCGACCCGCTCCTTCCTGCAAATTTCCATGGGCTGGTTCCTGAAGGACAAAAAGCTGGCAATGCTGCAAACGCCGCACTTTTTCTTCTCGCCCGATCCCTTTGAAAAGAACCTGAAAACCTTCCGCGTCATTCCGAACGAGGGCGAGCTGTTCTACGGTGTTGTTCAAGACGGCAACGATTTGTGGAACGCCACCTTCTTCTGCGGCTCCTGCGCAGTCTTCAAGCGTGACGCGCTGGTAAGCATCGGCGGCGTGGCCACCGAAACCGTGACCGAAGACGCACACACCGCGCTGAAACTGAACCGGGCTGGCTACAACACGGCTTACCTGGCCATCCCGCAGGCGGCCGGTCTGGCCACCGAAAGCCTGTCCGCCCACATCGGGCAGCGGATCCGCTGGGCGCGCGGCATGGCCCAGATCGGCCGCGTTGACAACCCGTTGCTCGGCAAAGGCCTGAACTTTGCCCAGCGGCTGTGCTATTTCAATGCCCTGATGCATTTTTTCTATGGCCTGCCAAGACTGATCTTCCTGACCGCCCCGCTGGCCTACCTGTTCTTTGGCGCCCATGTGTTCATTGCGTCGGCATCAATGATTGCCGCGTTTGCGCTGCCCCACCTGATGCACGCCAGCATCACAAACTCCCGGATGCAAGGGCGGTTTCGCCATTCCTTCTGGAACGAAGTGTATGAGTCCGTGCTGGCCTGGTACATCATGCGGCCGGTGCTGACGGCCTTTTTCATCAACCCCAAGGCAGGCGGCTTCAACGTCACCGCCAAGGGCGGCCTGATCGAGAAGTCCTATTTCGACTGGGGGATCGCCCGGCCCTACATCATCTTGCTGCTGTTGAACCTGGCCGGCATTGCAATCGGCATCGGGCAATTGCTGTTCAACAGCCATGCCGACGTCGGCACGCTGATCATCAACTTGCTCTGGACGGTCTACAACATCATGATGTGCGCGGCCAGCCTGGCGGTCGCGTCCGAGTCACGGCAAATTCGCAGCAACCCGCGCGTTGAAGCCCAACTGCAAGCCACCTTGATGTTTGCCGACGGAAAAACCATCGCCTGCCAAACCACGGACTTTTCCCAGGAAGGGCTCGGCCTGCGCATTCCGGTGGACTTGCCGATCCAGCTCGGGGACCCGGTCCAGGTTTCGCTCTACCTCAATAATGACGAAGGTACATTTCCCGCCGTCGTCGCCTTCAGACACCAGCAACAGCTGGGCTTGCGCCTGGATCAGCTCAGCGTGCCGCAGCAGGTCGAGTTCGCGCGGCTGACGTTCGCCCGCGCCGACAACTGGGCGCCCAGCTGGGGCCACACCACCCCGGACACCCCACTGATGGCGCTGAAAAGCGTGCTGCTGATCGGCATGCGGGGCATGGGCATTCTCGGCACGCACATGCTGGATATCTTTAGGCCGTCCAAACGGACCTCTTCCAACGAAAGTCACTAGGATACGGGAACCATGAAGATTGTTGACACATCAATTAATACCATGCGACAACTGCCATTGTTTCTCGCCCTGATCGGCGTACTCGGCGCCGCCCCGCTGTCCGCGCAGCAGGCGCCCCAGGACCCCACCAACGCGGCCTTCGTGAAGGCATTGAACTTTCCCGCGCAAGCGGACGCCACCAACCGCAACGCCTACCAGCTGAGCCTGAGGACATTGGGAGCTGGCCTGCCGATCCAGCTCCGCGGCGTCGAAGGCAGCCAGAACATTCCCTTCAGCATCCGTGCCGACGAGGTCGTGACAGGCGCAACGCTGAAACTCAACTACGCCTATTCGCCCGCACTGATCTCCGAGCTTTCCCACATCAACGTCTACGTCAATGATGAGATCGCGGCTTCAATCCCAGTCCCGCACAGCGACGCCGGAAAAAACCTCACCCGCGACATCCCGATCCCCACGCGTTTGATTACCGAGTTCAACCGGCTCAAGCTGCAACTGATCGGGCACTACACGCTTGAGTGCGAAGACCCGACCCACTCCAGCCTATGGGCCAACATCAGCAACCAGAGCCTGCTGGAGCTGCAAGTCAGCAAGCTGACCCAGGCCAATGACCTGGCGCTGCTACCGCATCCGTTCTTTGACCACCGCGACATCCGGCGCCTGGACTTGCCCTTCGTCCTGGGCAAGACCACCAGCAACGGCGTGCTGGAAGCCGCAGGCAGCATCGCCTCCTGGTTCGGCACGCTGGCTTCCTACCGGGGCGCCACCTTCCCCTCCTCCAACGGACAGTTGCCCGCCCAGGGCAATGCCGTCGTGATCGCGCTGTCCAATGAATCCATTCCGGGCGTGCACTGGCAAGATGTCAACGGCCCGACCATTGCCGTCACCGCCAACCCGAACGATCCGCAAGGCAAACTGCTGCTGGTCCTGGGCCGCACGGATGAAGAACTGAAAATCGCCGCCCGCGCGCTGAGCACCGGCGGTAACACCTTGACAGGTCAAGTTGCCACCATCACGGACCTGGTCGATGTGCGTCCGCGCAAACCTTATGACGCGCCGAACTGGCTGCCGTCGGACCGTCCGGTCAAATTCGGTGAGTTGGCCGCCCCGGCCGCGCTTACCTCGACCGGCTATGACGGCGACACCATCCGGGTGAATATGCGCATTCCGCCCGATCTGTTCGCATGGAAAAACAAGCAAGTGCCGCTGCACTTGAAATACCGCTACACCCCGCGCACCACCCAGGACAAATCCTCGCTGAACCTAAACGTCAACGAGCAATTCCTCGCGTCCTACCCGCTGCCGGGCTGGCACCTGGGTGAAGGCACGATGGCCCGCGCGCTGGAGCGCATTCTGCCGGATGGCACTGTTCCCGTTGAAGAAAAGCTGCGGGTGCCGCTCTACCAGTTGCCCGCCCGCTCGCAACTCCAGTTCGACTTCTACTACGAATACATCAAGCAAGGCGCCTGCAAAGACGTGCTGCTCGATAACGTCGAAGGCGCCATTGATCCGGAAAGCACGATTGATATTTCCAGCTTCCCGCACTTCCTGGCCATGCCCGACCTCTCCGCCTTCAGCAATACCGGCTTCCCGTTCACGCGGATGGCCGACCTGTCGGAAACCGCCGTCATCCTGCCGGACACGCGCAGCAGCACCGACATTGCCTCCTATCTGACGCTGATGGGCTGGATGGGCGAGTCAACCGGCTACCCCGCTTATGGCGTGCGCGTGGGAAGCGCTCAGCAAGTCAGCCAATTCTCCAACAAAGACCTGCTGATCATGGCCTCCGGCGACAATCAACCCTTGCTGAAGGAATGGGCCTCGCACCTGCCGATCGGCCTGGACGGCAATCACAAACGCTTCCAGCTCTCCGACACCGTCCATCGCCTGTTCTTCTGGTGGAAGGCAGACGTGGCCAAAACCCAGCGCGCCCGCCAGGACTTCAGTTTCCGCAGCGCGGGCACCGATGCGCTGATCGCCGGCTTCGAGTCTCCGCTGTCTTCGCGCCGCAGCGCGGTGCTGGTCGGCTCGAACCAGCCTGAAGGGCTCAAGTACGCCGTGGCGGCGCTGCTGAACAAATCCCAGGCGGGCAATATCAACGGCGCCGCCACTGTCGTTCGCGGCGAACACGTTGAGAGCGTGCTGTCCGAGCAGACCTATTACGTTGGCCGTCTCGGCCCCTTGGTTGCCGTTCAGTGGTTCCTGTCGCGCAGCCCGCTGCTGCTGGCCTTGCTGGCCGTCATTGGCGCGGCGCTGCTCGGCTCACTGATTTACCTGGCCTTGCGAGCCCGCGCCCGCCAGCGTCTGAGAGGTTGACAATGACCGGCGTGAAACGATTCGCCTCTCGCCTTGTTGGCCGACAATGGGCGGCGGTCTGGGCAGGCGCGCTGATGCTGGCCTGCCTGCCCCTCACCACGGCGGCGGCTACGTGCTGGCCACTGTGGGATCGTTTCAACGAGCGCTTCATCCAATCCGACGGACGGGTCATCGACCACAGCGTCAAGCAGATGCACTCCACCTCGGAGGGCCAGTCTTATGCCATGTTCTTCGCGCTCGTCGCCAATGACAAACCCGCGTTCAACCGGCTCTGGCAGTGGAGCGTCAACAACCTCTTCGAAGGGCAGGCTGACCAACGCCTGCCCGCCTGGCAATGGGGCCAGAAGGAAACGGGCGAATGGGGCGTGATTGACGCCAACTCCGCCTCTGATGCGGATCTGTGGTTTGCCTATGCGCTGCTGGAAGCAGCTGCTTTTTGGAAGCAGCCTGACTATTTGAGCGCCGCCAATGCACTGCTGGCGCAGATCATTGAACAGGAAGTCGTGCCTCTGCCGGGCCTGGGCAAGATGCTGCTGCCCGGCAAACACGGGTTCGCGGATCCGGATAAGCAGCGGTGGCGCTTGAACCCAAGCTACCTACCTGTTCAACTGTTGCAAGCACTTGCCCAACATCAACCGGACGGCCCCTGGCAGGAAATCGCCAACAATACCGTCAAGCTATTGAGCGACAGCGCACCGCAGGGCTTGGCGCCGGACTGGCTGGCCTATGAATGGGACGGGCAGAACGGCCGTTTCATCGCTGATGCGGAAAAAGGCCCGGTTGGCAGCTATGATGCCATTCGGACCTATACCTGGGCCGGGATGCTGCCGAACAAGCAAGGCCGCCCCCTGTTGAATACGCTGTCCGGCATGGCCCGCCTGACCAAGGCGCAGCCCGAGCAATGGCCGCCGGAGTCCGTCAACGTTGAAACCGGCGAGGCGAAAGCGGTTGGGCCGGTCGGCTTCTCCGCCGCCTTGCTCCCTTATTTTTCTCAGCGCCGTGAACGCACGCTCTACGCGGTTCAGAGCAAGCGGGTTGCCACGGAGCTGAGCGATGACGCAGACCCCCAGCCCACTTACTATGACTATGTGCTCAGCCTGTTTGGCACGGGTTGGGATGAAAAACGATACCGTTTCAAACTAAACGGAACCTTGCTTTTGAATCCGGAGAAGACATGCTAACGCACCGATCGCCGCGAACACCTCTGGCCCCCGTGCGTCGCCGACTCGTCCCCTTGATGGTCGCGCTGCTGGCAAGCCTTGCCGCGCCACAGGCGCAGGCGCAGGACGATGCGGCCCGCATCCTGGTGGAACAAGGCAATCACTGGCTCTCGCGCGGCGATTTCAAGCGCGCGGCCGAAGCCTGGAACAAACTGCTGACGATCGACCCGAACCATGTTCAAGCCTTGCACGGCCTCGGCATGATCGAAGTGGAAACCGGCCATCCCGAAGCGGCGCAATCCTATCTGGCGCGCTTGCAAGCCCACCATCCGAACGCGGCGCATACGGCACGTCTTCGCCAGGCCATTCAGGTCGGCCCGCGCACCCAGGTTCTGGAACAGGCCCGCCAACAGGTTCAGCGCGGCCAGACCCAGCAGGCGGTTGAAAGCTACCAGACCGTGCTCGGCAGCGTGCCGCCGGATGGTCCGCTGGCGCTGGAGTATTACCAGACCCTGGGCGGCACGCCCGACGGCTGGGAAGAAGCCCGCAAGGGATTCGAGCGCCTGGCCAAAGCCTCGCCCAATGATCCCGCCATCGCGTTGGCGTTGGCCCAGCATCTGACCTATCGGGAAGCCACCCGCCGCCAGGGCATCCAGCAACTCAGCAAGCTGGCCGCACGCAACGACGTCGGGCAGGCGGCCAGCTCCAGCTGGCGCAAAGCGCTGGTGTGGTCAGGCACGCGCCCCACCGACGCGCCGCTTTACCAAGCCTATCTGCAACGCTTCCCTGACGACACCGACATCCGCAACAAACTCGCGCAGATCAAGCGTGAGCAGCAGCAACGCGAACAAGCGGCCCAGAACGCGCAGGCCGCGGCGCGCAAAAAATCCGCTGACCCGGTCCGTCAACAAGTCACCGAAGGCTTCGCCGCGTTCGATGAAGGCAATCTGCAACAGGCCGAAAATCTGTTCCAATCGGCATTGCAAGCCCGCGCGAACGATGGCGACGCCCTGGGCGGGATGGGCATCATCCGCCTCAGGCAGGAGCGCTTTTCCGAAGCCAAGAACTATCTGGAGCAGGCGTCCAAGCGCGGCGCGGCCAGCCGCTGGCGCGCCGCGCTGAACAGCGCGAGCTATTGGAGTCTGATTGAACAGGCCGAGGCCAGCCGCGCCCAAGGCAATCTGAACGCCTCCAAACAACTGTTGCAGCAAGCCATCAAGCTTGATGCCAACACGCCGACCGCGCAGATTGCGCTGGGCGACACGCTGGCCGAGCTTGGCGAACTGGACCAGGCGGAAGCCACCTACCGCCGCGTCACGCAGCGTCAGCCCGACAATCCCGACGCTTTGCGCGGCCTGGTCGGCATCATGGCCCAGAACAACAAGCCCGATGAAGCGCTGGCGCTGGTTGAACGCCTGACCCCAACGCAACAGGAGCAGATTGGCGAACTCGGCAAGCTGCGCGCCGCCCAGGCCATGGGCCTGGCCAAGGCGGCCAGCCAGCGCGGCGATGACGCGGGCGCCCGGGTCGCGCTTGAAGATGCGCTGCTGAACGATCCGAACAGCCCCTGGATCCGTCTGGATCTGGCCCGCCTCTACGTGAAGATGGGTGCGTATAAAGATGCGCGCGGCGTGATGGACGGCTT
>JBAYOI010000024.1:0-19534 GCA_041678365.1 Pigmentiphaga sp. | reverse complement strand
CAGGACCGTGAAACGCTTTTGCGCCGATGATAGTGGACGGACGTCTGTGAAAGTAGGTCATCGTCAAGCTAACTACAATAAAAAGCCCCATGCTACCGCATGGGGCTTTTTTCTTTCTACCGCGCCCTCAGGGCTGTGAAAAGGTATCGGTCCGTAAGCCTGCCCTAGCCAGGCGGATGTGAGGCTTTTACACTCAGGAGTGCTTGGAACAGAAAGGAGAGTGCCGTGCGGCGTTCGTTTTTATTGTCGGCGTGCCTGAGCGCCAGCCTTTTATTATCTTCCCACACGATCGCGGCGCAAACCCACCCGTTTGAAAGTATTCCGGTCAGCAAGGCCGAGCTGCCTGAGAACGTCGAACTCAACGAGGAGTGGGTGACGGGCTTGTCGCACCCGTGGGGGATGGATTTTCTGCCGGACGGTCGTTATGTGGTCACTGAGCGCCCCGGCAAACTGAAAGTCATTGAAGACGAAGGGGAAACCGTCTCGGAGGTCAGCGGCCTGCCGCCTATTTATGCCTCCCGGCAAGGCGGTTTGCTGGATGTGCTGGTGCATCCGGACTGGGGCATGAATGGCCTCATCTTCCTGACCTTCTCCGAGGGAGACAGCCGCTCCAATCACACTGCGGTCTACCGCGCCAAGCTGGTCCGCAACACGGAGGGCTGGACGCTGGAAGACGGGAAAGTGATTTATCGCCAAACCCCGTCGTTTTCAGGCGGCCTGCACTTTGGCGCCCGCCTGGCCATGGATGACGATGGCGGGCTGTACGTCAGCCTGGGCGAACGTTCAAACCAGGCGGAATACGCTCAGAACACCGAATCCTCGTTGGGCAAGATCCTGAAGCTGACCATTGAAGGCCAGCCGTTTTCCGGCAATCCCTACCGGGGCAAGGTCGGCATCCTGCCTGAAATCTGGTCGCTCGGACACCGCAACCCGCAAGGGCTGGAGTGGAATGCGGAGCTGAAGCAGCTGTGGTCGGTTGAGCATGGCCCGAAAGGCGGTGATGAACTGAACCTGATTGAGCCCGGAGAGAACTACGGGTGGCCGCTATATACCTACGGCAGACGCTATAGCGGAGGAAAAATCGGAGAGCCGGATTCGCCACCGAATTTTGCCGCACCAAGCTATGTCTGGGTGCCTTCCCTGTCGCCGGCGGGACTGGCTTGGTACCAGCACGAGAGTATTCCGGCCTGGAAAGACCAGCTGCTGATTGCCACCTTGAATGGCAAAACACTGATTGCGTTGGAGTTTGACGGTAAGAAAGTCGTGCGTGAGCAACGCTACTTGAGCGATCTGGACCTGCGCTTCCGTCAGGTGAAGGTGGGGAAACAGGGAGACATCTTCCTTTTGGTTGATGCTTCAAAAGGGAAGATCATGCGGCTGAGCGCGAAACTGCCTCCACTTTCCCCGGCTGCGCCTTAACTCAAGTGCGTGTTGACGATCTTGGTGAGTTCAAACATGTCAACGGTCGGCTTGCCGAACAAGGCTTTCAGTTTCTCATCGCCATTGATATTGCGACGGGCCTTCGGATCCTGGAGGTCGTGCTTCTTGATGTACTCCCAGATCTTGCGTGTCACTTCTGTGCGGGGCAACGCTTCCGCGCCGATAATGGCGGCCAGCGTAGGACTGGGTTTCATGGGCTTCAGAAACGCGGCATTAGCCTTGCGCGGGGCCGCTGGCTTGGAGGCCGTGGAGGTTTTTTTTGAGGCGGGCGCTTTTTTTGCGGTTGCCTTTTTTGCAGTGGCCATGCGTACTCTCCTTAGCGGGATCAAAAAGTGTAAATCCGGTCGCGCACAAGCTGATCTTGTGTGCGAAGATAGTTTGCGTTGGCAGCATATCGCCTTAATCCCGCCAGAACAACTGAAATCCAGTCACTATCGGTAATCTGGCGTCATGGCGATAGGACAAAGTAATCTCAATAACGGTACATAAGGTCAGATGGCAGGCGTCCGGAAACGAAAACAGGGGGCAGAATCCATGGAGAAAGGGGCACGCTGGGGGGCTCCCCTTCAGGCCATTCAACAGTGGCATGATGCCTTGACCGCAATCAGGCAGGATCTGCATGCCAACCCGGAACTCGGGTTCCAGGAGGTGAGAACCTCGGGCATCGTGGCCAAAACCCTATCCTTGCTGGGCTATGAAGTCACCAGCGGCATTGCCCGGACGGGCGTGGTGGGTGTCTTGAAGGGGCAGCAATCCGATAGCGGCCTCAGCATTGGCTTGCGGGCGGACATGGATGCGCTGCCCATGACGGAAACCAATACTTTTCTGCACCGTTCACAGCGTGAGGGGCTTGCGCATGGTTGCGGCCATGACGGGCACACCACCATGTTGCTGGGCGCGGCCAAATACCTGGCGCAGACCCGGCGTTTCAACGGAACCGCTGTCCTGATCTTCCAGCCTGCCGAAGAAGGGCTGGGCGGCGCAAAGGCGATGATCGAAGAGGGGTTGTTTGAGCGCTTTCCCTGTGACCGTCTGTTCGCGCTGCATAATTGGCCCGCCTTGCCCCCTGGCACCATCGGCATCAATGACGGACCGATGATGGCGGCGGCGGATCGTTTTGAAGTGGTCGTGCGGGGCCGGGGCGGCCACGGCGCACATCCGTACCAAGCCATTGATCCGGTGGTGGTGTCGGCGCACATCATTACCGCGCTGCAAACCATTGTCGCGCGCAATATCAACCCGATTGATGCCGCCGTGTTGTCCGTGTGCGCAGTGCAGGCCGGACAGCTCACGGCCATGAGCGTGATTCCGCACGAAGCCCGCCTGGTCGGGACGGTGCGGACCTTCCGCAAAACGGTTCAGACGCAGATAGAGCAGCGCATCTATGAAATTGCCACCCAGGTGGCCGCGGCCTTTGGCGCCACGGCGGAAATGAGCTATGAGCGGGTGTATCCCGCCACCCTCAACACACCCAAGGAAGCGCGCTTTGTTGGAGACGTGGCCAGCCGCCTGTTCGGCGAGCCGCAGGTCATCCGGGATCTGCCGCCTTCGCTGGGCTCCGAGGACTTTTCCCTGTTGCTGCAACATTGCCCGGGCGCGTATTTCCGGCTGGGGCAAGGGGGCGCGGAAGACGGGAAGCTGCTGCATGGCAGCAATTATGACTTCAACGATGCCGTCCTGCCTGCCGGTGCGGCGATGATGGCGGCGCTGGTTGAACAGGGCATGCCGCTGACTGAGCCTGCTGAGTCGTACAATGTCAGTCATTTGCAACCTGCCTCAGTCTAAGTTCATGAGTTCAAGCACCTTAACGATTACCCGCCCCGACGATTGGCATCTGCATCTGCGTGATGGCGAGGCGCTGAATGCCGTGGTCGGCTACTCCGCTGCCCAGTTCGCGCGCGCCATCATCATGCCGAATCTGCGCCCGCCCGTCACCACGACCGAGCAGGCCATCGCGTACCGGGACCGTATTCTGGAGGCCGTGCGCCGCAGCGGGCACCCGGGTTTTTCGCCGCTGATGACGCTCTATCTCACGGACAATACCCCGGCGGAAGAAATCGAGCGCGCTTTTGATTCCGGGGTGGTGCATGCCGTCAAACTCTACCCGGCGGGCGCAACCACCAATTCGGACGCGGGCGTGACGGATCTGCTCGGCAAGTGCGGCAAGGCGCTTGCGATGCTGGAGCGGCTGGGCATGCCGCTGCTGGCTCATGGCGAAGTGACGGACGGCGAGATTGACGTGTTTGACCGCGAGGCGGTCTTCATTGATCGCGTCATGATTCCGTTGCGGCGGGCCTTCCCGACGTTGAAGGTCGTGTTCGAGCACATCACCACCCGGCAGGCGGCGGATTATGTGAAGGAGGCGGAAGGCCCGGTTGCCGCCACCATTACGCCGCAGCACCTGCTGTATAACCGCAATGCGATTTTCCAGGGCGGCATCCGGCCGCATTGGTATTGCCTGCCCATTCTGAAGCGGGAGACGCATCGCCAAGCCTTGCTGGAAGCCGCGACCAGCGGCTCACCGCGTTTTTTCCTGGGTACGGACAGTGCGCCGCATGCCAAAGGGCTGAAAGAGCACGCCTGTGGCTGCGCGGGTTGCTTCTCCGCCTTCCATGCCATGGAACTCTACGCAACGGCGTTTGATCAAGCGGGCAAGCTCGATAAGCTGGAAGGCTTTGCCAGTTTTCACGGCCCGGATTTCTATGGCTTGCCCCGCAATACCGGCACGCTGGCCTTGCGCCGCGAAGATTGGACGGTGGATGCCGAATTGGCGTTTGGCAATACCACCATCGTTCCGCTGGCCGCCACGGAAAGCCTGCCTTGGCGTGTGGTGGCCGAGTAAGCGAGCGGCCCGACGCATTTGCCATTAAAATAGAACAGCAGGGCGCGCCGGACGATCGCGAGTTTTCTCGAGGAAGGTCCGGACTCCACAGGACAGGGTGACGGCTAACGGCCGTCCGGCGAGGGGCTGGTTCACCAGCCCCGAAGCCGAGGAACAGGGCCACAGAGACGAGTCTGCGTTGAGGGATCGCCATCAGGCGGTCACCGTCATGGCTACTCCATGATGTGCGGCTTTCGGGCTGCGTCAAGGCAGGGTGAAACGCGGTAACCTCCACCCGGAGCAATACCAAATAGGCATGCGCACGGCTTCGGCCGTAGAGAGCGGTCCGCTCCAGCATGCGGGTAGGTAGCTTGAGCCAGACAGCAATGTCTGGCCTAGAGGAATGATCGTCAGCAGTTCGCTGCTTACAGAATCCGGCCTATAGGCGCGCCCTGTCTCCCCCGTTTTTCTTCCCCCTCCCGCTTTTTCCGCCTTCTGATTGCAATAAGCCGTCGGGAATTGTTACGTCTCGGTTTTTGTTTGTTCATCGTCGCTCCAGACTTCCAGCTTCACCTTCATTACCCGATACAAGGCCCTGATTTATTGAGGTTTTTTGATTTGATCCAGGATGAAGGGATGCATGTAAGTCCTTGTTCTGTATAAAAAAAATGAACTTTCCCTTCTTGACCGCGCTCAACCACTCATTTAGAGTGGGAAATAGTAGGAAATAGTGCAAAAAAGTGGGGTAAACAGATCGTGTTTCAAGGTAGCAGCGCACTGACGTTGGATGCCAAGGGGCGGATGTCATTTCCGGCCCGGCATCGTGCTGCCTTATTGGAACAGTCGGCAGGCCAGTTGACGGTCACTCGCCACCCTGATGGCTGCCTATTGCTCTATCCCCGTCCGGTTTGGGAAACCAAGCGGGAGCAAATCGCCAATTTCCCGGTCTCCGCCCGTCATGTGAAGCGCTTGTTGCTCGGCAACGCACAGGACGTTGAGCTGGATGGCTCGGGCCGCATTCTGATCGCGCCTGAGCTGCGGTCGGCAGCGAGCCTGACGCGGGAAGTGCTGCTGATGGGCATGGGCGAAGGGTTCGAGTTGTGGGATGCACCCACCTACCAGCAGCAGGAAGCCGCTGCGTTGGAGGCGGGCGTTCCTGAAGATTTACTGATTGATTTTTCTTTCTAAAAAACGTGACTACCCCTTTTTTGCATCGGCCAGTCCTGTTGGAGCCGACCGTTGATGCGTTGTTTGCATCCACGGAAACGGGTGCGCAAGGCGTATGGGTTGATGGCACTTTTGGTCGAGGGGGGCATTCGCGGGCATTGTTGCAGCGGCTGGGCCCGGCGGCGCGCCTGATCGCCTTCGACAAAGACCCGCAGGCGGTTGAGGCGGGGCTGCGCTTGGAGCAGGAGGATGCGCGCTTCAGCATCATCCATCAAGGATTCGCCACGCTGGAGTCGGCGCTGGAGGAGCGGGGCATCGAATGGGTCAACGGCATCATGATGGATCTGGGCGTGTCCTCGCCGCAGATCGATGATGCCGAACGCGGCTTTTCCTTCATGAGGGACGGGCCGCTGGACATGAGAATGGATACGACGCGTGGCGTGACCGCCGCGCAATGGCTTGCCTCGGCAAGCATCGATGACATGCGGGAGGTCATTGGACGATATGGTGAAGAACGGTTTGCTTTCCAGATTGCAAAGGCGATTGCAGCTCGCCGCGAGGAACGGCCTCTCGAGTCCACTGCCGAGCTTGCCCAGCTCGTGGCTGGGACCGTCCGCACGCGCGAGAAGGGCCAGCACCCTGCGACCCGTACCTTTCAGGCTGTACGGATTCACATCAATCAGGAGCTTGAAGAGCTCACGGATGCGCTCGCGGCATCTTTGAACAAGCTGGCGCCGGGGGGGAGGCTGGCCGTGATCAGTTTTCATTCACTCGAAGATCGTATCGTCAAGCAGTTCATCGCCGCCGCTGCCAACCCGGGGGCGGAAACCGCGCGCCTGCCGATCCCTGAAAAAGACCGGCCGCAACCCGTGTTACGGTCCGTGGGGCGTATCTTGCCCGCCGAAGAAGAAATCGCGTTGAACGCGCGGTCGCGCTCGGCGGTGCTGAGGGTGGCCCAGCGCACGGAGACGCCGCTGCCTGAGCAGGGCGGCCACGCCTTCGTCAAACCCTTGCCCGGCCTGGGCCAGCAAGGCCGCGGGCGGATTCGCCGCTCGCCAAGAGGAGGCTGACGCATGGGACGCCTCCTGTTCATCCTGACCGCCGCGCTGATCGTCAGCGCGTTGTCGTTGGTGACCAGTCAATATCAAGGGCGCAGCTTGTACGTCGAGCTCGAGCGCGCCCAAGTGGCTGCCCGCGAACTGGATGTGCAGTGGCGCCGTTTGCAGCTGGACCAGACGGAACATGCCAAACAGGCGCAGATTGACCGCGTGGCCAAGGGGCAGTTGAAGATGGATGGCGTGACGCCCGCGCGAACGATTTATCTGGCCCGTCAGGGCGAGCATCTGGCTTTCCTGCCTTATGGGCCGAGCGGCAAGCCGCCTCCGCCGAAGGGCAAGGGAGGGCGTCCATGAGAAAAGGCCTTCGCTTCAGTCCTCGTCATCCCGTCCTGCACCCGTCCTTGTCGATGGGGCGTTCGCGTTTTGTGCTGTTTCTGCTGTGCGCCGGTTTTTTCGTCATGGGCGCCCGCGCGCTGCATTTGCAGGTGCTGTCGAATGAGTTTCTGCAAAAGCAGGGCGAGTCCCGCTACGCGCGGACGCTGACCCTGCCCGCGTCGCGCGGCAAGATCACGGATCGCAACGGGTCGGTGCTGGCGTCGAGCGTCCCGGCGCGCGCGATCTGGGCCATTCCGGAAGACGTCAATGCCACGCCTGAGCAGCAGCGGAGCCTGGCCAAGTTGCTGGCCATGCCGCTGTCGGATTTACAGCGGCGCTTGAGCCATGAAGACAAAACCTTCGTCTACCTGAAGCGTCAGGTGTCGGTGGAGGTGGCCGAGCAGGTGGCGGGGCTGGGGCTGTCCGGCATTCATCAGCTGCCTGAAACCTTGCGCTATTACCCGGAAGGGGACGTCATGGCGCACATCGTCGGCTTCACCAATATTGAGGGCAAGGGCCAGGAAGGGATCGAGCTGGCCTTCAACTCTCAATTGTCGGGCCGCGAAGGAAGCCGCCGGGTCATCCGCGACCGTCTGGGCCGGGTGATTGAAGACGTTGGCGTGATCAACCAGCCCGCCAATGGCCATGACTTGAGCCTGTCGATCGATACCCGCATTCAGCACCTGGTCTATACCGCGCTGCACGAGGCGATGACCCGCCATAAAGCCAAAGGCGCGGCGGCCGTGGTGGTTGACATCCGGACCGGCGAGCTGCTGGCGCTGGCGAATCTGCCCAGCTACAACCCGAACGATCGCAGCAGCTTGACCGGCGCTACGCTGCGCAACCGCGCGCTGACCGACACCTTCGAGCCGGGCTCGACCATCAAGCCGTTCCCGGTGGCGCTGGCCCTGGACCTGGGACGGATCAAGCCCGCCACGGCCTTTGATACCGGCAATGGGCGGATGACTTTCTATGGCCGCACGATTTCCGATACGCGCGGCTATGGCCGCATCGATGTCGGCACCATCGTCCAGAAATCCAGCAATATCGGCATGGCGCTGATTTCGCAGGGGCTGGACAGCAAGGAAATGTGGGACAAGTACACGGAGCTGGGCCTGGGCAAGGTGCCGAAACTCGGCTTTCCCGGCGCCGTGGCCGGACGGCTGCGCCCCTGGGATAAATGGCGCCCGATTGAAAAAGCCACGATGGCTTATGGCTATGGCTTGTCGGTATCGCTGATTCAGCTGGCGCAGGCCTATACCGTATTTGCGCGGGACGGCAAATTGATTCCGCTGACCTTGCTGAAAACCGAGGGCGTGCAGACCGGACCGCAGATCTTCACGCCCGCTACCTCCCGCTTGATGCGTCAAATGCTGGAAGCGGCGGCGGGGCCTGGCGGCACGGCGTCGCAGGCCCAGGTGCTTGGCTACCGTATTGCGGGCAAGACCGGCACGGCGCGCAAAATCGTGAACGGGGCGTACGTGCCGAAGTACGTGGCATCGTTTGCGGGCTTTGCGCCGGTCTCGAATCCGCGCGTCATTGTGGCGGTGATGGTTGATGAGCCGTCGGCGGGCAGCATTTATGGCGGCGCGGTGGCGGGCCCGGTTTTCTCGAACGTCATGGGCGGCACGTTGCGCATGTTGAATGTGGAGCCGGATGCGCCTTTCAAATCGCTGGTCATTCCCCAGAACCCTTTGCAGGAGAGCCTGTGATGACGCACATTCTGGATGCGCTCAGCATTGTCGAATGGCTGCAGGCCAACGCTTCGCTGCAAGCCCATCTGGTGCTCGACTCCCGGCGGGTCAATGAACGCGATGTGTTCGTGGCCGTCCCCGGCAAGCACGGCGACGGCCGCCAGTATATGCGGCAGGCGGTGGAGCGCGGTGCGTCCGCGATCGTGGCCGAGGCGGCTGACGAGGCCGTTCATGCGGCGCAGTTCGAGGCCCTGAAGGTGCCGGTGCTGCGGGTCGCGGGACTGAAGCGTCTGTTGGGTGAGCTGGCCTCGGAGTGGTATGGCAATCCGTCCCAGCATCTGTGCGTGATCGCCATTACCGGCACCAATGGCAAAACCAGTTGCGCGCAGTGGGTGTCGCAACTGTTGAGCGCGCAGGGCGTGCTGTGCGGCACGGCGGGAACCTTGGGCGTCAGTTTGCCCGGCCACCGGTTGCTGGGACTTGATGACCTGGAAACGCTGACCACGCCGGACGCGCTGAGCCTGCACCGCATGATGGCGGTGTTGATGCAGGCGGGCGCGCAGGCGGTGGCGCTGGAAGCCTCCTCCATCGGTATCGAGGAAGGCCGCCTGGATGGCACGGCCATTCAAATTGCCGCGTTCACCAACCTGACGCTCGATCACCTGGACTACCACCACACGATGGAGGCCTACGAGGCAGCCAAGACCAAGCTGTTCTTCTGGCCCGGCGTCAGCCAGGCCATCATCAATACCGACAACGAAGCGGGACGGCGCCTTTATCAGAGCGTGCGGGACAAGGCGGCGGGCGTGATCGGGCTGTGCGCGTACGGCACGCAGCTGGAAACGATGCCCGACGGCGGAGCGCGCGTCCGCGCCGAGGCGGTCCGCGTGGATGACCAGGGCATCGCGTTCGATCTGCTCGTCAACCAGCAGCGCGCCACTGTGCGTTCGCCGCTGCTGGGCTTGCACAATATTGAAAACCTGCTGCTGGTGGCGGGCGTGCTGCATGCGCTGGACTGGCCGATTGAGAAAATCGCGGGCGCGCTGCAAAACGCCCAGGCCGCGCCCGGCCGTTTGCAGCTGGTGCCCGCGGTCAGTGAAGCGGCGCCGCTGGTGGTCATTGATTATGCCCATACGCCGGATGCGCTGACGCGCGCCTTGAGTGCGCTCGAACCCATTGCCCAAGCCCGCCAAGGCGAGCTGGTCTGCGTCTTCGGGTGCGGCGGCAACCGCGACGCCACCAAACGGCCCTTGATGGCGCAAGCGGCGGCCAAGGCGGATCGTGTGGTGCTGACCAGCGATAATCCGCGCAACGAAGATCCCTTGGCTATTTTGCAGCAGGTGCGCGCCGGTTGGCCCGCTGCCCGCGATAACCCGTTCGCGCTGCGGGTCGAGCCGGATCGTGCCCGCGCGATCAAAGCCGCGATTCATGCCTCGCGCGTCAATGACGTGATCCTGATTTCGGGCAAAGGACATGAAAATTACCAGGAAATCGGTCAGGTGAAGCATGCCTTCTCTGACATGGAGCAAGCCACCTTGGCCTTGATTACTTATACGGCGCCCGCCACCCGCGTCACCTTGCTGGACTTGTGCGTGGACTTGGCGGCGGTGCCGCATCATATGAGCGCTGAAACCGCGCGTCTGCCGTTTATCGGCGTCAGCACCGACAACCGCAAGGTACAGCCGGGCCAGGTGTTTTTCGCCTTGAAGGGCGAGCGCTTTGATGGCCATGACTTTGTGGCCACGGCGGCGCAGGCGGGCGCGGTTGTGGCCGTGGTTGAATACCCGGTGGTGGACTGCCCGATTGCGCAGTGGGTCGTGACCGACACGCGCGAAGCCCTGCTTCAACTGGCTACTGTGTGGCGTCAACGTTTCGGCCTGCCGCTGATTGCCGTGACCGGCAGCAACGGCAAAACCACGACGAAGGAAATGATTGCCGCCATCCTGGCCAGTCATGTGGGCGTCCATGCGCGGCTTGCCACCCAGGGCAATCTGAACAATGACATCGGCCTGCCGCTGACCTTGCTGGGGCTGGCCGCGCACCACCGTTGCGCGGTGGTTGAGCTGGGCATGAACCATCCTGGTGAGATTGCCCAACTGGCCGCCGTGGCCCAGCCCACCGTGGCGCTGGTGAACAATGCCCAGCGCGAGCACCAGGAGTTCATGCATACCGTGGAAGCGGTGGCCCGCGAAAACGGCGACGTGCTGTCGGCGCTCGGACCGGAAGGCGTGGCGGTCTTTCCCGCGGATGAACCGTATACCGATATCTGGACGACCCTGGCCGGGTCGCGCCCGATGCTGCGCTTCGGTTTGAACGCCGCCGCGGACGTGCGCGCCGAATCGATTGAACTGGACGCCGCGCAGACCCGTTTCGTGCTGATCACGCCGACCGGGTCGAAGCCGGTCAGGCTGCGCGCCGCCGGCCTGCACAATGTGCGCAATGCCCTGGCCGCCGCCGCCTGCGCGCTGGCCATTGAGGTACCGCTGGATACGATCGTCCGGGGGCTGGAACAGTTCGAGCCGGTCAAGGGCCGGATGCAGCACCATGCGCTGGGCGACGGCGTCTTGATCGATGACTCCTACAACGCCAATCCGGATTCCGTGCGCGCCGCCATTGATGTGCTGGCCAGCTTGCCGGGGCCGCGCATCCTGGTTCTGGGCGACATGGGCGAAGTCGGTGATCAAGGGCCCGCCGTCCATGCCGAAGTCGGGCGCTACGCCGCTGAACGCGGCATTGACGCCTTGATGACCTTCGGCGAAGCCGCGCAGCAGACCTTTGCCGCGTTTGCGGGCAATGGCCTGCATGCGGTGCTGATTGATGAAATCGCACCTGCCGTTCGTGACCGACAACCCAAAGCAGTCCTGGTCAAAGGATCCCGTTTCATGAGGATGGAGCGCGTCGTCAATGCGCTGTTGAATCCGCCTGGCCCAAACACCCCTGACTCGACAGGTAAAACAAATGCTGCTTGAACTGGCCCAATGGTTGTCTGAAGACTACCGGTTTTTTTCGGTCGTCAACTACATCACCCTGCGTGCGGTGCTGGCTTGCGCAACCGCGCTGATCATTGGCCTGGCGGCGGGCCCGTGGGTGATTCGCCGCCTGACGGCCTTGAAAATCGGTCAGGCCGTGCGCTCCTATGGCCCGCAAACCCATCTGGTGAAAACCGGCACGCCGACGATGGGCGGCGCGCTGATTCTGATCGCCATCGGCATCTCCACCCTGCTGTGGGCCGACTGGAGCAACCGCTTCGTGTGGGTGGTGCTGCTGGTGACCTTCGGTTTTGGCTGGATCGGCTGGGCCGATGACTACCGCAAAGTGGTGCGCCGGGATCCGGAAGGTATGCCCGCGCGTGAAAAATTCTTCTGGCAGGCATTGATCGGCCTGGTGGCCTCGGTCTACCTGACGTTTGCCATTTCCGCGCCGGACAGCATCACGGCCTGGACCTGGTTCAAGGCCTGGGTGGTCAGCGGTTTCCAGTTCCCGCTGCCGACCCGCGCCGACTTGATTGTGCCGTTCTTCAAGAGCATCAGCTATCCGTTGGGCGTCTTTGGTTTCATCGGGCTGACCTGGTGCGTGATCGTGGGCACCAGCAATGCGGTGAACCTGACTGACGGCCTGGATGGCCTGGCCATCATGCCGACCGTGCTGGTGGGGTCGGCCCTGGGCATCTTCGCTTACGTGGTTGGCCGGGTCGACTACTCGCGCTACCTGCTGTTTCCGTATATTCCGGGCGCCGCCGAGTTGATGGTGATCTGCGCGGCGCTGGCGGGCGCCGGGCTGGCCTTCCTGTGGTTCAACGCCTATCCCGCGCAAGTGTTCATGGGCGACGTGGGCGCATTGGCGCTGGGCGGCGCGCTGGGCACGATCGCGGTGGTCGTGCGCCAGGAAATCGTGCTGTTCATCATGGGCGGGGTGTTCGTGGTGGAAACCCTGTCGGTGGTGGTGCAGGTGGCCTGGTTCAAATACACGAAAAAACGGTATGGAGAAGGGCGGCGAATATTGAAAATGGCGCCGCTGCATCACCACTTTGAAGTCGGTGGCTGGAAGGAAACGCAAGTGGTCGTGCGTTTCTGGATCATCACCATGATGCTGGTCCTGATCGGACTGGCGACCCTGAAACTGCGTTGACAGAATGAACGTGCCCGAGTCCCTTGAAACCTCCGCTCAATCCTCAACCTTGCCGACGCTGGTGCTCGGCCTGGGCGAGTCCGGTTCCGCCTGCGCGCGCTGGTGCGCGCGGCAGGGCGAACTGGTGCGCGTGGCGGATTCACGCGGGGAGGTGGCCATTGATGCCTTGCGCGAAGCGGCGCCTGACGCCGAGTTCTTGTTGGGAGACGCGGCGCTGTCCACGGTTGATGGAGAACCCGTGTTTGCGCTGAGTCTGCTGGACGGCGTGCGGCGCGTGGCGATCAGTCCCGGGCTGTCCTTGATTCAAGGCAGCGCCGCGCCACTGGTGGCGGCGGCCAGGGCGCGCGGCATCGAGGTATGCAGCGAATTCGACCTGTTCGCGCAGGCGTTGCGGACGCAGCAGGCGCAAGGCTATACGCCATTGGTGCTGGGCGTGACCGGCACCAATGGCAAAACCACGGTCACGGCGCTGACCTGCCATTTATTGAATCAGAACGGCCTGTCCGCCGTGGCGGCCGGCAACATCAGCCCGTCGATCCTGACGGCGTGGATGGCGGCGCTGGACCGGCAGGACTTGCCGCAAGCCTGGGTGCTGGAACTGTCCAGCTTCCAGCTGGAAACGACCCATCACCTGCGTCTGGATGCGGGCGTGGTGCTGAACCTGTCGCAAGACCATCTGGATTGGCATGGCGATTGGGCGGGCTACCAGCAGGCCAAGGCCCGTCTGCTGAAGCTGTCCCGCCTGACCATCGTGAACCGCGCCGACCCGGCCGTGCGCAGTTTGGTCGGTGCGCTCGATGATGAGCCGGTGCGCAGCTTTGGCGCGGATGCGCCGACGCTGGCCGGGGATCTCGGGCTGGATCTGGATCATGGCGTGAGCTGGCTGTGCGAGGCCCTGGCCGACGAAGACGAGCCCGCGCCGCGCCGCAAGAAGCATGAGCCCGTCCTGCGTCCCGCCGGACGTCTGAACCGCCTGATGCCCGCCGACGCCTTGCGGATCCGCGGCGCGCACAATGCCTTGAATGCCCAGGCCGCGCTGTTGCTGGCGCGGGTGGCGGACTTGGGGTGGGGAGGCCTGTTGCGCGCGGTGCGTGATTATGAGGGCGAGCCGCATCGGCTGGCTTTCGTACGCAATGTGGCCGGGGTGGATTTCATCGATGACAGCAAGGGCACGAATGTCGGCGCCACGGTGGCGGCGCTGGACGGTCTGGGCCAGCGGGTGGTGCTGATCGCGGGCGGCGTGGGCAAGGGGCAGGACTTTTCGCCCTTGCGCCGCAGCGTCGCGGCGCAGGCGCGCGCTGTGGTGCTGATCGGCCAGGATGCGCCGCGCCTCCAGCAGGCCCTGGGCACTGCCGTGCCGGTGGCGCTGGCCGCCACGCTTGAGGATGCGGTTGAGCAGGCGTTTGGCCTGGCGCAGCCCGGCGACGCCGTGCTGCTGTCGCCGGCTTGCGCCAGCATGGACATGTTCCGCGACTACAAGCACCGCGCCGAGGTCTTTGTCAGTGCTGTCCAGGAACTGGCGTTCGAACGGGGGGAGGTGTGAAATGAGCTTGTTTGGCGAGCTGACCTCCGGCGTCAATGCGGTTCGGCCGAGCCGCACCCAGATGCGCAACTATGATTTGCCGCTGATCGCCTCCGCATCATGCCTGCTGCTGCTGGGCCTGGTGATGGTGTATTCCGCGTCGGTGGCCCTGCCGGATTCGCCGAAGTTCTCCCGCTATGACAACCACCATTTCCTGATTCGGCATGCCATTTACATCGTGCTGGGCCTGCTGGCGTCCGCGCTGGTGTTCAGCATCCGGATGAGTTTCTGGAAGAAATGGGCGAAGCCCGTCTTCGGCGTGGCGCTAGTGCTGCTGGTGGCAGTGCTGATTCCGGGCATCGGACGTGAAGTCAACGGCGCCAGTCGCTGGATTTCGATGGGTCTGTTCAACGTGCAGCCCTCCGAACTGATGAAGCTGGCCGTCATCCTGTACGCGGCGGACTACACGGTCCGAAAGCAAGAGCACATGCAGCAGATCATGCGCGGCTTCGTGCCGATGCTGCTGGCCATGGCCGTGACCGGCGTGCTGCTGATGGCCGAGCCGGACATGGGCGCCTTCGTCGTCATCACCGCGATTGCGATGGGCACCTTGTTCCTGGGCGGCATCAATGTCCGCATTTTCATTCTGCTGCTGGTGCTGCTGGTTGGTTTCTTCGTGATGGTCATCTGGCTGTCGCCGTGGCGGCTTGAGCGCTTCTTCGCCTACCTGGATCCCTGGGATCAGGCCAATGCGCTCGGCAAAGCCTATCAGCTGTCGCATTCGCTGATCGCGTTCGGCCGCGGCGAATGGTTTGGCGTGGGTCTGGGCGCCAGCGTTGAAAAACTGCACTACCTGCCGGAAGCGCATACCGATTTCATTCTGGCCGTGGTTGGCGAAGAGCTCGGCCTGGTGGGCGTGATGATGGTGATGACCTTCTTTTTCATTATTGTGCGCCGCGGGTTTGAGATCGGCCGTCAGGCGATTGCGATGGATCGTGATTTCAGCGGCCTGGTGGCCAAGGGCGTGGTGTTGTGGATCGGTGTTCAGGCCTTGATCAATATGGGGGTCAACCTCGGCCTGCTGCCCACCAAGGGCTTGACGTTGCCGTTCATGAGCTTTGGCGGCTCCGGCATCATTGCCAATATGTGCGGCGTGGCGCTGTTGATGCGGATCGATTATGAAAACCGCATTCTGATGCGAGGGGGGCGGATATGAGCACGCAGCACGCCGCCGTTCAGCGCAAAGACAGCGCGGGCCGCACGCTGATGGTGATGGCGGGCGGCACCGGTGGACACATCATGCCGGGCCTGGCGGTGGCCGAACGGCTGCGCTCGCAGGGCTGGCAAGTGGTCTGGCTCGGCAACCCGGCGGGCATGGAGGCGCGGCTGGTGCCGCAGCACGGGATCGCGCTGGCGCCGGTGCATTTTTCCGGCGTGCGCGGCAAAGGCGCGGCCACGCTGTTGAAAGCCCCGTTTCGCCTGCTGTCCGCCATGCGTGACGCGGCGCGCGCTTTTCGCGCCCATCGGCCCGACGTTGTCCTGGGCATGGGCGGCTACGTGGCGCTGCCGGGCGGATTGATGGCGCGGCTCAGGGGCATTCCGCTGGTGCTGCATGAACAGAACTCGGTCGCGGGCATGACCAACCGGGTGCTGGCCAAGGTGGCCGATCGGGTGCTGACCGGGTTCCCCGACGCGCTGCCGGGCGAAACCACCGGCAATCCGGTGCGCGCTGACGTGGCGGCCCTGCCCGAACCCCAACAGCGCTATGACGCCCGGCAGGGGCGATTGCGCTTGGTCGTGCTCGGCGGCAGCCTGGGCGCCCAGGCCTTGAATACGATCGTGCCGCAGGCGCTGGCCTTGCTGCCGCCCGCACAGCGGCCCGATGTGATGCATCAATCAGGAGAGAAGCACTTGGACGCCTTGCGTCAACAGTATGCCCAGTCCGGCGTCGAGGCCGACTGCCGGGCTTTCATCACCGATATGGCGCAAGCCTATGCCGACGCGGACGTGCTGATCTGCAGGGCTGGCGCGATGACGGTGGCCGAAGTGTGCGCCGCCGGGGTGGCGGCGATGTTCGTGCCGTTCCCGTTCGCCGTGGATGACCACCAAACCCGCAATGCCGACTATGTGGTCAACGGCGGGGCGGGCTGGCTGCGGCAGCAAGGCGAGTTGACCGCCGATGGGCTGGCCCAGTGGCTGGCCGGTCTGACGCGCGAGGTCTTGAAAGAGAAAGCGCAGCGCGCCCGCGCGCTCGCCTTCCCCGACGCAACCCAGCGGATTGCCGCGCTTTGCGAGGAGGCGGCCCTGCGCTGATTGCCATGAGACATCGCATTCGCAATATTCATTTCGTCGGGGTTGGCGGCATCGGGATGAGCGGCATCGCGGAAGTGCTGCTGAACCTCGGTTATCGCATCAGCGGTTCGGATTTGCAGGACAGCGCCGTGACGCGCCGTTTGCAGCAGCTGGGCGCGCACATCGTGACCGGCCATCGCGCCGAGAACGTGGAAGGCGTCGACGTGCTGGTCACGTCCACCGCCGTGGCCGGGAACAACCCCGAAGTCATCGCGGCGCGCGCCAAACGGATCCCGGTCGTGCCGCGGGCGGTGATGCTGGCCGAGCTGATGCGTCTGAAGCGCGGCATTGCCGTGGCCGGCACGCATGGCAAGACCACCACCACCAGCCTGGTTGCCAGTCTGCTGGCGGCGGGCGGCATGGATCCGACCTTCGTGATCGGCGGGCGCCTGAACTCGGCGGGTGCCAATGCGCGGCTTGGGCAGGGCGAGTTCATCGTGGTGGAGGCGGATGAGTCCGATGCCTCCTTCCTGAACCTGCTGCCGGTGATGTCAGTGATCACGAACATCGACGCCGACCACATGGACACCTACGGCCATGACTTCGCGAAGCTGAAAAGCACCTTCGTCGAGTTCGCGCAGCGCATGCCGTTCTACGGTACGGCCGTGGTGTGCATCGATGATGCGAACGTGCGTGAGATCCTGCCGTTCATTTCCCGTCCGGTCACCACCTACGGGCTGTCGGAGGAAGCGCAGATCCGCGCCCATGACGTGCGCGCGGTCGGGACGCAAATGCTGTTCAAAGTGAGCCGCGCCGATCCGCGCCAGCGCCTGGCGGAGTTGGACATCGTGCTGAATTTGCCGGGCGAGCACAACGTGCGCAATGCCTTGGCGGCGATTGCGATCGCCACGGAGCTGGGGGTGACGGACCAGGCGATCCAGGAGGCGCTGATTGCGTTCAAGGGCGTGGGGCGCCGGTTCTCGAACTGGGGCGAACACGCCGTTCCGGCGGCCAATGGCGGTGGCCAGTTCACCTTGATTGACGACTACGGCCATCACCCGGTCGAAATGGCGGCCACGCTGGCCGCGGCGCGGGGCGCCTATCCGGATCGCCGGATCGTGCTGGCTTTCCAGCCGCACCGCTATACCCGCACGCGGGACTGTTTTGAAGATTTCGTCAAAGTGCTGAACCAGGCCGATGCGGCGCTGATCTCGGAAGTGTACGCGGCGGGCGAAGCGCCGATCGTCGCGGCCGATGGCCGGGCCCTGACCCGCGCACTGCGGGTGGCGGGCAAGTTCGAACCGGTGTTCGTCGAGGACATCCAGGCGTTGCCGGAGGCGGTGCTGAACTTCGTGCGTGACGGCGACGTCGTGATTGCAATGGGGGCCGGTTCAATTGGCGCCGTGCCCGCCAAAATTGGAGAGTTGGTGCTTGCCAACGCTGAACCACAAGGAATGAAGGAATGAGTGCCGTGCAGCAGTTTGGCAAAGTCGGGGTGTTATACGGAGGCCGCTCGGCAGAGCGCGAGGTCTCGCTGATGTCGGGCCAGGGCGTGCATGACGCCTTGCGCCGCAGCGGCGTGGACGCGCATCTGTTCGATACCGGCACGCAAGCCCTGGAGGAACTGATTGCCGCCAAGTTTGACCGCGTTTTCATTGCGCTGCATGGACGGCATGGCGAGGACGGGGTGATGCAGGGCGTGATGGAAGCGCTCGATCTGCCCTACACCGGCAGCGCGCCGCTGGCGTCCGCGCTTGCCATGGACAAGATCATGACCAAGCGGGTGTGGCTGCACGAAGGCATCCCGACGCCGGAGTTCCGCGAGTTGCGCGCCGACTCCAGCCTGCGGGAAGCGGCCGGCGCGCTGGGGCTGCCGCTGATCATGAAGCCGCCGCACGAAGGCTCCACGATGGGCGTGACCAAGGTGACCTCGGTCGACCAGATGAAAGAAGCCTATGCGCTGGCCGCCGAGTTTGACGAGGTGGTGCTGGCCGAGCGCTTCGTCCAGGGGCGGGAGCTGACCGTGGCGGTGCTGGGCCGGGGCGACCAGGCGCGGGCCTTGCCGATTGTCGAAATCAAGGCGCCGGATGGCAACTATGACTATCAGAACAAGTACTTCTCCGATGAAACGCAATATCTCTGCCCGGCCGAGCTGGACCCGGCGCTGACCGCCCGGATCCAGGACATTTGCGAGCGCGCCTATCGCGCCGTGGGATGCGAGGGCTGGGGCCGGGTGGACCTGATGTTGTCGGCCGATGATGAGCCGTATGTCCTGGAAGTGAATACCTCGCCCGGCATGACCGGCCATTCGCTGGTGCCGATGGCGGCGAAGGCCAGCGGCATGAGTTATGAAGCGCTTTGCCTTGAGATCCTGAAGGATGCCCGCTGCAAAGTGGCGGTGAAGACGAAATAGGAAAGGGGACTTTTTTCCGTGTGGAATGACGCGCGTTCGATCAACCTGCTGGCTAATGCCATCTATGTGACGGCAGCCACGCTGCTGGGCATTGCCGCCGTGATCTGGCTCGCCCACCGGCCGGTGTTCGCCTTGCAGGCGATCTGGGTCGAAGGCGACCAGGGGCGGCTTGAGCACCTGAGCGCGGAGTCGGTCTCGGAGGTCATCGCGGGGCGTCAGGTCGGCAACTTCTTCACGGCCAACCTGCAGGATGTGCGCCAGATGTTCGAAGGCGTGCCGTGGGTGCGCCAGGCGTCGGTGCGCCGGCAATGGCCGAACGCGCTGGTGGTGACCGTGCAGGAGCACCAGGCGCTGGGCTTGTGGAATGAAACCCGCCTGATGAATTCCTACGGCGAGTCGTTCACCGCGAACCTCGGCGAGGCCGAGGACGAGCAACGCCTGCCCGTTATGGGCGGACCGCCGGGCTCGGAGAAGCTGGTGGCGCAGCGTTACGCGGAGCTGGTGGATTGGTTCAGGCCGAGCCAGCTTTATCCGTCGCGCGTGTGGCTGACCTCCCGTTATGCCTGGGAAGTGACCTTGTCCAATGGCACGACGCTGGAGCTGGGCAGGGATCCGACCACCTTG
>JBAYOI010000023.1:0-19818 GCA_041678365.1 Pigmentiphaga sp. | reverse complement strand
TTTTGTCGCCGGGCCGCTCCCAAGACAAAAAGTGCCCCCTTGGGGGGCAGCGAAGCGTGGGGGCTTTTTTGTCGCCGGGCCGCTCCCAAGACAAAAAGCGCCCCCTCGGGGGGCAGCGAAGCGTGGGGGCTTTTTTGTCGCCGGGCCGCTCCCAAGACAAAAAGCGCCCCCTTGGGGGGCAGCGAAGCGTGGGGGCTTTTTTGTCGCCGGGCCGCTCCCAAGACAAAAAGTGCCCCCTTGGGGGGCAGCGAAGCGTGGGGGCTTTCCTCTAGGCAAAGTCTTTTTCGAGTCATGTTCAGGTGTTGTCCGGATACGGCAATGCCTTATTGCAGGTAGATATGTTCAGCTTTTTCAAACGGAAAAAAAACCAGCCGGAGATCGAGGCCGAGGTCCCGTCTTCCCCCGCGCCCGCTGCTGAGCCGCAGGACGCCGCGCTACCTGCCGTGCCTGCGGAGACGGCGGCCGAGCCCGCGCTGGCGCCGGAAGTCGAGGCAGGCCTGCTTGAGCAGGCGCCAGCCATTGCACCCGCGCCGCCCGCGCTCACGGAGCAGGTGTCAGCGCCGCCCGCGCCCATTGCGCCCCAGCCCAATACTCCCGCAGTGCCGCCGCCGGTGCCTGATGCGCCGCTCACGGAAGCACCCGACCAGCCTGCCGCAGCGCCCGTGCCCGTTGGGGCCGACGTTGCGGCCGAAACGCCGCCTGACCCGCGTGCTGAGCCCGTCCCGCTGACGACGGCTCCCGTGTCTGCGCCCGCACCCGCCGCGCCGTCGAAGTCTTCGTGGCTGAGCCGTCTGAAGCAGGGCTTGTCGAAAACAGGTCAGAATCTGACCACCTTGTTCGTGGGCGTCAAGGTCGATGAAGACCTGTTCGATGAGCTCGAAGTGGCCCTGATCATGGCGGACACCGGCGTCGAGGCGGCGGAAAGCCTGTTGAAGGCGCTGCGCGCCAAGGTCCGAGAGGACCGTCTGGAGCAGGCCGATCAGGTCAGGCAGGCCCTGCGGGACTTGCTGGCCGAGCATCTGCGGCCGCTGGAGCGCCGCTTTGACGTCAACCAGGCCGAGCCTGTGGTCACCATGATCGCGGGCGTCAATGGCGCCGGGAAAACCACCTCCATCGGCAAACTGGCCAAGGCGTTCCAGGCACAGAATCAGAAAGTGCTGTTGGCCGCCGGGGATACCTTCCGCGCGGCGGCGCGTGAGCAATTGATGGAATGGGGCCGCCGCAACAACGTCACCGTGATTGCGCAAGAGGGCGGCGATCCGGCCGCCGTGGCCTTTGATGCCGTCAAGGCCGGTCAGGCGCGCGGCATGGGCGTGGTGATGGTGGATACCGCGGGCCGTTTGCCAACGCAGTTGCATCTGATGGAAGAAATCAAGAAGGTCAAGCGCGTCATTGCCAAGGCGGACGCGCAAGCGCCGCATGAAGTGCTGCTGGTGGTGGATGGCAACACCGGCCAGAACGCGCTGGCCCAGATCAAAGCCTTCGACGAAGCCTTGGGACTGACCGGGCTGATCGTCACCAAACTGGATGGCACGGCCAAAGGCGGCATTCTGGCCGCCGTGGCGTCAGGTTCCCATGGCGTCCGGCCGATTCCGGTGTACTGGATCGGCGTGGGGGAAGGCATTGACGATCTTCAGCCTTTTGTTGCCAGCGAGTTTGCCGAAGCGCTGCTGGGCGGCAACGAGCGTCAACCGTTGCACTAAATGAAATTTTCCGTGGCCGACCACACCGCCTCGGCGATTTCGCTCTGGCGCGAACGCGGACGGTACAGGCGCACTTCGAACGGGATTTCGTCGGCCTTGCCGCCCAGCACGGTCAACTGGTGTTTCTGGCAGTCCTCGAACACCATGGACCACGGCAGCCAGGCGATACCGAGTCCGCGCCGCACGAATTCATAGACGGCGTCGGCGGTATCGCAGCGCAGATAAGGGCGGACGTGCTTGGGCATCGGGTTGCGTTCCAGGTGCTCGGTGAACAGGCGCTCCATGGAAAGCCCCGCCTTGTACGTGATCAGCGGGATGTCCTGATGGGTGTCCAGCAAACTGAAGCGTGCCCGGCCATCAGGCAGGGTGGCGCTGACGGGAACCAGCTTTTCTTGCGAGAGCACCAGGTGGCGGAAGCGGTGGCCGTTCAAGGGGACGGACAGGCTGCGATGCTCATAGCAGCACAATAGGTCGATTTTTCCCTGTTCCAGCCAGGAGGCAAGATCCGCCACGAGACCGGTTTTGATTTCGATCTGGACCCGTTGGCCATGCAGCGGACTGAGCGGCAGGCCGGCCAAACCGCCCAGCCAGTCCGCCACCATGGTTCTGGCCAGCATGCGGCCGGTGCCGATGTTCAAGGTCCAGTCGTGATCCTGGTTGCGCTGGACCTGGGCGCGGACGCTTTCCACGTTGGCCAGGGTCCGCTCGGCCAGCTTCAGGATCTGCTCGCCTTCGGGCGTCAGGTGAACCGGTGTGCGGTGCCGTTCCACCAGCGGTGCGCCCGCCCAGCTCTCGAGCATGCGTATCCGGCGCCCAAAGGCCGGGTGCGTGACGTGCCGGGCTTCGGCGGCCCGGACGAAACTGCGGGTGCTGGCCAGCGCGATAAAGTCTTCAAACAGTTTCAGGTCCATGGCGCCGCGAGTCAGTGAAGAATCTGTGAAATGAACTGCTGGGCGCGCGGATGGCGGGGCTGGTCGAAGAATGTTTCCGGTGTGTTCTGTTCCACGATCTCGCCTTCATCAAGGAAGACCACGCGGTCGGCCACCTGCCGCGCAAAGCCCATTTCGTGCGTCACGCAGACCATGGTGATGCCGGTCTGGGCCAGCTCGATCATGACGTCCAGCACCTCTTTGACCATTTCCGGGTCCAGCGCGGAGGTGGGTTCGTCGAACAGCATGATGTGCGGTTGCATGCACAGGCTGCGGGCAATGGCTACGCGCTGTTGCTGTCCGCCGGACAACTGGGCGGGCCGCTTATGCGCATGTTCGGCAATGTGCACCCGTTCCAGCATGGCGTGCGCCTGGACCTCGGCTTGCTCGCGCGGCTGGCGCAAGACGTGGATCGGGCCGAGCGTCAGGTTCTCCAGCACGCTCAGGTGCGGGAACAGGTTGAAATGCTGGAATACCATCGAGACGTCGCGCCGGATGGCATCCAGGGTTTTCAGGTTGCCGTCCAGCAGTTGCTGATTGACGAACAACTGCCCCCGCTCATAGGCTTCCAGGCCATTGATGCAGCGCAGCAGCGTGGATTTTCCCGATCCGGAGGGGCCGCACAGCACCACGCGTTCACCCTGATGGATGTCCAGCGTGATGTCTTTGAGCGCATGGAAGCGGCCATACCACTTGTTGACGTCCTGGAATTGGATCAGCGGCGTGGAAGCGGCAGCGTCAAACTTTGACATGGTTCACCTGTGGCGTACTTTCCAGTGTCTGACTATAACGAGACATGGCATAGCAAAAAGCAAAATAAATGCAGGCGACGAACAGATAGGCCTCAATGGAGAAGCCGGCCCAGCTGACGTCGGTCAAGGAAGCCTTGGCGGCCTGGGTCAGATCGAACAGCCCGATGATGACGACCAGCGATGTGTCTTTGAACAGGCCGATGAACAGGCCCACCAGCGGGCCGACCACGGCGCGCAAGGCTTGCGGCAGCACGACCAGGCGCATGGTCTGCCAATAGCCCATGCCCAAGGAGGCGGCGCCCTCCACTTGTCCCCGGTCCACGCTTTGCAAGCCGCCCCGGACCGTTTCAGCCACGTAGGCGGCCGAGAACAGGATGATGGCGATCTGGGCTCGCAGCAGCTTGTCAATGCCCCAGCCTTCCGGCAGGAACAGCGGCAGCATGACGGAGGACATGAACAAGACGCTGATCAGCGGCACCCCGCGAATCAGCTCGATGTAGGTCACGCTCAAGGCACGGATGATGGGCAAGTGCGAGCGTCGGCCCAGCGCCAGCAGCACGCCGAGCGGAAAGGCGAACGCGATGCCGAAGGTGGAGAGCATCAAGGTCAGCGGCAAGCCACCCCACAGCGTGTTTTCCACGTAGGACAGGCCCAGGATGCCGCCCCACATCAGAATTGCGCTGGCGGGCAGCAGCACGCCCCAGACGATCAGCAGCCGACGGTTCCAGAAGCTGCGCCTGCAGCTCAGCACCAGGCCCAGGATCAGCAGCAGGCTGGCCAGCAGCGGCCGCCATTGCTCATCGAAGGGATAGAGGCCGAACAGAATGAGCCGATGCTTTTCCGCGATGAAAGCCCAACAGGCGCCGTCGTTCTGTCGGCACTCGTTGGCGGTATCGGCCTGGAAAGTGGCGCTGAACAGCGCCCAGTCCAGCAGGCCCGGCAGCACCATGATCACGATCCACAGACCGATCAGGGTCAGCAGCGCATTGAACGGCGACGAAAAGAAGGCCCGGCGGAGGCGGGTGCCGAGAGCGGGCGCGGACGGGGTCATGGGCGCGCTCCGTCCAGCTGAATGCGGCGGTTGTACGCGTTCATCAGCAGGGAAATGCTCAGGCTGATGGTCAGGTAGGCGGCCATGATCAAGGCCACTCCTTCAATTGCCTGCCCGGTTTGGTTCAGCGTGGTGTTGATCACGGAGACCAGGTCGGGATAGCCGATGGCCACGGCCAGCGAGCTGTTCTTGATCAGGTTCAGGTATTGGCTGGTCATGGGCGGCACCATGACGCGCAGCGCCTGCGGCAGGACCACCAGCCGATAGGTTTTCCACCGGCTCAGGCCGATGCTGGACGCCGCCTCCCATTGGCCAGCGGGAACCGCCTGGATGCCGGCACGGACGATTTCGGCAATGAAGGCAGAGGTATAACTGACCAGGCCGATCAGCAAGGTGGCAAATTCCGGACTCAGCAGCACGCCTCCTGAAAAACCGAAGCCGCGCTGTTCAGGGATGGACCAGCCCAGACGCTCGCCGCCGAAGACCAGCCCGACAACGGGCAGGCCGATCAGCACGGCGGCTTTCAGCAGGCCGGGCAGCGCGCGGGCGGCGGCAGCGCGGCGGCGGTGGTGCGCGTGGATCAGCAGCAAGGCAACGCCCAGCAACAGCCCGGCGCCTGCCCAGGTGAGTGCCATCGGATCCGCCGGGGTGGGCAGCGCCAGGCCCCGGTTGGACAGGAAAATGCCGGGCAGGGCCTCAATCGCCTGCCGCGGAGCGGGCAAGCGATCCGTGATCAAGGCGTACCACAGGAAGAGTTGCAGCAGCAGCGGCGTATTGCGGAAGACTTCCACATAACAGCGGGCAATGCCGCGCAGCAGGCCATTGGGAGACAGCCGGAGCAGGCCGATGATCAGGCCGAGCACGGTGGCCAGCACAATGCCGATGGCCGATACCCGCAAGGTGTTCAGAATGCCGACCAGAATGGCCCGGCCATAGCTGTGATGCGCTTCATAGGGGATCGGGGTTTCGCCAATGGCAAAACCCGCTTCCTGCTGCAAAAAGCCAAAACCGGATGCAATCCGGCGCGTGGCCAGATTGGCCAGCGTGTTGTCCAGCAGCCAGGCCACGCCCGCCAGCACCAGGCCCAGGGTCAGGACCTGGTAGACCAGGGCACGGACCCGGGGCTGGTGCCAGCTGAAAGCGGACCGGCGTTTAACGGACGGGGAGGGCATACATCAAGCCGCCTTGCGACCACAGGGCGTTGGCGCCTCGCTGCATTTTCATCGGGCTGGAGGGGCCCAGGTTGCGCTCAAAGCTCTCGCCGTAGTTGCCGACCTGTTTGACGATGTTGTAGACCCATTTTTCATCAACGCCCAGGTGCTTGCCGATGCCGGGCGTGCTGCCGAGCAGGCGCTGGATGACCGGCGTGCCGCTCTTGCTGAGCTGATCGACGTTCTTCGAGTTGATGCCCAGTTCCTCGGCTTCGATCATCGCGTTCAGGGTCCAGCGGACGATATCCGCCCACTCGTCATCGCCTTTGCGCACCATCGGGCCGAGCGGTTCCTTGGAGATCAGCTCGGGCAGAACGACGTAATCGTCGGGATTCGGCAGCATGGTGGCGCGCATGATGCCCAGCGCGGAGATGTCGGTGGTGTAGGCGTCGCAGCGGCCTGCGGCAAAGGCGCGGACCAGTTCGTCGAAGTTATCGATGACGACCGGCTTGAACTTGAGTTTGTGGCTGCGGAAGTAATCGCTGAGGTTCAGCTCGGTGGTGGTGCCCGGTTGAAGGCAGATGGTGGCGCCGTCCAGTTCGCGCGCACTCTTGACCTGCAACTGCCGGGAAACCATGATTCCCTGGCCGTCATAGAAATTGACGCCAAGGCCGCGCAGGCCCAGACTCGTGTCACGTTGTAACGAGATGGTCGTGTTGCGTGTCAGGACATCCACTTCACCGGACTGCAGCGCGGTGAAGCGTTGTTGGGTATTGAGCGGGCTCAGCTTGAACTTGGTGGCGTCGCCGAACAAGGTGGCCGCGATCGCCTTGCAGAGATCAACGTCAATGCCTGACCAGACGCCTTGGCTGTTCGGGTTGCTGAACCCGGCAACGCCGGTGGAGACGCCGCATTGGACAAAGCCCTTTTTCTTGATGGCGTCGAGCGTGGGGCCGGCCTGGGCGCTGAAGACCGCGCCGCAAGACAGAACGAGGCCAATGGCCGCGCTGATGATTTTTTTCATTTTTCGATCTCCTGGCTGAGCATAGTTCGTTGTAATAATAATGGGTGGACGCGCCGCCGCCATCCGCCGCACGGACATGGCTGGTAACGTGCATGGGCCGTAACGTAGCATGGGTAGGCTACGATGAAAACCTGCGCTGTTCCGCTTTATCTCTTGTTCCCTATATCATTTGAATGATGATCGCCTTCCAACACGTCTATAAGTCATACGGCCGCGGGATCAACAATCTGGTGGACGCCACGTTCCAGATCAAGCCCGGCGAGTTCGTTTTCGTCTCCGGCCCGTCCGGCGCGGGCAAGTCCACCCTGCTGAAGCTGATGGCGGGTCTGGACCTGCCCACGCGGGGAACGATTCTGGTCAACGGACAGAATGTGGGCGAGCTTCCCGCCCGCTCTGTGCCCTACCTGCGGCGCGCCATCGGCACTATTTTGCAAGAGGTCTATCTGCTTGATGACCGCTCCGCGTTTGACAACGTGATGCTGCCGATGGTGGTGGCGGGGCGTTCGCGCAATGAGAGCCTGGTGCGCGTCAAGGCGGCGCTGAATCGGGTCGGCCTGGCCGAGAAGTCGCACCTGCACCCGAAGGAATTGTCCGGCGGTGACCAGCAGCGGCTGGCCATTGCCCGCGCCATCGTCAATCGGCCCTCGATCCTGATTGCCGATGAACCCACGGCCAACCTGGACCGGCAGAGCGCGCTGCGCATTGCCGATATCTTCCGCGACTTCAACCGCGCGGGCGTCACCACCATCCTGGCCACACACGACGAATCGCTGATTCGTGACTATGCCAGCCGGATTTTGTTCGTTGATCAAGGCGTCGTCATTGACGGCGGGCGCCGGATGCCGGGCAGTGTCGTGATGGGAGGACAGCGATGAAATCCTGGCTGCCGCATCATCACTATGCGCTCGGCGTCACCTTCCGCCGCCTGTGGGCGCAGAAGTTTTCAAGCCTGGCCAATATCGTGGTCATCACGCTTGCGCTGGCCCTGCCGCTGCTTGGCGGCGTGGTGCTGCAATCGATGCAGCCGGTGGCGCGCAGTCTGGCCGCCGATCCGCAGATCAGCATTTTCATGAGCACCGAGGCCCCCGAAGCGGATACGCAGGCGGTGGCGCAACGCATTCAGCGGGATCATGGGCAGGACATCATTGGCATCAAGGTAGTCACCAAGGCGCAGGCCCTGAACGAGCTGAAGGCGAACCCGGCCTATGGGCAGGCGCTGGCGGTACTGCCAGGGAATCCGCTGCCGGACACCATTGTGGTCACGCTCAAAGGTGATGACTTGGTGCGCAAATCCGCCTATTTCGTCAAAACCTGGCAGAACTTCAACGGTGTTGAGCTGGTTCAGGTTGACAGCGAATGGGTGCAAAGGCTGGAAGCCATCCTGCGTTTCCTGAAAACCACGCTGGTCTTCATCAGTCTGGTCGTGGTGGTTGCCGTGCTGTCGGCCGTGTTCAACACCGTCCGCATGCAGGCCTTGTCGCAACGCGAGGAAATCACGGTGGCGCGCCTGGTGGGCGCCACGGAGAGCTTTGTCAGGCGCCCCTTTCTGTATCTGGGCGCGGTGACTTGCGGCATTTCCGCCTTGGCCGCGCTGGGTGTCGTGACCTGGCTGACCGGCTTGCTGAACCGGGAGCTGGCCGTGCTGGCCAGCAGTTATGGCGCGGAATTTGCGCTGCGGTTGCCAAGCTGGCCGTGGATTTTCGTCTTCATCGTCGGCGCGGCCGGACTGGGCGCCTTGGCGGCCCGGTGGTCCGTTACCCGCAATACCCGGTATTGAGCATTGTTCGGTCCGGTTTTTCCCTGTCAGGATGTGCAATGCAAGAAGTGGAAATCAAGTTCTTTATCCAGCCGAGTTCGCTGAAGGCGGTCAGTAACGCCGTCAGCCCCCCGGGATCGCCGCGCCGCCAGCGGTTGCGCGCCCAGTATTTTGACACGCCGGACCGGGACCTGGCCACGCGGCGGGCGGCGCTGCGGCTTCGCCTGGAGGGACGGGCCTGGGTCCAGACCTTCAAAATGGCGGGTGACCACGTTCTTGAACGAATCGAACTGAACCACCCTCGGCCGGGACCGAGCCTGGACCTGAGCGTGTATGCGGACACCCCGGCGCAGGCGGTCATCGAGGCCTGCGGAGACCGCTTGGCCGTGCGCTACGAAACCGATGTCCTGCGCGCCACGCGCTTGATCAAAACCCGCGGCGGCTCGGTCGAATTGGCGTTTGACAGCGGCGAAATCCGCGCGGGCGGGCAGCGTTGGCCGATCCAGGAGCTGGAGTTCGAACTCAAGTCCGGCGGCATCAACAGCTTGTTTGACCTGGCGCATCGCTGGGTGCGCGACCATGACCTGGTGCTGGACTTGCGCAGCAAGTCCGAGCGGGGCGACGGTCTGGCCAGTCTGGCCAATGGCGGGCAGACGCTCGCGGCGATGGAGGCGGCGGTTTGGCCCAAGGCGCCGACGCTGGAAGACAGTCAAGGCAAGCGCGCAACGTGGGGGTATTTTTTGCAGACGATTGCGGGCAGTGTCGAGACCTTGTTCCGCAATACGGCGGCGCTTGCCCGGTTTGGCACCGAGTTGCCCGAAGGGGGAGGCGAGCATGCGGCCGCCCTGTTCAAGGTGCTGGTTTCCTGGGATGCCGCCTGCCGTTTGTTCCCGGACGTGGCGCAAGCCGGGTTTGTCGATCTGGTTCTTGACGTTGAACCGCTGGTCAATGAGCTGCGCCCCTATTTGCGTTCGCATATCGCGGCCACCAAGTTGGAGCCGCTCTATGAGGAGCTGGGGCTTGCGCCCGCTTTGCGCAGCAAGCCTGTCCAGCTCGACCTGCGGGCGCTGTTGAGCGCCCGGGATTTTCAGGCTTGGCAATTGACGGTGCTGGCCTGGCTGCTGGGCTGTGGTTCGCTCGAATCCGACCTGAAAGAAGCGGCCAGCCTCGACAAGCTGCTTCGGCGGCTGTATCCGTCGCTGAAAAAATGGCAGAAAAATTTGTACAACCGCCTGGCCGCCTACGGCGCGTTGTCTTCCACGGACAAATTCAAGGTGCGCCGGACGCTGGAGCGGCTGGATCACAGCGCCTTCTTGCTGCAGGGCGTCATCAAGCCGGAAAGCCATCAACGGATCGCCGCCGTTTTTCAGGACATTCTGGAGCGGCTGGCCCAGCTTGAGGCCTTGTCGCACACCATGCTGCGCTGGCGCGGCGATGAGCAGCCCACGCCGCAAATCTGGTTCGCGCTGGGGTGGGCCACGGCCAAACAAGCGGCCCTGGTTCAGGAGGTGCAGACGCTTGCCGAGGCGGTGCGCCGCCTCGATTGGCGACGTTGATGAAGCATCCAATAGGCGCCGGTCAAGCGCGAACGTCGGCACGCCAGCTCCATGGCGCGCCGGTTGGCGCCGCCGCTATATAGTTTTTCCCGCATAAGCTTTATTCAAAGCATTCGTTCGTTTTTGCCCACCACTCAAGCACCATACTGAAAAGTCAGTTGGAGAGTGCCGTGCGAACGAAGTTTCTATTTGCCTCAGTATTGATCGGCGTGTCCGCCTTCGCGGCGGCCGGGACGGCGCATGCGCAGTCCAAACAGACCATCCTGAACGTTTCCTACGATCCGACGCGCGAGCTCTACAAAGAGATCGATAAGCGCTTTATCGAGTCCTACAAGAAAACGGCGGGCGTGGACCTGACGATCCGACAGTCACATGGCGGCTCGGGCAAACAGGCCCGTTCCGTCATCGACGGGCTGGAGGCCGACGTGGTCACGCTGGCGCTGGCTTACGACATTGATGCGCTGCACGATCACGCCAAGCTGATTCCGGCGGATTGGCAGAAACGCTTGCCGGATAACAGCGCGCCGTATACCTCGACCATTGTTTTCCTGGTCCGCAAGGGCAACCCCAAGCAGATTCAGGACTGGGGCGATCTTGCCAAGCCCGGCGTGTCCATCATTACGCCGAATCCGAAGACCTCGGGGGGTGCGCGCTGGAATTATCTGGCGGCCTGGGCCTATGCGCTGGCCCAGCCGGGCGGCAATGATGCCACGGCCCAGGATTTCGTGGCGAAGGTTTTCCGCAACGTAGCGGTGCTGGACAGCGGCGCGCGCGGTTCGACCACCACGTTTGTTGAGCGTGGGCAAGGGGACGTGCTGCTGGCCTGGGAAAATGAAGCGCTGCTGTCGATCAAGGAGCTGGGACCGGACAAGTTCGACATTGTCGTGCCGTCGCTCTCCATTCTGGCCGAGCCGCCGGTCACGATTGTTGACCGTAATGTTGACAAGAAAAATACCCGTGCGGTGGCACAGGCCTATCTCGACTACCTCTATACGCCCGAGGCCCAGGAAATCATTGCGCAAAATTATTACCGGCCGCGCAATGCCGAGGTGGCTGCCAACTATGCCGATGCCTATCCCGCCGTCAAGCTGGTCACCATTGACGAGGTGTTTGGTGGCTGGCGCAAGGCGCAGCAGACCCACTTCTCGGATGGCGGGGTGTTCGATCAGATCTATCAGCCCGGCAAGCGCTGATCAGTGGGGCGGAACAGCATGATGACGGATCGTTTGCTGATGAGTGCGGCTGTCGGACCGGCCGCCGCCCAGCTCTATCAGGCCGAACCCCGGCGCGCCTTGCCGGGGTTCGGCCTCTCGCTGGGGTTCACGCTGAGCTATCTCGGATTGCTGGTTCTGCTGCCTTTGTCGACCTTGTTCTTCAAAAGCGCCGGGCTTGGGCTGGACGCGTTCTGGGACGTGGTGACGTCGCCGCGCGTTGTCGCCTCTTATCGTTTGAGTTTTGGCGCGGCCTTGCTGGCGGCAACCGTCAACCTGGTGTTCGGATTGCTGGTTGCCTGGGCCTTGGTCCGCTATACCTTCCCAGGCAAAAAAGTGGTCGACGCCTTGGTGGACCTCCCCTTTGCGCTGCCCACGGCCGTGGCGGGCATCGCGTTGACCGCCTTGTATGCCAATAATGGCTGGATTGGCCGTTTGTTCGAGCCGTTCGGGATCAAGCTGGCCTATACCCCGGCCGGAGTGGTGATCGCGCTGATTTTCATCGGCCTGCCGTTCGTGGTCCGGACCGTGCAGCCCGTGCTGGAAGACCTGGAGCGTGAACTGGAAGAAGCATCGGCCAGTCTCGGCGCGTCGCGCTGGCAGACCTTTCGACTCGTGATCTTTCCGTCCGTGCTGCCCGCCTTGCTGACCGGCTATGCCTTGGCTTTTGCGCGGGCAGTGGGGGAATACGGATCGGTGGTCTTCATCGCGGGCAATATGCCGATGGTGTCAGAAATCACGCCTTTGCTGATTATCAGCCGCTTGGAGCAGTATGACTACGCGGGTGCCGCCGCCATTGCCGTGGTCATGCTACTGGCGTCGCTGTTGATGCTGCTGGTGATCAACGGCTTGCAGTTCTGGCAGGCAAACCGGTTCCGGAGCGAACAATGACCCCCGGCCACCTCACCGAACCGCTTGGCGTCCGCGCAGCCATCATTGGCGTTGCGCTGGCCTTCCTGGCCATATTCCTGGTGCTGCCGCTGGTCGTGGTCTTTTATGAAGGCTTGAAAAAAGGCTGGGATCTGTATCTGGCCGCCTTGCGGGATCCGGACGCCTGGTCCGCCATCCGCCTGACCTTGTTGATGGCGGCGGTTGCCATTCCGGTCAACGTGATTTTCGGCATTGCCGCCGCGTGGGCCATTACCAAATTCGAGTTTCGCGGCAAGCAGTTGCTGATCAGTTTGATCGATCTTCCTTTTTCCGTGTCGCCAGTGGTGGCGGGCCTGGTGTTCGTGCTGCTGTTCGGCGCGCAGGGATGGTTCCATCCGGTGCTTGACGCACTGGGCATCAAGATTGTTTATGCGGTGCCGGGTCTGATCCTGGCCACCTTGTTCGTCACCTTTCCGTTCGTGGCGCGTGAGCTGATTCCGCTGATGGCGGCGCAGGGCAATGAGGAGGAACTGGCTGCCGTCACGCTGGGCGCCAATGGCTGGCACCTGTTTTGGCGGGTCACCCTGCCGAACATCCGCTGGGGCCTGTTTTACGGCGTGATCCTGTGCAGCGCCCGCGCCATGGGGGAATTTGGCGCGGTCTCGGTCGTGTCCGGCCATATTCGGGGCGAGACCAATACCGTCCCGCTGCAGGTCGAGATTCTTTACAACGAATATGCCTATCAAGCCGCTTTTGCGCTGGCCTCGGTGCTGGCGATCGTGGCCTTGATCAGCTTGGTGTTGAAGGCCCTGGTCGAGTCCATGAGCCAACGCAGTCAGGGGGCACCCGAGGAAATCGGTCCTTTGATTGATGAATCATCATATAGAGGTGTTGCAAGTGGATAGTGAAACAACAGAGTTATGGAATGCGCTGATTGCGCGACTGCAAGGCATTGCGTCGCGCTATGCGCATTGTGGCCTGGCTTCGTCGCTGGCCGCCGAGGACATGGTGCTGACGCACGCCTTGTTCACGGAAAACATCCCGATCAAGGTGTTCACGCTGGAGACCGGCAGACTGCATGCCGAGACGCTGTTCTTGCTGACAACGATCGAGTCGCACTATGGCCGCAGCGTCGAGGTGGTCAAGCCCGACCCGCAGGCGGTGGAACGCTATGTGGACGAGCACGGGTTGAATGCCTTCTATGAAAGCGTCGACTTGCGCAAAGCCTGCTGCCAGATCCGCAAGGTCGAGCCGTTGCGCTGGGTCTTGTCCGGGCAGGATGCCTGGATCACCGGCCAGCGCCGCGAACAGTCCGTCACGCGGGACGCGCTGGCCGACGAAGAATTCGACGCGGTGTTCGGTCTGCAGAAGTTCAATCCCTTGGCCGCCTGGACGCACGAACAGGTCTGGCAGGTGATCCGGGCTTTGGCCATTCCCTACAACCCGCTGCATGACCGGGGCTATCCGTCCATTGGCTGCGAACCCTGTACGCGCGCGGTCCGTCCGGGCGAGCCGTTGCGGGCAGGCCGCTGGTGGTGGGAGTCCTCCGATTCCAAAGAGTGCGGTCTGCATGCGGGCAATCAGGCGCAGACCATCGCCGTTACTACTTTATCGAGTTGATCATGACTGTTTTAAGCACGCGCGACAGCGCAAACCTGGTTCTGCCGGTGGGGGCGTCGGCACCCCGCGGGTCTGCGGCAACGCTGACTTCCCGCAGCCATCTGGACTGGCTGGAAGCCCAGGCCATCACGATCTTGCGCGAGGTGGCCGCCGAGTGCAGCAACCCTGCCTTGCTGTTCTCGGGCGGCAAGGATTCCGTGGTGTTGCTGCGCCTGGCGGAGAAGGCCTTTCGTCCCGGCAAGTTCCCGTTCCCGCTGCTGCATATTGATACCGGCCATAACTTCGACGAAGTCATCGCGTTCCGGGATGCCCGGGCGGCGGCGCTGGGGGAGCGCCTGATTGTCCGGTCCGTCGAGGACTCGATCCAGCGCGGTACGGTCGTGTTGCGCAAGGCGGACGATTCGCGCAATGCCGCCCAGGCGGTGACCCTGCTTGAAGCCATTGAAGCCTTCGGCTTTGACGCCTGCATTGGCGGGGCGCGCCGCGACGAAGAAAAAGCCCGCGCAAAAGAGCGGATCTTTTCCTTCCGCGATGCGTTCGGCCAGTGGGACCCGAAGTCCCAGCGGCCCGAGCTCTGGAGCTTGTACAACACCCGCGTGCATCCGGGCGAGAACATGCGGGTCTTTCCGATTTCGAACTGGACCGAGCTGGACGTCTGGCAATACATCGAGCGCGAAGGCCTGGCGCTGCCGTCCATCTACTTTGCCCACGAGCGCGAGGTGGTGCGGCGCAGCGGCCTGCTGGTCCCGATCACGCCGCTGACGCCGCCGCGCGACGGCGAGACGGTGGAGCGTCTGACGGTGCGTTTCCGGACGGTGGGCGATATTTCCTGCACCTGCCCGGTATTGTCGGACGCGGCCACCACTCAGGACATTATTGAAGAAACCGCCATTTCAACGCTGACGGAGCGCGGCGCAACGCGGATGGATGACCAGACGTCGGAAGCCTCAATGGAACGGCGCAAGCGGGAGGGATATTTCTGATGAACGCGCGAACTTTGCATACTGATTTCGAACCGGCGCAGCAAGGCGTGTTGCGATTGATCACGGCGGGGTCGGTGGACGATGGAAAGTCCACCTTGATTGGGCGCCTGCTGTTTGACAGCAAGGGCATCATGGCCGATCAGCTGGAAGCGCTGGCGCGCACCAAGTTCCGCCGGACGGAAGGCGATGCGCTGGACCTGGCGCTGCTGACCGACGGGCTGGAGGCGGAGCGTGAGCAAGGCATCACGATTGACGTGGCCTACCGTTATTTCTCAACGCCGCGGCGCAAGTTCATCGTGGCTGATGCGCCAGGCCATGAACAATACACGCGCAATATGGTGACGGGCGCGTCCAACGCCGATGTGGCCATCATCCTGATTGACGCGACGCGGGTGCGCGATGGCCAGTTGTTGACGCAGACCAAGCGCCATAGCATGCTGGCCAAACTGCTCGGGCTCTCCCATGTGGTGGTTGCCGTCAACAAGATGGATCTGTTGGATTGGAACGCCGAGGCCTTTCAGGGCATTGCCGGCGCTTATGCCGAACTGGCCGGGCGCATCGGCCTGCAAGCCTATGACATCCTGCCGATCTCGGCGCTGCTTGGCGACAATATCGTTCATGCATCAACGAATACGCCGTGGTATGCGGGCCCGCCCTTGTTGAGCTTGCTGGAGTCTCTGCCCGCCTCGCAGAAACCGCTGGATCAGGCGCTGCGCTTTCCGGTGCAGCTGGTGGCGCGCCATGGCGGCAGCTCCCTGAACGATTTCCGCGGCTATATGGGGGAAGTGGCCAGCGGCACGCTGTCGGTGGGCGAGGAAGTCAAGGTGCTGGCCAGTGGTGTGACGGCCAGGGTGCGGTCCTTGTACCGGGGCCTGGATCCCGTTCAGCAGGTCCAGGCTGGAGACGCCATCACGCTCGTGCTGGACCAGGACATTGATATTTCCCGCGGCGATGTCCTGCTGCGGGCCGATGACGCGGTGACGGCGCGGCGGGACATCGAGGCCGATGTGTGCTGGCTGGACAGCCAGCCGCTCAACCCGCTGCGGCGCTATCTGCTGAAGCAGGGAACGCGGGTGACGTCGGCCAAGATCCGGCAGGTGCTGAGCCGCCGTGATGTCCAGGACTTGTCGGATTCACCGGCCAGCGACGCCGTGCTGTCGATGAATGACATCGGCCGCATCGCGCTGTTGAGCCGTGACCCGCTGGTGCCCGATGACTATTCGGTCTTGCCGAGCACCGGCAGTTTCATCCTGATTGACGAAGCCACCCACCAGACGGCGGCGGCGGGGATGATCCGGGCCGAAGCCTAGCCGGACGCCGCAATGCAAACAGGCCTCGGATGAGGCCTGTTTGCATTCGTGGGCGTGGCGGTTCACATCACCTTGGCCAGCGCTTGCGCTACCCGGTCCAGATTGGCCGGACTCAAGCCGGCCACGCACATCCGGCCTGTGTGGATCACATAGACGCCGAATTCTTCGCGCAACCGGACGACCTGTTCGGGTTTCAGGCCGGTGTAGCTGAACATGCCGCGCTGCGCGGTCAGAAAGGCGAGGTTCAGATCCGGCCGCAGCGCTTGCAGCCGGGCTTGCAAGCCTTCGCGCATGGCCTTGATGCGCACGCGCATCTCCGCCACTTCCTGCTGCCAGAGCGTGCGCAACGCGGCGTCGCCCAGGACTTCGGTCACCAGGCGGCTGCCGAACAGCGCGGGCGTTGAGTAGTTCTTGCGGACCGTGGCCTGCAACTGGCCAAGCACTTGCTCGGCTTGTTCCGCATCCGGGCAGACGACGGACAGGCCGCCCACCCGCTCTCCGTACAGGGACATATTCTTGGAGAAGGAGTTGCCCGCCAGGAAGTTGGCGCCGCGCGCGGCCATTTCCCGGATGACCCAGGCGTCTTCATCCAGCCCGTCTCCAAAGCCTTGGTAGGCCATGTCAAAGAAGGCAATGACGTCACGCTCCAGCATGACGTCAATGAGCTGGGCCCACTGTTCGCGGGTCGGATCGATGCCGGTCGGGTTGTGGCAGCAAGGTTGCAGCAGCACGACGGCATGGCGGGGCAGGGTCTGGAAGACGGCCAGCATTTCGTCAAAGCGAAGGCCGTTGGTTTCCGGGTTGTAGTAGGGGAAGGTGTTGACGGTGAAACCCGCCCCTTCAAGGATGTTGTAGTGGTTTTCCCAGGTTGGGTCGGAAATCCAGACCTGGCTGTCCGGGAAGTATTTCTTCAGGAAGTCCGCGCCCACTTTCAGCGCGCCGGAGCCGCCCAGCGTGTGGATGGTGGTGACGCGCCCGGCCAGCGCCGCCGGGTGGCTGGCGCCGAACACCTGCTGCTGGACCCAATGGCGATAGAGTTTGTCGCCTTCCATCGGCAAATAGACCCTCGGCAGATCCGGGTCCAGGCGCCCGCGCGCCTGCTGGGTGCTGTTCAGGACGGGAATACGCCCTTCGTTGTCATAATACAAACCGATGCTGAGATTGGTTTTCTCCGGACGCGGATCGGCCAGGAAGGTCTGCATCAAGGAAAGAATCGGATCGCCAGCGTAGCGAGGGACGTGTTTGAACATGATGAAAGCGAATCCTGAAAAGTCAGTGGCGCGGACGGCGTGCTTGATCGCATTGGCCGACCATGCGTAACGCCGCGTATGGCCGGGCGTAGGCTAGATTCTAGCTCACCCCACCAGCTGGTTGAGTTCAATGATCGGCATCAGGACGGCCAGCACGATCATCAGGACGAAACCGCCCATGACCAGAATCGTCAGGGGTTCAAGCAGCGCGGTCATGGCCAGTGCGCGCCGTTCGATGTCCGCGCTCAGTGTGGCGGCGGCGCGGTTCAGCAGCGGCGGCAGTTGGCCGGTCTTTTCGCCGCTGGCGGTCAGATGGACCAGCAGCGGCGGAAAGCAGCGCTGGCTTTGCAGCGCCCGCGCCAGCGAGACACCCTCACGGACCTGGTCGGCGGCGTCATCAACGTGGCGCCGCAGGCTCTGGTTGCCCATGGTCAGGCGCGCCGCATCCAGCGCTTTCAGCAAGGGGACGCCGCTACTGGCGAGAATAGCCAGCGTCGAGGCAAAGCGCGCGGTATCCAGCCCGAGCAGGACCTTGCCCACAATGGGCAGGCGCAGCAGGCGCTGGTGCCAGGCCAGGCGCAGGGGAGGGCGTTTCATCAGGGCGCGCCATAGCAAGCCCAGCAGCAGGAGGGCAATCAACATCAGGCCGCCCCAGTTCTGGAGGAATTCGCTGAGCCAAAGCATGATGCGGGTCAACAGCGGCAACGTCTGCCGTGCTTGTGTGAAGGCGCCGACCACCTGCGGCACGACGTAGCTCAGCAGGAAGACGACGATGGCGAGCGAGACGGCGGCCACGACAGCGGGGTAGAGGAAGGCCGTCATGACCTTGCCGCGCAAGAGGTTCCGGTTTTCGATATAGTCCGCCAGTTTTTCCAGCACCTCGGCCAGGTCGCCGGACTCTTCCCCGGCGGCGATCAAGGCGCGATAGATGTCTGGAAAATCCCGAGGGTGATTATTCAGCGCGTCCGCCAGGCGGTGGCCGCCGCGCACTTCGCCGCGCACCGAGGTCAGCACTTCGGCAACGTGTTTTTTTTCCGCCTGTTCCAGCGTGGCCGATAGCGCTTCATCAATGGACAGCCGGGCTGAAAGCAGGCTGGCCAGCTGGCGGGTGGCCCAGGCGAGATCACTGTCGGAAAGACGGGGGCGCAGGAACCCGCCCGCCTGCTGCTTCTGCGAGCGTCCGGCTTCCACCTTCAGCGGTGTCAAGCCTCGGGCGCGCAGCGCATTGCGCGCGGCTTTGGCGGAGTCGGCGTCAAGCAGGCCCCGTTCGGTCCCGCCTTGCGCATTCGCTGCTTCGTACCGGTAGTTGGCCATTTAACTGTCCCGTGTCACGCGCAGGATTTCTTCCAATGAGGTGGCGCCCTGCCGCACCCAACGCTCCCCATCCTGACGCAGGTTCTTCATGCCCCGGGCTTGCGCGGCTTCCCGCAAAGCCTGCTCACTGACGCCCTGGTGCATCAGGCGGCGTTGCTCATCATCAACCAGATACAGCTCATGAATGCCGGTCCGGCCTTGATAGCCGGTGTGGCTGCACGTGGGGCAACCCACCGGACGATAGCGGACCGTGCCCGCGTCGTCCACCGGGGTTTTGCACGCGGGGCAGAGCTGGCGCACCAGGCGCTGCGCGATCACGCCAAGCAGGGAGGAGGACAGCAGGAAGGGCTCGACGCCCATGTCGATCAGGCGCGTCACGGCCGAGACGGAGTCATTGGTGTGCAGCGTGGCCAGCACCAGGTGACCCGTCAACGACGCCTGAACCGCGATCTGTGCGGTTTCCAGGTCGCGGATCTCACCGATCATGATCACGTCCGGATCTTGCCGCAACAAGGCGCGCAAGGCCATGGCGAAAGTCATGTTGATCTTGGCGTTGACCTGGGTCTGGCTGATGCCGGGCAAGTCGTATTCGATCGGGTCTTCCACGGTCAGGATGTTGGTGGTGGCGGCATCCAGCCGGGCCAGCGCCGCATAGAGCGTGGTGGTCTTGCCGCTGCCGGTCGGCCCGGTGACCAGCACGATGCCGTGGGGCTGGCGGATGAGCTGATCCAGCTGCTCCAGCAGGCCGGGCGCCATGCCGAGCCGCTCCAGTTGCAGGCGGCCCGCTTCTTTGTCCAGCAGACGCAGCACGGCGCGCTCGCCGTGGCCGGTCGGCAGGGTGGACACGCGCACGTCGATCGGGCGGCCCCCCACCCGGAGTGCGATCCGGCCATCCTGGGGCAGGCGTTTTTCCGAAATGTCGAGCTTGGCCATGATTTTGATGCGGGAGATCAGCGCGGCATGCAGCGCTTTGCGCGGATTGACCACGTCGCGCAGGGTGCCGTCGACGCGATAGCGGACGACCGAATGGGTTTCATAGGGTTCGATGTGGATATCGCTCGCGCCGTCCCGCGCGGCCTGGGTGAACAGGGCGTTGATCATGCGGATCACCGGCGCATCGTCCTGCATTTCCAGCAGGTCCTCGACCTCGGGAATGTCCTGCATCAGGCGGGTCAGGTCCACGTCGTTCTCGGCTTCGCCGACCACCGACGCGGCGTCGCCCGTGCTGGAATAGGCCGCGGTCAGCCGGGCCTCCAGCTCCGTATCCGTCACGCACTCCCAACGGCCGTCCGGATGCTTGCGTTTCAGTTCCGCCCGCGCCCACAGCGGGGTGAGCGG
>JBAYOI010000022.1:0-20119 GCA_041678365.1 Pigmentiphaga sp. | reverse complement strand
GCGCGCTTCCCCTGCCTGGGGCTGGCCTTCAAGGCGCTTGAGTTGGGGCAGGGGGCTTGTGTGTCATTGAACGCCGCCAATGAAGTTGCGGTGGCGGCTTTTTTGTCGCGGCGCTGCGCATACCTGGATATTCCCCGTATCATTGATGCTGTGCTGACTGCTTTTTCCCAGCAGAAAGCCGGGCTCGCGCTGTCGGATCTCGACGCCTTGCTCGCGCTGGACGCCTGGGCGCGCGCCTGCGCCGAGCAGTGGGTCGCCGCTTGTCCGTCATAGGTGTTGGCATGGTTTTGACGCTGCTTGCTTTTATCATCGCGCTTGGAGTGCTGATCGTGATCCATGAACTGGGTCACTACAGCGTTGCGCGCGCCTGCGGCGTGAAAGTGCTGCGCTTCTCGGTCGGCTTCGGACCCATTCTCTGGCGCCGCCTTGACCGGCATGAGACTGAATGGGCGGTGTCCGCGATTCCGCTTGGCGGCTACGTCAAGATGCTGGACGAACGGGAAGGCAATGTGGATCCCGCGCTGCTGGCCCAGACCTTCAACCGCAAGACCGTGTGGCAACGCATCGCCATCGTGGCTGCCGGGCCGGTGGCCAACCTGTTGCTGGCGGCCTTGCTGTACGCGGGACTGAGCTTTTATGGGTCGGTCCAGCCCCAGCCGGTGCTGGCGGGGCCGAGCGTCGGCACGGTGGCGGCGTTGGCCGGGGTGCAGGAGCGGGACCAGATCCTGCGCGTCGACGGCCGGACGGTGGAAAGCTGGACCGATGCGCGCTGGCACTTGATGAAGGCCATGACGAATCGGGGCCTGTCCGAGCTTGAAGTGCGCGATGCGCAAGGGGCCGTGCAGCGGCGGCTGATTGATTTCAGCGCCGCCGATATCCGTGACATGGAGCAGGACCTGCTGTCTCGGGAAGGCTTCCAGCTGGCGCTGCCAACGCCGGTGATTGGCGAAGTCATGGCGGGCAGCGCCGCTGAGCAGGCGGGCCTGAGGCCGAATGATGTGATTCTGCAAGTGGGCGAACTGGCCGCGCCGAATGCCAAAACCTTTGTTGACGCCGTTCAGGCGCATCCTGGCCAGCCCGTCAGCTTGCGGGTGGAGCGAGACGGCGCGGAGCTGTTGCTGTCCGTAACGCCCGCCTTGGCGCTGGACGAGGCCTCGGGCCGACAAGTGGGACGGATCGGCGCGCGCATCAGCGGCAACTTTCCGACGGTCCGGGTGCAGACCGGTTTGATCGCCAGCCTCGGCCACGGCGTGGTCCGGACGGCCGAAGTGGCCGGTTTCTCTCTGAAAATGCTCGGTAAAATGGTGGTTGGCGAAGTCTCCGTCAAAAACCTCAGCGGGCCTGTTACGATTGCGGATTACGCGGGCCAAACCGCCCGGATCGGACTGGAAGCCTATATCGGCTTCATGGCGCTGATCAGCGTCAGTCTCGGCGTTTTGAATTTGCTACCAATTCCGATGCTGGATGGCGGGCACCTGCTGTATTATCTTGTCGAGATTATTCGCGGGTCGCCTCCACCTGAAAAATGGATGGAACTTGGCCAGCGGGCGGGCTTCGGCATACTGATGCTGATGATGGCGGTCGCATTGTTCAACGACATGACAAGGCTGTTTACCTGAAGCGGCGATCCGTTCCGGATCGAGCCGCGCCCATCGCTTGAAGGCAAGAACAGAACCTATTTAAATTACCTCCAGGATTACGAATGACCCACCGCGTACGGCGCATGCCACGTTTGTTGTCCACGTTGCTGGCACTGGCCCTGGCGCCATTGGCCCATGCTTTTGATCCCTTCGTCGTGCGGGACATCCGTGTGGAAGGGATTCAGCGGACTGAAGCTGGAACAGTATTCGGCTATCTCCCCGTCAAGGTGGGAGAGCGCTTCACCGAGGATCAGGCGACGCAGGCGATTCGCGCCTTGTTCCGGACCGGTTTTTTCCGGGATGTGCGGATCGAGGTTGACCGGGACGTCGTGGTCGTGATTGTTGATGAGCGTCCGGCCATTGCCGACATCACCTTCAACGGCATGAAGGAATTCGACAATGAAACCGTGCTGAAGTCATTGGCTGAAGTCGGTTTTGCCGAGGCCCGGATCTTTGACCGTGCGCTGCTTGAGCGCGCTGAGCAGGAACTCAAGCGCCAATACCTGGCGCGCGGCAAGTACGCGGTTGAAATCGTCCCGACCATCACGCCGCTGGAGCGCAACCGGGTCGGCATTTCCTTCGACGTCTTTGAAGGGGAAGTGGCCCATATTGCCAGCATCAAGATTGTGGGCGCCAAGGCCTTCCGTGAAAAAGACCTGCTGGATGAGTTCCAGCTCAGCACGCCTGGCTGGATGACCTGGTACACCAAGGCTGACCAATATTCCCGGCAGAAGCTGCAAGCGGACATCGAGTCGCTGCGTTCCTACTACATGGATCGCGGCTATCTGGAGTTCAACGTGGATGCGCCGCAGGTGTCCATCTCGCCGGATCGCAAGGAAATCTACATCACGCTGTCCATCAACGAAGGTGAAAAATACGAGATCACCGACGTCAAGCTGGCCGGGGATTTGCTCGGCCTGGACGAGGAGCTGCGGCGCCTGATCACAGTCAAGCCGGGCGATACCTTCTCGGCCTTGAAGGTCAATGAGTCAAGCAAGGAGGTCACTGATCACCTTGGCAAGCTTGGCTATGCCTTTGCCAACGTCAATGCGATTCCGGATCTGGACCGCGAAGCCAAGAAAGCGGACCTGACCTTCTTCGTTGATCCGAACCGGCGCGTCTATGTGCGCCGCGTCAATATCGGCGGCAATACGCGCACGCGGGACGTCGTGATTCGCCGTGAGATGCGCCAGATGGAAGCCGCGTGGTATGACGCGCAGAAAATCAGCCTGTCGCGGGACCGGATCGATCGTCTGGGCTATTTCCAGGACATCCAGGTTGAAACCCCACCGGTGCCGGGCTCCAATGACCAGATCGACGTCAACGTCAACGTGCAGGAAAAGCCCACCGGCATGATCAACCTGGGCGCGGGCTATAGCAGTACCGACAAAGTCGTGCTGTCCGCGGGCATTCACCAGGACAACATCTTCGGTTCGGGTACCACGGCCGGCATTGAGGTCAACACCGGGGAATCGTACCGGACCATTGCCATCAGCCAGACCAACCCGTACTTCACGCAAGAAGGTATCAGCCGCTCCACCTCGGTCTACTACCGGACCATGCGGCCCTTCTCGGTCAACTACGGGGACTACAAAATCAAGAGCGCGGGCGCGGGCATGACCTTCGGCGTGCCCTTTACGGAAACTCAGCGGGTCTATTTCGGCGCCACGCTGGAAGCGAACGACATCACGTTGTACCCGACCTCGCCGGACCGCTACCGCGATTACGTCAACGAGTTCGGCAAGCGCAGCACAGCGGCCATTCTGTCGGTGGGCTGGAGCGATGACAAACGCGACAGCGCGCTGGCCCCGACCCGCGGCACCTACCAGCGGGCAGGCCTGGAAGGCTCGCTGTTCGGTGACCTGCGCTATTATAAGGCGTCTTATCAGGGCCAGTACTTCTGGCCGCTGAACAAATCGCTGACCCTGGCCTTCAATGGTCAGCTCGATTACGGCAAGGGCTTGGCGGGTCGGCCCTATCCGCTGCTGAAGAACGTCTATGCCGGCGGCATCGGCTCGATTCGCGGCTACGAAGCCTACTCGATGGGTGAACGCGATACGCCGTATGGCGACATTCTCGGCGGCGCCAAGCGTGTTGTCGGCAACGTCGAGCTGCTGTTGCCGTTCCCGGGCACCCAGCAGGACCGGACGCTGCGCTGGTTCCTGTTCGCCGATGCGGGCAACGTGTTCGCGGACCGTCAGAACATCGACTTCGGCGATTTGCGCTATTCGGCGGGTATCGGCATCAGCTGGCAATCGCCGATCGGGCCGCTGAAACTGTCCTTCGGCAAGGCCTTGAACGCCAAGCCGGATGACCGGACCCAATCGTTCCAGTTCCAGATCGGCACGGGCTTTTAATCACGTCGGCGCAGCCACAGTCAAAGGCTGCGTCGGCAGTCAGGGCAAGCGTTACAGCAAGGAGTGCTTTGTAACGCCAAACTTCGCCATTAGTGGCACAATGAAAGATATTTATCTCAGCGAGAAATCAATGATCCGCAAGTTTTCGACAACTGCTACCAACCTGACCGCTCACTCCGCTGTCAAAGGTGCCAGCCGGGTGCTGGCAGCTTTGGTGCTGTCCAGTGCGGCTGTCGGCGCGGTTCATGCGCAACAAGCGCAAGCGCCGGTCAAAGTGGGCTATATCAACACCGAGCGCATGATGCGTGACTCCGAGGCCGCCAAATCCGCATCCAGCAAGCTCGAAAGCGAGTTCCGCAACCGCGACAACGAGTTGCAGAACCTGGCCAAGCGCTTGTCTACGCTGTCCCAACAACTCGAAAAAGACGGCGCAGTCCTGTCTGATAGCGAGCGGAACAAGCGCCAGCGCGAATTCAATGACTTGCAGCGTGACTTTGAGCGCAAGCGCCGCGAATTCCAGGAAGACCTGACGGTGCGCCGCCAGGAAGAAATGGGCGCGCTGTATGAGCGTGCGGATCGTGTGATCAAGCAGATCGCCGAGTCCGAAGGCTATGACCTGATTCTGCAGGATGCCGTCACCGTCTCTGATCGGGTGGATATTACCGACCGAGTCATCCGGGCCTTGAACGGCAAATAATCGGCGCTTTGTTCATTCTTTAGGTAGTGGCTCATGCCCGTTTTGCTTGTGCCTGAAAAGGCCCCGGCGCTCGAGAAACTGCTCACAGAAACGGATACCCGCGGCTTGACGTGGCAAATTGAGCCAGCTTCGGCTGGCTCTGTCACAATCGCGGGTATCGGTCCGTTGAGTGAAGCTTCGCCCCTTGAGATCGCCTTCATTGCCAATCCCAAATACCTGAAGGAGCTGGATCAGACGCAGGCTGGCGCCGTCATCGTGACGCCAGCCATGCTTGAGACCTTGCAAGCGCAAGCGCAGCCGATCCAGACGCCGCTGGTGGTTTGCTCATCCCCCTATCTGCTGTATGCGCGGCTTGGCCAATGGTTTGATCGCCAGCTGCACCCGCAACCCGACGGCCAGCAACATCCGAGCGCTTGCATTGACGCCGCCGCGTCGGTGGATCCGTCCGCCGTCATCGGCCCGTTTGTCGTGGTCGAGGCGGGCGCCGTCATTGGTCCGCGCGCGCGTATCGGCGCGCATGCGGTGGTATCGGCGGACGTGCGCATTGGCGCGGATACCGTGGTTCATCCGCGGGTGACCATCTACCCCCGCGTGAAAATCGGTGCGCGCTGCAATCTGCTGTCGGGCGCCGTGATCGGCGGCGATGGTTTCGGGTTTGCACCGGACTCAACGAACGAGAAAGGGGCGTGGTGCCGCATTCCGCAGTTCGGCAGCGTCGTCATCGGCGATGACGTCGAAGTTGGCGCAAACACCACGATAGATCGCGGCGCACTGGATGACACGCTCATCGGCAATGGGGTAAAAATCGACAATCAAATCATGATTGGTCACAATTGCGTCATTGGCGATCACACGGCCATGGCCGCCTGCGTCGGCATTGCGGGCTCCACCGTGATTGGAAAGCGCTGCTCGATTGGCGGCGCGGCCATGATCGGCGGGCATTTGCGCATTACCGACGACGTTTTCATTTCGGCTGCGACGCCGGTCCACAGTCACATTGACAAGCCCGGCCAATACACCGGTTTTTTCCCAATGACGGACCATTCGCAGTGGGAACGCAATGCAGTGGCCGTACGGCACCTCGCCTCAATGGCCAAACGAATCAAAGCACTGGAAAACAAATAAGCAAGGCGAGTTCCAACTAGGTCAACCTTGCAATAAATACTGGATTTATTATGGAAATGGATATCAAGGGAATCCTCGATCATTTACCGCATCGTTATCCGATGCTGATGGTCGATCGGGTTGTCGACGTGGCGCCGGGCGAGTCGATCATTGCCATCAAGAATGTGTCGATCAACGAGCCTTACTTCACCGGCCATTTCCCGCATCATCCGGTCATGCCGGGCGTGATGATCCTCGAGGCGTTGGCGCAGGCGGCCGCCATCTGTTCTTTCACCTCGGCGGGCAAGAAGCCGGACGATCACACGGTCTATTACTTCGTCGGCATTGACGGCGCGCGCTTCAAGCGTCCGGTCGTGCCGGGCGACCAGATCCGCCTTGAGGTCAAGGTCGAGCGTGTGGCGCGCGGCATCTGGAAATACCATGGAAAGGCCTTGGTGGATGAGCAGATCGCTGCCGAGGCAGATCTGATGTGCACCATGCGAACCATTGACGCCTGAGCGGAGGAGTTGCGTGTCTCAGGTTCATCCCACCGCTCTCATCGATCCCGCCGCAGCGCTTGACAGCAGCGTCCAGGTGGACGCCTACGCGGTGATCGGCCCGCACGTTCGCATTGGCGCGGGAAGCGTGGTCGGGCCGCATTGCGTGATTCAAGGGCACACCACGATTGGTGAAAACAACCGTTTTTTCCAATCCTGCTCCATCGGCGCCGCGCCGCAGGACAAGAAGTACGCCGATGAGCCCACGCGCCTGGAAATCGGCAACAACAACACCGTCCGCGAGTTCTGCACGATCAATATCGGCACGGTTCAGGATCAGGGCCTGACGCGGATCGGGCATGACAACTGGATCATGGCGTATGTCCATGTTGCCCATGATTGCCTGATCGGCAACCAGACCATTCTTGCCAATGGCACGCAACTGGCCGGCCACGTGCATTTGGGTGATTACGTCATCCTGGGCGGCATGACAGGGGTGCATCAGTTCGTCAAGATCGGTGCGCACGCCATGACCAGCGTTCACACCACCTTGCTGCAGGATCTGCCGCCTTTCGTGACCTGTGCGGGCAGCCCCGCGGAGCCGGTCGGCATCAACGTCGAAGGGCTGAAACGGCGCGGCTTCAGCAAAGAAGAAATCAGCGCCTTGCGCCAGGCCTATAAAGTGCTGTACAGACAGGGCCTGAGCCTGGAGGCGGCGCGCAATACCTTGCGCGAGACCGCCAGCCAGCAGCCCGAGGCGGCGGCCGTGCTGACAGCGTTTGCCGATTTCACCGAAATCGCAACGCGCGGCCTGATCCGCTAAGCCGTGGTACGCGATCCTTTACGCATCGCCTGCGTCACCGGAGAGCCTTCCGGCGATTTGCTGGCGGCTTTGGTGGCCGCAGGCATTCGGGAGCAGGCGCCGGAAGCGGTCTTTGAAGGCATCGGCGGGCCGCGCCTGCTCGAACAGGGTTTCAATGCGCTTTATCCGATGAGCAAACTGGCGGTCAACGGCTATGCCGAGGTGCTGATGCATCTGCCGGAACTGCTATCCATCCGCCGCCATCTGAAGCAGCATTGGTCCGCGCATCGTCCCGCCGTCATGGTGGGCGTTGATGCGCCGGATTTCAATTTCAATCTTGAATTGCACCTGCGCCGTCAGGGCGTGCCGACTGTCCATTTCATCGGACCGTCGTTGTGGGCCTGGCGCGGAGAGCGCATGCGGCAGATCCGGGAAGCCGTTTCGCGCATGCTGGTGGTGTTCCCGTTTGAAACCGTGCTGTACCAGGAAGCCGGGGTGCCGGTCAGCTACGTGGGTCACCCGCTGGCCAGTGTGGTGCCGATGGATCCGGACCGCGCCGCGGCCCGGACGCGCCTGGGCCTGGATCAGGCGGCCCGCGTGCTGGCTTTGATGCCGGGCAGCCGGGCGTCGGAAGTCCGGCAATTGGGCAGCCGTTTTCTGGCCGCCGCCCAACGATTGCAGCGCAAGGATCCCGGCCTGCAGATTGTCGCGCCGATGGCCAATGCCGAGCGCCAGGCGGAGTTCCTGGCCCAGGCCAGGCAGCTGGGATTGAACGAGGTGCTGTGTCCAATAGGCGGTTCGCACGACGCGCTGGCCGCCTGCAATGCGGTGATGGTCGCCAGCGGGACGGCCACGCTGGAAGCGGCGCTGTTCAAGCGGCCAATGGTGATTTCCTATGTGCTGTCGCGCCTGTCGTACTGGATCATGAAGCGCCAGGCCTACCTGCCTTGGGTGGGGCTGCCGAACATTCTGTGCCGGGACTTTGTGGTGCCGGAGTTGCTGCAGGATGCCGCCACGCCGGTGGCCTTGGCGGAGGCGGGCTGGCAGGCCCTGACGGATGAGCGGCAGGCGCAGCGCCTCTACCAGCGCTTCTCCGCCTTGCATGACACGCTGCGGCGCGACACGCCCGCACTGGCCGCGCAGGCTATCCTGGAGGTGGCAAATCGTGGTGCGTAACTGGGTGCAGACGGAGCTGGGCTGGGAGGACCGTCCGCCCATTTCATGGCAGACGCTGTCGGCGGCCTTTATTGCCGGGGTGGATGAGGCGGGCAGGGGGCCGCTGGCGGGGCCGGTCTACGCGGCCGCTGTCATTCTTGATCCCGATCGGCCGATCCCGGGCCTGAACGATTCAAAAAAACTGTCTGAAAAGGCGCGCGATGCGTTGGCGCCGCGGATCAAGGAACAGGCTCTGGCCTGGACGGTGACGCAAGTCAGCGCTGAAGACATTGATCGGCTCAATATCCTGCAAGCCACCTTGTTGGCCATGCAGCAGGCGGTGGCCGCGCTGGCGCGGACGCCTGAGCTGGTGCTGGTGGATGGCAACCGCGCGCCGGCGCTGAGCGTACCGGTGCAGACCGTGATCGGCGGAGACGGGCTGGCGCCTTGTATTTCGGCGGCATCCATCCTGGCCAAGACAGAGCGCGATGCCGCCTTGCTGGTTTTGCACGAGCATTATCCTCACTATGGCTTTGATCGGCACAAAGGCTATGGCACGGCGTTGCATCTGGCCGCGCTGGAAGCGCATGGCCCGTGTCCCGCCCACCGCAGAAGCTTTGCGCCGGTGCGCCGCTGGATGAAGACGCCATGAAACAGCTGGCCTCAAAAGACAATCCGCTCTACAAGCAGCTTAAAAAACTGGCCGCGTCCGGCGGCGAGCGCAAAAAACAGCAGCTCTCGCTGCTGGAGGGCGTGCACCTGTGCGAAGCCTATCTGGCTTGGCAGGGCATGCCGGTATACGCGGTGTTTTGCCGGAGCCGCCTCAATGATGACAAGCCCGGCCATGCGGCGCTGCGGGTCTTGCACGCGCAGACCGATCCGCAGTGCGTCATCGAGCTGGAAAAAGGGCTGATCGACAGCCTGGAAAGCGTGCCCGCCGGGCAGGGGGTGGTGTTTTTCGTCTCCACGCCGGATCCGGCACTGCCCGCCCACATTGAAGAGAACACGCTGATTCTTGACCGGGTCCAGGACCCGGGCAATGTCGGCTCGATCCTGCGTACCGCCGCCGCGGCCGGTGTGCGGCGGGTGTTCCTGCTGCAAGGGTGCGCGGCCGCGTGGTCGCCGAAGGTGCTGCGCTCAAGCCAGGGCGCCCATTTCTCCCTGCTGATCCATGAAAACCTGGCGTGGGACGCGCTGGCCAGCCACTTGCGCGTGCCGGTGGCCGTCACCACGCTGGAGCAGGCGCAGAGCTTGTACGCACAGCCGTTGCCCGCCGCCTGCGCGTGGGTGTTCGGCCATGAGGGACAGGGCGTCGATGGGCGGATTCAGGCGGAGGCCGCGCATCGGTATTGGATTCCGCAGGACGCCGCCGCCGAATCGTTGAACGTGGCCGCCGCCGCGGCCGTTTGCTTGTTCGAGCAGCGGCGCCAGCGGCTTGGCGCGGCGTAGTTCAGAAGAAACGGCTGTCCAGTCCCACCTTCTGCATCACGGTGGTTGAGATTTCTTCAATCGATTTGGTCGTGGTGGACAGCCAGCGGATGCCTTCCCGGCGCATCAGGCGTTCAGCGGCAGCCACCTCCTGGCGGCATTGCGCCAACGAGGCATACTGGCTGTTCGGGCGCCGCTCATTGCGAACTTCGGACAGACGTTCGGGCTGAATGGTCAGGCCGAACAGCTTGGAGCGGTAGGGCAGGATCGCGGACGGCAGCGAGTCGCGTTCAAAATCATCGGGGATCAGCGGCACGTTGGCGGCCTTGACGCCGTATTGCATGGCCAGATAAAGACTGGTGGGGGTCTTGCCGCAGCGCGACACGCCCACCAGGATCACGTCGGCGGTTTCCAGCCCTTTGACGTACTGGCCGTCGTCGTGCGCCATGCTGAAGTTGATGGCTTCAATGCGGTCCTGGTAGTGCTTGGTCTGCGTGGAGAACGAACGGCCCATTGAGTGGCTGGATTTGATGCCCAACTCGTTTTCAATGGGTTCGACGAAGTTGAAGAACAGGTCCATGAACAGGGCGTTGGCCTGACGGACGCGGGTGTTGATTTCAGGGTTGACCAAGGTGCTGAACACAATGGGCCGGACGCCATCGGCCTGATAGGCCTGCTCGATCCGGTGCGCAACCTCATCCGCCTTGTCCAAGGTGTTGATGAAGGGGATGCGGAAGTTGCGGTAGCGGACCGAATCGAACTGGGCCAGGACCGCGTGCGCGAAGGTTTCGGCGGTGATGCCGGTGCCGTCGGAGACGACGAATACAGTGCGCACGGAGGCGTCATCGGGAGAGGGTAGCGGTTGCGTCATAAGCAGCTCGGTAGTGAATATTGTTTTGAAAGAAGTTTGGCGTAACTAAGACAGTCTAGATGCAGGATAGGGCTTCTAAGGCGTACAATCAAAAGATTGTCCTGAACCTACAGGTTATGTGGCGTTTACCTGCTGAAATTGCCCGCGCGCATTGACAGCTGAAGCGCCCCCATTTGGAAAAAAACCATGTGGGAAGGCCGGTTTGGCCAGCACACCTCCCGCTTGCACTGCGCAAGCGCCGGGGTCCACGTTGCAGGGTGTGCTCGCTAAACATGCTTTCTTGCCATTGTAATAGGGGACTTTCATGTCTTATGTAGTGCCATTTGAGCAGCTCCGCATGACGGACGTTGACTCAGTCGGAGGAAAAAACGCCTCGTTGGGTGAGATGATCAGCCAACTGACCGGCGCAGGCGTGCGCGTGCCTGGCGGTTTCGCCACCACCGCCCAGGCCTTCCGTGACTTCCTCCACGATGCGGGCCTTGACGTTCGCATCAATGAAAAACTCGACACCCTGAATCCGGAAGACGTGCGTGCGCTGGCCGACACCGGCGCGCAGATTCGTCAATGGATTGTCGAGGCGCCGTTCTCCGAGCAATTCGAAGCCGACATCCGCGCCGCTTTCGCCAAGCTGGACGCTGATGGCAAAGGCTCGTTCGCCGTGCGTTCGTCCGCCACGGCCGAAGACCTGCCCGACGCCTCGTTCGCCGGCCAGCAGGAGTCCTATCTGAACGTGGTCGGCATTGATGACGTCCTGGACAAGATCCGTCACGTCTTTGCCTCGCTCTACAATGACCGCGCGATTTCCTATCGCGTGCACAAAGGCTTCACGCATGCTGAAGTCGCGATCTCGGCCGGCGTGCAGCGCATGGTCCGCTCCGACACCGGCTCGGCCGGCGTCATGTTCACGATGGACACCGAATCCGGTTTCCGCGACGTCGTGTTCATCACCTCGTCCTATGGCCTGGGTGAGACCGTGGTGCAGGGCGCCGTCAACCCGGACGAGTTCTACGTATTCAAGGGCACGCTGGCGTCGGGCCACTTCCCGATCGTCAGCCGCCGCATCGGTTCCAAGCTGATCAAGATGGAGTTTGACGCCGCCCGCACCGAAGGCCGCGCCGTGCGTACGGTTGACGTGCCGGCGGAGCAGCGCAACCGCTTCTCGCTGTCTGACGAAGACGTCATCGAACTGGCCAAATACGCCGTCATCATTGAAAAGCACTACGAGCGTCCGATGGACATCGAGTGGGGCCGTGATGGCAATGACGGCAAGATCTACATCCTCCAGGCGCGTCCCGAGACCGTCAAGTCGCAGCAAAGCGGTAATGAAGTTCAACTGCGCTACCGCTTGAAAGCGTCCGGCAATGTGCTGGCCACCGGCCGCGCCATTGGCCAGAAGATCGGTTCGGGCAAAGTGCGCCTGATCTCCGACATCGCTGAAATGGACAAGGTCGAACCCGGCGACGTGCTGGTCACGGACATGACCGACCCGAACTGGGAACCGGTGATGAAGCGTGCGTCGGCCATCGTCACCAACCGCGGCGGCCGCACCTGCCACGCCGCCATCATCGCGCGTGAACTGGGTATTCCGGCCGTCGTCGGCTGCGGCGACGCCACCGAGGTGCTGACGGACGGCGCGCTGGTCACCGTGTCTTGCGCGGAAGGCGATGAAGGCCGCATCTATGATGGCCTGATCGAAACCGAAGTGGAAGAAGTCCGCCGGGGTGAAATGCCGGACGTGCCGGTCAAGATCATGATGAACGTCGGCAACCCGCAACTGGCCTTCGACTTCGCCCAGATCCCGAACAGCGGCGTCGGCCTGGCCCGCCTTGAGTTCATCATCAACAACAACATCGGCATCCACCCGAAGGCCATCCTGGATTATCCGAACGTTGAAGCCGATCTGAAGAAAGCGGTTGAGTCCGTGGCCCGCGGCTACGCCAGCCCGCGCGCCTTCTTCGTCGACAAGCTTGCCGAAGGCATTGCCACTATCGCGTCCGCTTACTATCCGAAGCCCGTCATCGTGCGCATGTCGGACTTCAAGTCGAACGAGTACCGCAAGCTGATCGGCGGATCGCGCTACGAGCCGGAGGAAGAGAACCCGATGCTGGGCTTCCGCGGCGCATCGCGCTACATCTCGGAAGACTTTGCCGAGTGCTTCCGGATGGAGTGTGAAGCGCTGAAGCGGGTCCGCGAGCAGATGGGCCTGAGCAACGTTGAAATCATGATTCCGTTCGTCCGTACGCTGGGCCAGGCGGCCAAAGTGGTGGACCTGCTGGAAGCCAACCAGCTCAAGCGCGGCGAGAACGGCCTGCGCCTGATCATGATGTGCGAAGTGCCGTCCAACGCCATTCTGGCTGAACAGTTCCTCGAGTACTTCGATGGCTTCTCCATCGGCTCCAATGACCTGACCCAGCTGTCGCTGGGCCTGGACCGGGATTCCGGCATGGAGCTGCTGGCGGCTGACTTCGACGAACGCGATCCGGCTGTCCGCGTCCTGTTGCAGCGCGCCATCGAGGCCTGCCTGAAAGCAGGCAAATACGTGGGCATCTGCGGCCAGGGCCCGTCGGATCATCCTGACTTCGCCGTCTGGCTCAAGGAGCAGGGCATTCTGTCCATCTCGCTGAACCCGGATACCGTTGTTGACACTTGGAAAAAACTCGCAGAGTAATTTAGCCCACCCCCTACGCGCTTACGCGCGCCCCCTTCAAGGGGGCGACACCGGCGGACCGGCAAAGCCGGATCCGCGGTGTCCTGAATAGGCTGAGCTTCTTCTGTAGGAGTTCTACTCGCGAATCGTTTTATCGCGGACGTTCGCGAGCAGAGCTCGTGCCTACCGAAGGCAAGGATTCCGCTATCCGTTGAAACAGTTCGCCGCCTTCCCAGGCATAATGGAGGTGAAGCATATTCAACGAGGTGACGTCGTGACGATAAGCGCACTGTGGATCTGGATGGGAATCGCCGGACTGGCCCTGGTCGGTGAGCTGCTTAGCGGGACGTTCTATTTATTGATCGTCGCGGTGGGCATGGTCACGGCCGGCATCATCGCGGGTTTCAACCTGGAGCTTGGCTGGCAGTTGCTCGGCTGTGTGGCGGGCATCGGGGCATGCACTTTCATATTGAGAAAGTTCGGGATACTGCGTAAAGATAAACAACCGGTTCAAAGCAACGCCAACGTCAACCTGGATATCGGCCAGCACGTTCAGGTCACGCAATGGAACGAACTCAGGCAAACCACTGTCACGTATCGTGGCGCGGTATGGCAGGCCCAGCTGCAAGCCGGGTTCCCGCCGCAGACCGGCTTGCATGCCATCGCGGAAATACGCGGCAGCATGCTGATTCTGCAACCGCTGCCGTGCAACCCTTGAGCCTGTAAAGGGAGTGTCATGAACGAATCAACAATCGTCTTACTCATTGTTCTGGCCGTGGCCGTCATTGCGGTCATCAAGGCCATTGCCATCGTGCCGCAGCAGCATGCCTGGGTCGTGGAGCGCTTGGGCAAGTTTGACCGCGTGCTGAGTCCCGGACCGGGTTTCGTGATCCCGTTCATTGAAAAAATCTCGTACAAGCATTCGCTGAAGGAAATCCCGCTGGATGTGCCGAGCCAGATCTGCATCACGCGGGACAACACTCAGCTCCAGGTGGATGGCATCCTGTATTTCCAGGTCACGGACCCGATGCGGGCGTCCTACGGCTCGTCCAACTACATCATTGCCATTACCCAGTTGGCGCAAACCACCTTGCGCTCCATTATCGGCAAGCTCGAACTGGACAAGACCTTTGAAGAGCGCGAGCACATCAACAGCACGATTGTGAACGCGCTGGATGAAGCGGCGCTGAACTGGGGCGTCAAGGTATTACGGTATGAGATCAAGGATTTGACGCCCCCCAATGAAATCCTGCGCGCGATGCAGGCGCAGATCACGGCGGAACGTGAAAAGCGGGCGCTGATTGCCGCGTCCGAGGGTCGCCGTCAGGAGCAGATCAACATTGCCACCGGTGAGCGGGAGGCCGCCATTGCCCGCTCGGAAGGGGAAAAACAGGCCAAGATCAATGAGGCGCAGGGCGAGGCCGCGGCGCTGGTTGCCATTGCTGACGCCACCGCCAGTGCCCTGGAGAAAGTGGCGGCGGCCACCCGGGCGCCGGGCGGTATGGAAGCCGTCAACCTGAAGGTGGCGGAGCAGTTCGTCGATGCCTTCGCGCAACTGGCCCGGACCAACAATACCCTGATCGTCCCGGCCAACGTCAGCGACGTCAGCGGCCTGATTGCCCAGGCCATGACGGTGGTGAAGGGCGTGAATGTGAACCGCTGAGTACGGTTCACCCGTTCTTAGCTTGAAGGCGCGTGAGCGCCTTGTTGTGTTGGATCCCAATTCCAGGCCTGCTCTTTCAGTGCCTGGACGAATTGCTGGACCAGCGGCTTGTAGTCGGCATCGCGGCGTGTCGTGATGCCGACCGATTCCGTCGTGCTGCTGGTATCAATCGGCAAATAATCCAGTTCGCCGCGCCGGTAAAAATATTCGGTCGCGCCGCGCGGCGCGATCCAGATCGCCCATTCCTGCGTCATCACGAGCGAGGCTTCATTTGAAATCGTCTGAATGACCTGTGGTGAGGGCTTGAGCTCCTGCGCCAGCAGGAACAGGTCGGCGGCGCGCCGGATGCCGGTGCCGACCGATGGCAGAATCAGCGGGTAGGCGGCAAAATCCCGCATCCAGTCCTGCCCAAGCTTCAGCAAAGGGTGTTCCTTCCGGACCGCGAGCTTCAACGGCTCATTGTAGAGTTGCTCGAATTTCAGCCCGCTCATGGCATCGGGACTGGCAATGCGTCCCACGATCAGGTCCAGCTCCTGATCATGCAGCCGTTTGATCAGGGCCTGGTTGCTCCCTTCCTGAATGCTGATTTCAAGCTGCGGCTCATGCTTCAGCAAGTGAGACATGGCCCCGGGGATCAAGGTGCGTATCGTGGTGGGCAGGATGCCGATCCGCAAATGCGGCGCGCTCTGTGTCTGGCCCCAGACTTTCACGACGCCATCTTCAATCAGATCCATGCCTTGCCGCGCAAAGCCCAGGAACTGGGTGCCCGCCGGGGTCAGCTCGGAGCCGCGCCGATGGCGGATGATCAGCGGCGCGCCAAGTATCGTTTCCAGTTCGGACAGCGATTTGGACACGGCGGACGAGGTTTGGCTCAAGACACGCGCGGCCTCCTGCACGCTGCGGTGCTCCGCAACGGCAAGAAAGCATTGCAGATGTCTGAGCCGGAGGCGGGAGTCGAGCGATTGCAATTGATTTCCTTCAGGTTGATATAACAGCTTAAAAGTTAGTTATAAGGCAAGCAAGCATTGCTACCATATATCGTCACCTGAGATGCAAAACGAAGTGATGTTCAGCGTGTGCTGAGACATCCCGATTCGGAGGAAGATAATGAAACTGAAGCAATGTGCGGCCCTGTTCCTTGCCCTGGGCGTCGTGCCCGCGTCAACCGCCTGGGCCAATTACCCGGACAAACCGATCCGCATGGTGGTCAGCATGCCCGCTGGCGGGCCGATGGACGTGATTGCCCGGACCCTGACCGAGAAAGTCAGCCAATACCTTGGCCAGCCCGTCGTGATTGAAAACCGGGGCGGCAGCGGCGGCAATATTGGCGCCGCCAGCGTTGCCAACGCGAACCCGGATGGCTACACCTATTTGCTGTCCCTGGACACGACGTTCACGATCAATCCGCATTTGTATGCCTCGATGGGCTTTGATCTGAACCAGTTGACGCCGGTGGCCATGATTGGCAAGAACGGCATGCTGCTGGTGACCAACGCCAAGAAAGGGATTTCCACCTTGGATGCCTTGATCAAGGCATCGGAGAAAGAGCCGATCAACTTCAGTACGGCGGGCAACGGTTCGCCCGGCCACTTCACGGCCGCCTTGCTGAAGCAGCATGCCAATGTCAATTACAACCACATTCCGTATCGCGGCAACGCGCCCGCCACCATGGGCGTGGTCTCGGGCGAAGTGACCGGCGCTGTCCTGGCCACGCCGGGCCTGTTGCCGCACGTGAATACCGGCGCCTTGACGGCGCTTGGCGTGACGGGACAAGCGCGCTCGGCGCTCTTGCCCAACGTGCCGACCATGACTGAACTTGGCTACCCCGAGGTGGATTTCGAGGTCAAGTACGTCGTGTTTGCCCCCGCGGGGACGGACGAAAGCAGGCAGAAAGTTATTGCCGATGCCGTGGGACGCGCGCTGAACGAGCCTGACGTGAAAGAGCGCCTGAAGGGGCTGGACACCGTCACCAACTTCCTGGTGGGACAGGAGCTGGCCGATGCGCTGAAGAAAGACCGCGAGCGCTATGGCGCGCTGAGCAAGGCCGCCAACATGCAGGTGGATTGAGAAGAGCGGCCTCACACAGGGGCGGCGTCCCCTGTGTCTGAGCACAGCACTTTCAACACCTGGATGAACTCGGCTATCAAGGGCCTGTATTCGGCATCGCGGCGGGTCGTGATGCCGACCGATTCCAGCGTGCTGCTGGTGTCAATGGGCAGGCAGGTCAAGGCGTTTTCTTCGATCAGCGGCTGAATGACGCCGCGCGGCGAGAACCAGATGGCATCCCGCTTCAGCATCATGGTGGCCACGTCCTTGGACATGGTTTGAATGACTTTTGCGGGGGCGGGCAGGCCTTGGGCCACCAGGAACAGATCGGCGCGGCGCCGGATATTGGTGCCTGCGCTGGGAAGCAGGAAAGGGTAATGGTGAAAAGTGGCTTTCCACTGATCCAGCTGCGCAAGCAGAGGGTGACCAAGCCGGACGGCCAGCATCAGCGGTTCGTTGTAGAGCTGTTCAAACTTCAGGCCGCTCATATAGTCCGGGCTGGCAATGCCGCCTACGATCAGGTCAAGCTCTTTTTCATGCAGCCGCTGGATCAGTGTCCGGTTCAAGCCTTCATAAATGCTGACTTCCACCTGTTCAAAAACGTCCAGCAGATGCTCAAGCGCCCGTGGAATCAGGATCCGGGAAGCCGTGGGCAGAATGCCGATCCGCAAATGCGGCCCGCGCTGGGTCTGTCCCCAGACCTTGACGATACCTTCGCTGAGCAGGTTCAGGCTTTGTTGAGCGTAGCTGAGAAATTGGGTCCCCGCCGCGGTCAGTTCCGAGCCGCTGCGGTGGCGGACAATCAAGACCATGCCGAGGATGTTTTCCAATTCCGTCACGGATTTGGAGACGGCGGAAGGGGTTTGATGCAGCATTTTTGCCGCTTCCTGAACGCTTTGATGTTCAGCAATGGCAAGAAAACATTGCAGATGGCGCAAGCGGAGGCGGGCGTCGATCGCGACCAATTGATTTCCTTTTTGTCAATTAAGTGTGCTTAAAGTTAATTGTAAAGCAACTATCGATTGCTAAGATAACTGGCGAAGTTGAAGAGCCACTCAATGAAAATGGTGAAGAGGAGAAGAGAAATGAACCGTAAATCGATCGTATCGGCGTTGGTCATGATGAGCTTGGCGCCGCTTGCGCTGGCGGCGGACTTTCCGGACAAGCCGGTACGGGTCATGGTCAACATGCCCGCGGGCGGGCCGCTGGACATCATGGCGCGCGCGCTGTCTGAAAAGGTCAGCCAGTATCTGGGCCAGCCTTTCGTGATTGAAAACCGGGGCGGCAGCGGCGGCAATATTGGCGCGGCGGCGGTCGCGCAGGCGGCACCGGACGGCTATACCTGGCTGATGTCATTGGATTCCACCTTTGCCATCAATCCGCACTTGTACCGGTCAATGGGGTTTGAACTGGACCGCGTGCGGCCCGTTGCGGTGCTGGCCCGCAATGGCATCTTGCTGGTGACGAATGCCAAGCAGGGCATCACCTCCCTGGATGCCTTGATGCAGGCCTCTGAAAAAGGGCCGATCAACTTTGGCACGCCGGGCAATGGAACGCCCGCCCATTTGACGGTGGCTTTGCTGAACCAGCACGTCAAGCTCAACTATAACCACATCCCGTACCGCGGCAATGCGCCGGCAACGATGGCGGTGGTGTCGGGCGAAGTCGGGGCGGCGGTATCCGCCACGCCCGGCGTGTTGCAGCATGTGAAAAGCGGCGCGCTGAACGCCTTGGCCGTCATGGGCAAGACGCGCTCGGATCTCCTGCCCGACGTGCCGACCATGGCGGAGCTGAAGCACCCCGAGGTCGATTTCGAGGTCAAATATGTGCTGGCCGCGCCCGCCGGGATGGATGCCGCGCGGCAGCAAGTCATTGTTGACGCCTTCGTGCGGGCAATGGGGGAACCGGATATCCAGGAACGTTTGAAAACCATGGACGTCCAGGCCGTGATCCAGACTGGGAACGCGGTCACTGAAACGATTCAACAACTGAGTGAGCAAAACCGCAAGCTGATCGAGGCATCGGGGATGCAAGTGGATTAATGAAGGAACGGCTTTGAAAACCAACTTTATTTTTATTGTCGCCGATGACCTCGGCTTTGCCGATCTGGGCTGCTACGGTGGTCGGGTGCCGGTGTCGCCGAACCTGGACAGGATGGCGCAGCGCGGCATCCGGTTCGTCAATGGCTATGCCAACTCGCCAGTCTGCTCGCCAACGCGGTTTGGCATGATTTCGGGCCGTTACCAATACCGCTTCCGCGGCGCGGCCGAGGAGCCGATGACGGGCCGGTTCCGGGGCAGCGATACGGTCGGGATGCCCCCCTCGCATCCGTCGCTGCCGTCCTACCTGAAGGCGCTTGGCTACGACACGGCGCTGATCGGCAAGTGGCACCTGGGCTATCCGCCGCATTTTTCCCCGGAGAAAAGCGGCTATCGCTACCACTTCGGCCCCTTGTCCGGCGGCGTCAGCTACTTCAGCCACGTGGACCGCACGCGCAAGCACGATATGGTTGAGAACGGCGAACCGGCGGACTACACCGGGCAATACATGACGGACTTGCTGACCGATAAGGCTGTGGGTTATCTGCACGAGCGCAAGGCGCAAGATCAGCCCTTCCTGCTCAGCCTGCACTACACCGCGCCGCATTGGCCGTGGGAAACGCGCAGCCAGGCCAAGGCCAACCCGCAGACTGACCTGGACATCACCGACAAGCAAAGCGGTTCGATCGAGATCTATCAGCAAATGATCCGCGAGCTTGACGAAGGCTGCGGGCGGGTGCTGGATGCGCTGGATGAGTTGGGCCTGGCCGAGAATACGATGGTCATTTTCACCAGCGACAACGGCGGCGAACGTTTCTCCGACACCTGGCCGCTGGTGGGCGGCAAGATGGACCTGACCGAGGGCGGCATCCGCGTGCCGTACATCGTGCAATGGCCCGCCACGATCCCCGCCGGTTCCGTGTCGGCGCAGCACTGCATGACCATGGACTGGAGCGCCTCCATACTGCGGATTGCCGGGGCGGAGATCGATCCGGCCTATCCGCTGGATGGCGTCAATCTGCTGCCGGTCCTGCAGGATCCCGCGCATCAGTTCGAGCGCCCGCTGTTCTGGCGCATGAAACACCGCGACCAGCGCGCCTATCGGCTTGGCAGCTGGAAATACCTGAAGGTCAATGAGCACGAGTACCTGTTCAACCTGGACCAGGACCAGCG
>JBAYOI010000021.1:0-20758 GCA_041678365.1 Pigmentiphaga sp. | reverse complement strand
CCATCCTGCGCGCCGCAGGCGACTTGATCAGCCGGCCCAACGTGCAGCGCGATATCGACAGCCCCGCTTGGTCGGCACTCCAGCCCATCCTGGGGCACTACCGCAACCAGGTCTTGGTGGATGAGGCGACCGACTTTTCACCTATCCAGCTTGCCTGCATGGCTGCCCTGGCGCATCCACGGCTGCGCTCGTTCTTTGCCTGCGGCGACTTCAACCAACGCCTGACCACTTGGGGCGCGCGATCTGCTGACGAAATGAAGTGGGTCTTTGCCGACTTCGACATCAAAGAGATCACCGTCTCCTACCGGCAGAGCAAGCAACTGAACGATCTCGCTCGCGCCATGATCCGCACCGTCGGCGGCACCGAGCAGAATGCCAGCTTGCCCGCCCATGTGGACAGTGGCGGCGTCGCGCCCGCGCTCCTGGAGCACGCCACAGACACAGCAATCGTGGTCAGTTGGCTGGCAGATCGCATCCGAGAGATCGAGCGTTTCGTTGGCCAGTTGCCATCCACCGCGATCTTTGTGAATGCCGAAGACGACGTGGCACCAGTGGCTGAGGCGCTGAACGCAGCCCTGTCCGAACACAACATCCAGGTCATTGCCTGCCGCGAGGGGCAAGCAGTGGGCCAGGAAAGCAATGTGCGTGTCTTCGACATCCAGCACATCAAGGGCCTGGAGTTCGAAGCGGTGTTCTTCGTGGGCATCGACCAGCTTGCAGCATTGCATCCAGCGCTCTTCGACAAATACCTGTATGTGGGCACCACACGCGCTGCCACTTACCTGGGGGTGACCTGCGACGGCGCTTTGCCGCCCGCCATCGAGAGCCTGCGCGCTCACTTTGGCCAGGATTGGCAAGCGCCCGGTTCACAGCAAGCAGGCACAGAACAATAGGAATCGATAGATGGCCTTCGACCAAACAACAAGAAACCGCCTGCAGCGCTTCGTCAACGACGCGCGCCGGGTGCTGGAAGAGGAATTCACCCGCCAGCTTCAGAACGATTACGGCATGGACCCGAACGCGGGCACCGTGGCTGACCTGGCCAGCCTGCGCCACATCAACGATGCTCAGCGCGAAACCGCCCGCATCCTGCGCGACACCCTGGCGCACTACACCGCCAGTGGCGACATGAACGCCACCCAGGGTCTGGATCGCATCGTGCGCGAGCAGGCCTTCACGGTGCTCAACCGCTTGGCAGCCTTGCGCATGGCGGAGGCGCGGGGTCTGCTGGTCGAATCAGTCGGCAACGGTTTCCAGGCCAAGGGCTTTCAGCTCTACGCACGCCTGGCTGGCACCGGTCTGGGCGAAACCGGCGATGCCTACCGCGTGTACCTGTTCAGCGTGTTCGATGAGCTCGCCCAAGACCTGCCCGGCCTGTTCGACCGCTACTCGCCACAAGGGCGCCTGTTCCCGCGTGAGGCGGCGCTGCTGCAAGTGCTGAACCTGATCAATGATGCCGACATCGCCCCACTGTGGAGCGAGGACGAAACCATTGGCTGGATCTACCAGTACTTCAACTCCAAGGAAGAGCGCAAGGCCATGCGCGATGCCAGCCAGGCACCGCGCAACAGCCGCGAATTGGCGGTGCGCAACCAGTTCTTCACGCCGCGCTACGTGGTCGAGTTCCTGGTGGACAACACCCTCGGGCGTCTCTGGTTCAACGCCACGGGTGGGGCGACCGATCTGCGCGATCGCTGCCAATACCTGCTGGTGAAGCCGGACGAAGCGCCACAAGCCGCCACCAAGCTGCGTGAGCCGCGCACACTGAAGCTGCTGGACCCGGCCTGCGGCTCCATGCACTTCGGCCTGTATGCCTTCGATCTGTTCGCTGAGATCTACCGTGAGGCATGGGCTTGGGAGCAACAGAACGGCCCCGCTTCTCTGGACGTTTCCACCCAGCCCCAAGCGGCCCTGAAGCCACTGAGCCAGACTTATGAAAACGAGGCGGCATTCCTGCGCGACGTGCCACGCCTGATCATCGAACACAACATCTACGGCGTGGACATCGACCCGCGCGCCGCGCAGATCGCTTCGCTGGCACTATGGCTGCGGGCGCAGCGCGCCTGGCACGATGCGGGTGTGAAGGCCAAAGACCGCCCACTGATTGGGCGCGGTCATGTGGTCGCAGCCATTGCGCCGCCGGCAGAGCGTGAGTTGCGCGAGCAGTTTGCGGCGAACCTCGATCAGCGCGATGCCGAGCTGTTTGAGAAGACCCTGCAATTACTTAAGGGTCTGCCGGAGTTGGGCGTGCTGCTCCAGGTAGAACGCGAGTTGCCGCACTTGATTCGTCAGGTCTATGTGGGCAAGGGCACGGGCCTGTTTGCAGCGCAGGAGCAAGAAAACTGGCAGCAGGCGGAGGCGCGGCTGCGCACAGCACTCACTGATTTCGCTCAGGCCGCCAAATCGACGTATCAGGGACGCCTGTTCGCACAGGATGCTTTGCAGGGGTTGCGGCTCATCGATCTATGCCGTGAAGTGTTCGATGTAGTGGTAATGAATCCGCCATTTGGCGCACTGGCTGCCAACACCAAGAACCAGCTCACCAAAGCCTACCCGCGCAGCAAGAACGACCTGCTGGCCATCATGGTCGAGCGTGGCCTGGAACTGCTGCGCTCTGGAGGGCGCATTGGCGCCATAACCTCACGCACTTGCTTCTTTCTCTCCAGCTTTCAGAAGTGGCGTGAAGAGGTGGTGCTAGGCATTGCCCGCCCCGAAGTGATGGCCGACCTGGGCTTTGGCGTTATGGACGATGCGATGGTGGAGGCCGCCGCCTATGTATTGGAGAAGCAAGCATGACGACCTTCTTGCGCCTGCTGGCAGACAAAGATAAGGCCACCAATCTTCTGGCTAGTTGCAGTGCCTTGCGCGCTGCAGAGAGCGATGCTCGGGTGTTTCAGGTTGCGCCAGAATCATTTCGATCGGTGCCAGGAGCGCCTTTCGCCTATTGGGTGAGCACGAAGGTGCTGGGAACGTTCCTGAATCTTCCTCCGCTAGAGAGTGGTGGAAGAACCGCACAGCATGGCGGATCGACGAAAGACGACTTCCGTTTTATTCGAGTCTACTGGGAGATTTCTGCAAACGATCGAACGCGCTGGCATTCATTTGCGAAGGGTGGCGCCTACTCGCTTTTTTACGCTGACGTTTATCTCGTTGTTAATTGGCATGATGATGCGAGGGAGCTTGAGGCAGCCTTGCTCCACAAGTATCCGTATCTCGGCGAGTCGGCAAATTGGGTGCTCCATCGCGAGTGCAACTATGGAGTCCCCGGAATTACATGGCCTAGCCGAACTCTTAGCGGCTTGGGCATGAGAGTCTTGCCCGCTGGCTGTGTCTTCTCAAGTAAGGGTCCTGCTGCGTTTGTAGATAACGGACAAAACCGTAAAACCCTTGCTCTTCTCGCCATCGTTGTTTCTTCAGCATTTAGGCATCTTGTGGCATTGCAGATGGCCTCTGTCTCGTTTGAGGTAGGAGTAATCCAGCAAACCCCCGTCCCCGACCTCAACTCTGACCAACAAAACAAGCTTGCCGCGCTGGCTCGCCAAGCTTGGTCGCTCAAACGCACTCTGGACACCATCGAAGAGACCTCTCACGCGTTTGCGCTACCTGCCGCGCTTCGCTCTCGCCTGGGCGATTACGACTCGCCCGCTATTGAAGCAGAGCTTGTTCGTATCCAGGCGGAGATCGATGCCATCGCCTTCGATCTTTATGGTTTCAGCGAGGCTGACCGCGTAGCGGTGCACGCTAGTCAGGGCGCAGCCAAGGAGGAAGATTCCGAAGCGGGCGATGATCAGGACGACGAGGCCAGCGACGACGAAGACAGCGTTGCCCCCATCGACCACACGGCGGGCCTGTTAAGTTGGGCCCTCGGTGTGGCCTTCGGACGCTTCGACTGGCGCCTGGCCACTGGCGAGCGTGCCGCACCCGCCGAGCCTGAGCCCTTTGATCCGCTGCCCGCTAAGAGCCCCGGAATGCTTCCGGACGGTGCCGCACCTTTCCATGCGCACCCAGGCATCCTGGTTGATGACCAAGGACACCCGCATGACCCGGTGCGTCTGATTGAAGAGGTACTTGCCCGTGTCGGGGCCCCCGTGCCGGAAGATGTGCGTCGCTGGCTGCAAAAGGACTTCTTCGCTTTCCATCTGCAGCGCTACTCCAAGAGCCGCCGCAAAGCACCTATTTACTGGCCACTGAGCACGACGTCCGGCAGTTACACGCTGTGGGTCTATTACCCCAGTCTCACCAGTCAGACGCTCTACACCGCGATCAACGACTTTATCGAACCCAAGCTCAAACAAGTCGGCGCTGACGTGACGGCGCTGCGCAACAAGGGATCAAACCGCACCCGCGACGACGAAAAGCAGTTCGAGGCCTTGCAAGCCTTCGAGCTGGAGCTGATCGAGCTGCGCGATACCCTGCTCAAGCTGGCGCCCACCTACAAGCCCAACCACGACGACGGTGTGCAGATCTCTGCCTGCCCGCTGTGGCCGCTGTTCCGCCACAAGCCCTGGCAGAAGGTGCTCAAGGATACTTGGGCCAAGCTGGAAAAAGGCGACTACGACTGGGCACACCTGGCCATGAACTACTGGCCCGAGCGGGTACGTGAAAAGTGCAAGACCGACAAGTCGCTCGCCATCGCGCACAGCCTGGAGGATTTGTACATCGAGCCCGAAGCAGCGCCGAAGAAGACGCGCGGCAGAAAGAAAAAAGAGGAGTGAGACATGCTGGTCTACGTCAACAGTTTTCTGTTCGAGCCCGAACATGGCCCGGATCAAATCATTCAATTCGTGGCCAGATGGGTTGGCCGCCGTGCAAAAAGTGCTGTTGATGCACAGCGGCTTGCAGTAGGCATTCGTGAATTGAGGCTCAGGGACGGCAGTACGCTAACGTCCCGTGCGACATTGCTTGCTGACAATGGCAGAGCCTATCCGTTTTGGTTCTCGGCACGGCTCAGCCATCCTGACGACCAGACTTCCGGTCGGCGCTGGACGACTGAAATTGGTCTGTATCAGAAGGCTGTCGATGAACCCGTTGAGTGCTCCTTGCTACTGAAAACGGATGAGGTGAGCGCGCGCGTTACCGCTCCAATTCAGGTGACACGCCCGAAGCTGGTCGAGCAGCTTATCCGGTCGTGCAATCCTCTTGGCCACACACCTGGTTTGAAGGTCAAGCAGTTAACGCAAGAAAGTGCCCCAGCCTTTTTGCATGAAGTTGAGCGTGCTGAAAGAACCTATCCGATTGCGATCTTGAGTGCAAAACCTGACTCAGGATACCCCGTAGATCCGGAGCGGTTGCGCTCCATCTTGGTCGGTCTGGCTGATGTGGTCTGCATTCCGCCGATTGAAGATACCTTTGCCATTGAAGATAAGGTTGGTCGCCGCTTCATAGCATTTGGTGGCGCAATAAAGATCGTTTTTCCAGGTCGCCAAGGAGAGCGCGGGCACTTTTATGAAAATGTGCGGCTGGACCCGGAGGATATTTCTGAGTTTCTTGCAGATGGTCGGCCTGTTGAATCCGAAGTGTTGGCAGCTATCACGCATCGAACCAACCTTCCTTTGTCGTGGAAGCACATTTCGCCGGAAAAAGTTGCACAAGCAGCGCTTCGTGCCCAACTGATACGGACGATCCAGCAATCCAAGACAGATGAGCACTCCCAGCAACTGGGCGAGTACATCGCTTTACTGGAAGAGGCAGACCGTGAGTTGAAGACCAAGGATGAGGAGCTTTCCAGTCTTCAATCCGACTACCGGGCAAAGGATGATGAAGCTAGGAGTCTTACGGCGGATGTTGCCAGCCTCAAGCACGCATTGAGCGGTATTCAATCGAATGATGGCGAACCGACCAACCTCGCTGAGGTCATTGCCCCCCTGCGTGAAAATGTTGTGGCGGTTCTCGATGGTAGCCCAAGTTTGCAGCAGGTTGTTGATTTGATTTCTGCTCTGTATGCGGATCGCATTGTTTTCCTGGAGTCTTCAAGGAGTTCTGCCAGGGAGTCTGACCGAGGTGGTTTTCGGCAGGGCGAAAAGGCCTTTGAGTTGTTGAAAAAACTGGCAACCGATTACTGGCAGCAGCTTGCTGACGGGAATGGAGAGCAACATGCCAAATCTGCATTTGGACATAACGCCTACTCCAATAATGAGGGCAGCGCTCTGAGCGTGGAAGGCAAGCGCCGTCGCACTTTCTCCTATCGAGGGCGGGATTTCGTGATGGAGAAGCACCTGAAGCATGGCGTCAAAGACAGCGTGGCTGAAACCCTACGCATTCATTTTGAGTGGGTCGCTGCTGAGAAGAAGATCATCATTGGCCACTGTGGTAAGCATCTGGATTTCTGAGGGGGACGCTTTGAGTATTGCTGAATTTATCCGAGAAGGCTTACTGCGGCCACGTCTGATGCAAGCTGGCGCTTTGGTGGTGTATGACGCCGACAAGCGCTACCGTGAGCAGTGTTTCGATCTAGCGGCCGACAAGGTGCGGGTGGTGGATGCGTCCGAGAGCAGCATCGAAAGTCGCGAAGCGGCTTTGCTGGCACTGCGCGATGTGGGTCAGCCCAAGGCGCCGCTGGAGGCTGTGCTGATCTATGTGCCTGCCAAGCGCCCGGAAACCGACGAACAGAAGCAAGCAGATCCCTTTGCCTTATATGCAGAATGCGGTGCGGTGTTCCCGCAAGATGATGGTGACGATTACCTGAGCTTGTGCTTGCGTGCGAGGCCGGACCACGCCACTGAGATCCGCCAGGTGTTTGCCACGTCGCCCTCCGGGCCGACTTTTGCAGTCATCGACGCGATTGGCGGCGGCGTAAGCTGGCCCCAGTTGCGAGCCACATTGCAGGTGGAATCGGGCCGCGAGATTTTGGCCGCTCTTCTGGTACCCAGCGCCAAGCAGATCGACGCATTGAAGGTCCAGGAAGGCTGGGTACAGGAGGCACGCGACTTCCTGCGAGCGACCCTGGGATTGAGTGTGAAAACGCGTGGCAAGACTTGGGGCGCACTGGCGGACGAACTGTGGCGCTATGTGCTGTTCAGTGAGTTCGTCTTTGATTTGCCCCTGGCCTTGCCCGATGCCCTGAATGGCGTGCCGCACGCGCCGCCGGAGGCCAGGCCTATCGTCGAAGGGGTGTGCGATCAATTGCGCAATGATCCCAAAGCACGTGCGGCCTACATCGACCGGGCAGAGACCATAGAGAAGGAACTCAATCTCGTTGAGCTGTGCGGTTCTCTGGAAGACCTGGGCGAGCGGGATACCTTTCCCTTTGAGGAGCGGACGTTCCTGCGCGCCGCCATCAAGGGCATCGTCACGGACGACACGGATGCCACACGCCGAGTGCTGGCCAGACACAAGGGCTCTGTCTGGCTGGGTAAAGGAGAAAGCCAGGCACAGTGGGAACTGGTGCGCTCGGGCCTGAGCTTGGTGGAAGCCTGCGACGACTTCGAACGCCAGTTGCCTGGTCATGCGCGATCGCAGGCGGAGTTGATCGACTTCTATCTGAACAGTTTGCGCGAGGCAGATCGTCTGCAGCGCGAGTTTGAGCAGGCCGCAGGGGATTTTCTCGATCAGCATGGGCTGATGCACGAGGTCATCAACCAGGCACGTGCACGCTATCGCCGCCTGGCGGAAAAGGTGCAAGGCATCTTCGTCAAGCACATCGAGACGGCAGGCTGGCCGCCCGCTGGTCGACTGGCCAACGCCGATGTTTTCGATCGCCTTGTGGCTGACCGCCTCAAGGAGCGTGGCCGCAAGGTGGCGTATTTGATGGTAGATGCCTTGCGCTACGAATTGGGCGTGGCGCTTGAAAAGCTGCTGACCGAAGATGGCCCTGTTGAGTTACAGGTGGCGTATGCGCAGTTGCCCTCCATCACCTTGGTCGGCATGGCCAGCCTGTTGCCCAATGCCCGCACCGGGCTGGCCCTGGCCCTGGCGCTGGAGAACGATTCGCTGGTGCCCAAGTTAGACGGTGAACCTGTGGGAAGCGTGGCGCAGCGCATGGGTGTGCTGGCCAAGCGGTATGGCGATCGCTTCGAGGAAATGCCGCTGGGCGACTTTGTGCGTGGCAAACCGAAGATCGCCGAGACCGTCGATCTGCTGGTGCTGCGCTCTACGGAAATAGACAGTCAACTGGAAAATAATCCTGAGACAACCTTGGGGCTGATCCCCGGCACGCTCAAGCTGATCCGCGTGGCACTGCACAAGCTGCGTGGCATGGGCTTTAAAGAGGCGGTCATCGTGACCGATCACGGTTTCTTCCTGAACGCGCAGGCAGAGGCTGGCGATGTGTGCGTGAAACCGCAGGGGAAATGGCTGAATGCTCATGATCGCATGATGCTGGGCAACGGCATAGCGGACAGCCACAGCCTGGTCGTCAGCGCAGACAAGGTTGGTATTCGCGGCGATTTCACCCAGGTGGCGTTGCCACGCAGCATGGCTCCGTACCGCGCTGGCCATCTTTATTTTCATGGTGGTGCGTCTTTGGCGGAGGCGGTCGTGCCCGTTCTGGTTGCTCGTCTTGACCATGGTGCCAATGCGGAACCACGCAAGGTGATGGTGGAACTGAGCTACAAGAACGGCGCCAAGCGCATCACCACCCTGCTGCCCGTGATTGAAGTGGCCTTGATATCCGATGACATGTTCACGCAGGACATGAGCGTGGAAATCTTGCTTGAGGCCCAGGACAGCAAGGGTAATGTCGTGGGAGAGCCACGCCCCGGTGGTGATGTGAACCCTGCGACGAGAACGGTGACCCTGATGCCGAACCAGCGCAAACAGATTGCATTGCGAATGGATGAGGAGTTCAGGGGCAAGTTCAAGGTCATGGCCTTGAACCCGACGACCTTGGCGGCCTACAGCAATCTGGCGCTTGAAACGGACTATACGGAGTAAGCCCATGGACGAACTCGACCAAAAACTGAACGCCACTTTCGATGGCAAGGTGCTGCGCAAGGACTTGCTGCACCGGATCAAGAAAGGCACCAACGTCCCGACGTTCGTCCTGGAGTTCCTGCTTGCCAAGTACTGCGCCAGCAATGACCAGGCTGAGATGGACGCCGGCATGGAAGCAGTGCTCTCGTCGCTGCAGGAGAACTATGTGCGGCCAGATGAGGCCAATGCCGCGCAGTCCAAGGTGGCCACAAAAGGCAAGCACCGCTTCATCGACAAAGTGCATGTTCGCTATGTCGAGAAGGAGAAGCGCCATTGGGCTTCCCTGGAAAACTTCAACTCGCAACGCATCGCCATTGCCGAGAAGTTCTACCGGGACAACGATCGCCTGCTGGAAGGCGGCATTTGGGCCGAAGTCACCCTGGCGCACAACGACATTGATGAAGACGACTATGCGTTCTCCATTGAGGACTTGCGACCGATCCAACTGACGCGATTCGATTTTGAACGCTACGCAGAAGGCCGATCAGCCTTCACTCGTGATGAGTGGATCGCTGCGGTATTGCGCTCAGTAGGCCTGGAGCCAAGCAAGCTCTCGAAGCGCGTGCAGATGCACTTCATCGCCAGGTTGGCCGCTTTGGTGGAGCCCAACTACAACTACATCGAGCTGGGGCCACGCGGCACGGGCAAGTCCTACTTCTTCAGCGAGTTTTCGCCTTACGCCACCTTGATCTCGGGTGGCCAGGCCACCAAAGCCACGCTGTTCTACAACAACGCACGTCGCAAGGTGGGACTGGTTGGCTTTTGGGACACTGTTGCGTTCGACGAAGTTGGCGGGATCAAGGTGCGCGACCCGGACACCATCCAGATCATGAAGGACTTCATGGCCAATGGGCGCTTCTCGCGCGGAGCCGAAGTCATCGCGGATGCCAGCTTGAGCTTTGTTGGCAACATCGACGTGTCAGTGCAGCAAGTGGTCAATTCCAACGAACACGACCTGTTTCAGCCCTTACCGCCAGAGCTGGACTTGGCAGTTATGGACCGATTCGCTGCGTACATCCCAGGCTGGGAGATGCCCAAGAACAGCAGCGAGTTCCTGACCAGCAACTACGGATTCATCACCGATTACTTGGCCGAAGCCTTCCACTACCAGTTCAAGCACACGAATCGGTATGAGGAAGTGAGCAAGCGCATTCGACTCGGGAAATCGATTGAAGGGCGCGACGAGAAAGGCATCAAGAAAACCGTCTGCGCATTCTTGAAGGTGCTGCATCCGAACGGGCCGCCAACGGACGAGGAGTTCGAGGAATACGTAGCATATGCGACGGAATGCCGCCGCCGCGTCAAGGAGCAGATGAACAAGCGCAAGCCGGATGACGAGTTCGCCCGGATCAACCTGTCCTACTTCAAGGCCGGTGGTGATGAGGTGGTGGTGTTCTGCCCAGAGTCGAAGGATGCACCGGCAACGCAAGAGCCTGCGCGCCGTCGTTTGAATCCGGCGAATGAGCGGCCTGCCGAGGCAGTCGAAGTGCGCCCCGTCGTAGAAATGGCCTCTGCTGCGCAGGAGCCTCCAACGGTAATGACGCCGGTATCGGCAGCCCCGGCTGTGGCTTTGGGGGCGGGTGGACCATCATCGGTCGAACTCAAGGAACAGCACTTCACCATTCTCTATGGCGATACCGGGCATAGCTATGAGTCCATCCTCGGCCCTTATTTGCAAGGCGCGAAGTCCGTCGTGATCGAAGATCCGTACATTCGCCTGCAACACCAGATTCAGAATTTCGTGCGCTTCTGCGAGACGGTGCTGAAGGCTGGCACGGTGAAGAAAATCGACCTGATCACGGGTTATGACGACCGAACCCAACTAGCCGACATTGCCGAAAAGCTCGATGAGTTGAAGCAGAGCCTGCTGGAGTTGGATGTAGAACTAGAGGTAAAGCTCAATCCGAACATTCACGACCGCGAAATCCGCCTGGATAACGGATGGGTGATCAAAATTGGGCGTGGCCTCGACTTCTATCAGAAGCCAGCGGGTTGGTTCGAGGTTGGCGCAAATGATCTGAGCCTGCGCAAGTGCCTAGAGACAAAGGTGGATATTTTCAGGGGCTAGAACCGATCCGGGCTTTCCCATCAAGTATCTGTAGACGTGAGGTTCATCGCTGTCAAATAGGGATTGTTTGGCGGTGTCTCATCAAAGATCAGCTGTGGCTGGCTCAGCAGATAGCCATGCAGCCGCCGCGACTTGCGAGGCCCAGTCACTTCGCAGGTCCAGATGTTCAGGCCGTTGGGCTGCTTGCGATGCAGTTGCAGCCGTTCAAAGCGCTTTTGTACCCATTGCCAATCCTGCTGGCTTTCCTGTTTGGCCAGCCTGCCTACCTGGGGATGCTCTTGTGCGTAGCGTTGAAACACACCGGGACTGACCAGGTACGCGGTGTTGCTGACGGAATGCACCAGCGCCTTTGCATCGTTGATGATGAGCCGCCGTGAGGCGACGCCCTGTTGCAGCCATGCCATGAAGTGCTCACCGGATGGCTGCGCGGCCGTGTACGCGGGCGCTGGTGACCCAGGCAGAGGCTCCGCCACGGGCGGTGCAGGCGTTGCAAGGCCTGCGGCAGGCGCTTCGACCGAGGCGGCTGCCGCATCCTTCCGGACGGCAGACAAATCCCCCATTCCCACCATCGCGAGCATGTCTTCCATGACATCGGGCACGGCTTGGGCAGCGGGCTGTTGACGCGTGGCAGCGCCGCCGACGGCGTTCGTCCACCGAGCGGGCTGCTGCTCTTCGGCAGGAGGCATTGCCGCGATTACCGGCGTTTGCCCCGAGGCATCGGCATCTTTGTCGACCGGTGTCGTGTCGATCGCCACCGACCCAGCGAACGACACCGGCCGCTCTCCAGGCTCCCAAATCAGCGCAGGTGCAAGCCGCAACAGGGTGAACGAATGGGTCCAGCCGGTCGAACTGGTCACGGTCGCGCGCCAGATCGCTTTACCATCTGGCGTCGGCTGCAACATGCCGTGGTCCTGGAGCACGTTGAACACGGCGGTGTTGTTCGCCGGGATGCCGTCGATGCCCTGGGACAGCAGATGCGCTCGCAGCTTGTCCGAGACTGTCTTGCTCACCAGCCATAGCGCATCCTCGGTGAGCCAGCCGTCGGATGCTTCGGGCTGGTTCAGTTTCAGCTCTTCCTTGAGCAGGTAGCGCAGCCCATCGAGCAGCTTGCGTTGCAGTGCGTGCTTGGGCGCGGTCATGACTCGCGCGGGATCGCCGCCCAACTCCTGAGCGACGGAGGCGCGGTCTGCCTGCACAACCAGTTCGCCCAGCACCCCGGCGTGCTCGTACTGCCCGGCCAGGACGTAGAGCAGCGGCGCCCACAGGGACGGATAGCCGCTGAGCCAGTCCAGGATTTCGCGGTCGAGCAGTTGCCGGTAGAGCAAGCCAGTCGCGGCGCTGTGGAGCCGGTACTCGCGATCATCGCGGTAGCGGAAGCGGTACGGCTGGTGCAGCGGGCCGTGCCACGGGTGCCAGGTGATGCCGTCGGCCAGTTCGATGTGCAGATCGACGGCGATCTTGCCGATGTCGTGCAGCAGCGCGGCATAGGCGACGGCGGCGGTCCAGGCTTCGGCTTGCGCTGCCTGGTCCTCGGGGCTGGCACCGATGGGAAGCAGATGGGACTGCCGCAGCTTGAGCGCGTAGGCGACGATTTCCAGGCCGTGGTCGAGCATGCCGCCTGGGTAGGCATGGTGATGCGCTTCGGATGCCGGGAAAGCCTGGACCAGATCGGCATAGCGGTGCAATGGCGCCAGGTACAGCGTGGCGAACTGGCGACGAGACAGCGAGGTTCTCTGCCAAATGTGTTCCAGCAGCTTCTGCCGCCGCGGCGTGGCCAGCAGCGATGCGGCCGACTGCGGCCGCATCAGCCCTTTCGGGAGATCGGTCGTGGGTGCTGGCGATGGAGCGGCAGCGACCGGAGGCCGTTTCCGCTGGAACAGAGAGAGCATGCGGGTGTCCTGGTGACGGGCCGACCGGGAGGCCTTTTCGCCTTTTCGAGGTAGAGCCTTTCCCCTTGCCCCCATTCCCTTGCCCTTTCGGCCATTACAGCCTTTGGATATAGAGCGGTGATCATTGACCGTCCACCATCAATGCGGAGTTCGCCGAGGCCGGATTGATGCGGGAAGGCTCACTGTTCCCGCCCTACGATGAAGTGCAATGTTGAATGCCGGAAAACATCATGAGACCCCATATTGATTTCGTAAGGAAATTTCCTTACAATGCGGGCATTGCTATCAGGAGAGCCGCCATGCCTGCCATTCACGAAGTTGCCACTCTGACATCCAAGGGGCAGATCACGCTGCCCAAGTCCATCCGCCAGGCGCTTGGTGCCGATACCGGCAGCAAGCTGGCGTTCGAGCTTCGCGGCGGTGAAGTGGTCGTGACACGTGCCGATGCGGAGCACGAGGACCCGGCCATTGCCGCGTTCCTGGCCCTGCTGGCGCGCGACATTGAAGCAGGCCGGAATGTTCGCGGTCTGCCCGAGGATCTGGCTCGCACGATGCTGGAGCACGCGGGCCACAGGGTGGACCTGGGCGATGATTTCGCTGAGGACGTGGAAATCTGATGCAACAGCATGGCTGGACACTGCTGTTCCACGACAACCTGATCGAGCAGATGATGAAGCTGCGCGCAGCTGTGCTGCGTGCCCAAGAGAACGACCCGCAAGGGTTCGCGTCCAACGCCAACGTCAAGTTCTTCCGAGCCTTGGTCCAGTTGATACAAGACGTGGTGCCGAGTGATCCGGCACGCGACGAGTACCGTCAAGGCAACACCATGGGGTCGGCCTATCGCCACTGGCGGCGGGCCAAGCTCGGAAGACGCTACCGGCTGTTCTTCCGGTACGACTCGAAGGCGAAGGTCATCGTGTACGCGTGGGTTAACGACGAGCAGACCCTACGGTCTTCGGGCAGCAAGTCCGACCCGTATGCCGTGTTCGAGAAGATGCTCGGACGCGGAAACCCGCCAGACGATTGGAACGCCTTGGTACAGGCAAGCAAGCAGGATTGGAGCAACCTCGAATAGGTATGCCTCTGTAGCACGAGACGATCATGAACACGACAGCTCGCATCAGCACCGCAGAACGCCTCGGACGCACTCTTGGCCGTGGATGGCGCGCCTATGTGCGTGGCGAACGGAGGGCGTCAAACTGGTTGGTATCGAAGGGAGTGCCGCAAGCGGGTGCCTCCGTGTTCGTGTGGGCGATTAAGCTGGTGGTGCTGGGATTGCTGTTTTATGTGGCTTTCTGGATGACGCTGCTGCTGGTGGGCTTGCTACTTGTCTGTCACGGTTTTCGCAGAAGCAGTGATGATTTTTCGCAACCACGCGACGAACTGCGCCATGGTGAAGCAGGATTCGGCTTGTACTCGCCGGACGGGTATCGCCTCGACCCGCATGACCCCAGCAATCCGTATGACGACTAACAAGGCTATGTTTTTTGATGAATTTGTATATTGCGCTTGACCCAGGCAACAGAGGACTTAATCGAGCTATCGCCGATATTCAGCGCCGCCATCAGACATTCAAAAACTGGTGCAATGGCCGTGAAGGGATGGAAGTTTTATATGAGTTGCTCTTCCCAAACAATATGCCAATCACGGGCTATGTTTCCAATCGGCAGCGGGACAAGCAGAATCCACGATACGCACAAATGGCGATTCGAGTTAACGCCGCTGGGCGGGATTGGCCTTTTCCGGAAGGATGCGCCTTCATCGCCACGGGAAGTTGGCCCACCGAATCCTCTTCGCCACTCTTTCTCATAAACGGCTTCATCGAGACCGCCGATCTGCCTGCGCGATCTTTCGAGCGCGAAGTCGCTGCATTTGCCGTGCATGACAGTCTGCAATTCACGCCAGGCCAGCAGCGCATTCAGCGCGTCAATAACCTGCTCACGCCGCAACTGCTGGCCGACTTGCCACCAATCACGCAGCAAACCGAAAAGCAGTTGACCGAGTGGACTGAATTTCTTCGATGGAAAGAAAGCCTCATCCGCCACAAGGCGCGCGGTTTGCGCTACATCAGTCGTGGATGGCGTGACGAGCAGTTGGTTTTTTCCTTGGTCGCACAGAGCTCACAGGCTTTGCAAAAAGACCGCAAGGCCTTGGGACGGGATGATCTTGTGGTGTTCCAGGTTGGGCAATCCAAAGAGCCGTGGATGTTCGGATTGCCTGAAAGGGAGGAACGCCGCCTTCCCCGGCTGGGACAGGCTGGCAAACTCTCGGAGCCTGCATCGTTACCGAAAGATAAGAAATTTCCCAAGGACGATAGCTCGACAGGATGTCCTTGGCCTGAGCCCGTGCTTGCCGAATTGACCGTCTCACTGACCGAAGACGACGCGAATGATCTCGCCAACGCCGAGGAGCCGGATGTCTTGCGCGAGCGCATCCTGAGTCGAATTCCGGAGTCCGGCTTCCTGTCCATTTCAACGGCTGGCGACATGAGTCTGATCAAACGCCATCAGCAGGCGTTGCGGCAGTTGCAAGAACAGGGTGGCTATGCGCCTTACTTAACTGATTATTTGTTCGAGGCTGCACAAGTTTCCGTGCCGCAGCGTCTGGAACCGGTGACGGAGTGGGCCAACGACAAGCTCAATCCGGCCCAGAAAGAGGCTGTGGTCAAGATTCTTTCCGCGCCGGATTTGTGCTTGGTTCAAGGGCCGCCGGGCACGGGCAAGACCACTGTGATTGCGGAAGCCATTGTGCAACTGGCGCGGCGCGGGCAGCGGGTGCTGCTGGCATCGCAGGCGCATACCGCCGTGGACAATGCGTTGGACAGGTTGGGTCATGACGGTTCCTTACGCGTAGTTCGGTTGGCACGGAATGAAAGCAAGGTGACGGAAGATGGTGCGGCCTTTGCGGGGCAGGCATCCTTGCAGCGTTACTACAAGGCCCTGGCAGGGCAAGCCGAAGATCGTCTTGCAGTGTGGAAGCGCGGTGACAAAGACTTGCGTCTCTTGCAAGAGTGGTATGAGCGCGCGACTTTCGTGTCGCACGACGAGAAGGAGTTGAACGCCAGACGCGGGCAGCTTGAAACGGACTTGGCATCGGCCCGCAGCCAGACAACGCAGGCTCTGCAGACGTATGACGCTGCCTGCGCGGTGCTGGATGAAGACAAGGCCAAACGGCAGCGTCTGCACAGCGTTCAGGCCTTGCTGCATGGCAACGCCGAAACGCTGCATGGCGACTTGCGGGATGTGGATGAGCCTGCCAGAAATCTAGCGCAAGGCCTTGCTTCCTGCGAGGAGGCAGGATTACTCGTCAAGTTTTCGATGGACGATTGGCTGACCCATGCAGGCAGTCGGGGCGCAATGCTGGCGCACATGCTGGCCGCGTGGCGGCGCTTCACGAATGAGCAAGAAGCAATTGCTGCAGACATTCGCCGCCTGCGAGAGGCTGCGAATGGCCCGATTCAGGATGCCAGCACTAGGCTACGCATTGAATCGCTCCGGAACGAGGTCAAAGCCTTGGAGGAGCAGATGGAGCAGGATGACGCTTTCGTGGACGCCTGGAGAGCCACGCGCAAGGAGCTCAAAGAGTTGGAGCAGGCTGGCGTGGGCTTGGAGCGCAGCCGTTATGACGGCCTGTTTCGTCAAGCTGCCAAATGGTGCACTCCCAATGAAAACGCGACTCAACTGGCAGACGAAATTGATGCCAGCCTAGCTGCGCTGGAGAGGGCGCAGCCGGTCATCGGGCAGGCCATCGAAACCCTGAAGCAATTTATGCAAGCTCAGTTGTCGCAGCCCTCTACGGAAGCCCCGAACGATGGCCTTGTCCGAAACGCGCGGAACCAGGAGCGCAGCGCCCAAAGCAAACTGGACAACTGGGACGAGCAGCGCAGACAACATGAGCACAAGGTAAGAGCCCTGCTGCAGGATGAGGCTGTCACGCAAGGCAACCGCTTGCCGCAGGAACCTGCTGCGACTTTATCGCAGCGTATCGAAACAGTCGCCCAAGTCATCAAGGTCTTGGAACAACGTCAGGCCAGCCAGCAGCAACAGCGCCAAACATGGGGTCCATTGCTGGAAGATTGGAAGCGCGATCTGAGTCGCAACAGTGCCGCAGAAGAAGACTGGCAGCATCTGGGCGCGGATTTTCTAGCTAGTTGCAACGTGGTGGCCATTACTTGCAACGAAAACGAGCGCACGCTGGACGATGCTGGGCAGACGAGTTTTGATGTCGCCATCATTGATGAGGTAAGCAAGGCTACCCCGCTGGAATTACTGATGCCCTTGATGCGCGCACGCCGCGCCGTGCTGGTGGGCGACCACCGTCAACTGCCACCGCTGTTTCAGGAAGGCGACGAAGCCCGCAGCTTCATGGATGAAGTTGAAGAAAACGAAGCGGCCAACGCTGAGGAAAATAGTACAGATCGCCCTGCTGATGCACAGACCTTGCTGACCCGCGACAACCTGCGCCGCTTTGAGAAGATGGTCACAGCCTCGTTGTTCAAGTCGCATTTCGAGATGGCGGATGAAGCCATCCGAGCACGCCTCAACGTGCAGTTCCGCATGCATCCGCAAATCATGGCTATGGTTAACCATTTTTACGAGGGTCAGTTGGAGTGCGGCCTCCTTCGGCCTGACGACGATCCAGACCCGAAGCTTCGTCGTGTTCACGGACTGACGTTGGAGAATGTGAACGGTGGCTCACCCTTACTCACTCCGGATGACCATGCGTTGTGGGTGGACACAACCTACAACCTGCACAACCAGATTCATCGTGAAGACATGGACGGCAACCAGCCACGGCGCACCAATAAGCTGGAAGCGGAGTTGATTGCCGAAACGCTAGAGCAAGTCGAACGGCAATCCGCTGCGCAGGGCTACTCCCGGTCAAACAAGCGCAAAGTCGGCGTGGTGTCTTTCTATGCTAATCAATGCCGAGAAATTCGCGCGGCTATTCGCCGCCGCCGCCCACAGGGTTCCAATGGTCGATTTGAATGTCTCGATGTTGAAGTCAATACCGTGATTCGCTATCAGGGAAAGGAAAAGGCAATCGTGCTGGTCAGCATGGTGCGCCACGATGGGTACGATCCTTTGCGCTCGGGCAATCAGCCTCGGCGTCGCTCCAGCAAGGCCAATGTCGCTCGATTTGAATTTATCAATGTGGCTTTTTCGCGCGCACAGGCGCTGCTGGTCGTCTTCGGCGCGAAAAGCATGTATGCGTCCTACGAGGTGGATTTGCCGCGTATGGACAGCGCAGGCAGCATGAAGCGAGCCGTTTACAAGGACATTCTGGATCAACTGGAGCGGGATGCACGGCTGGTTCCGGCAAGGCAGTTGATGTCACCGGATATGCTGCCCCAGCAGCCACAACAGCAACGTGGCAGGTTCAATCCCCTACCCAGCCGGGCGGCTGCGCCCAAGGGCGACAAGGGCGGTAATCGGGGAGCGCGCGCATGAAGCTGGCAGAAATTTCCATTCCCTTGCCCTTGTATCGCATTGAATCCGAGGTGACCTATCACACCGAGCGCAAACCCACGGTGTTTGAACGGATGGTATTACGACTGTGTGATCCTGGGCTCCATTTTCCTGATAAACAGAGCCTGTCCTTGCTTGGTGTCTTCCGCGATCAATTGGGCGCAGGCGATGTGCGTGAACTGCTGGAGGGCTGCGTATCTGAGCTTTCCGCTTTGGGTGCTCTGCCCAAACGTTACGCTCTTGATACGCTCGAGGTGCCTCTAACTGAGCTTGAATTGACTGCCGATGGCTTGCAATTCTTGCGCAGCGACAGCCTGCCGGTGCGCTCGCGCACGATTAAAGTCAGTCATCATTACGATCCTATCGGTGATGAGATCAAACCGGTCAAGAGGGATGGTGTGCAGCAGAGCAAAGGCAACATAAGCCGCATGAGCTCCGTCGACAACGCTTTGAGGCCGCAAAATCCGTTGCCGCAAGTAGAACGCGCTATAGCGCAGGAAACTTATGACTGGAAAAACTCTGCGACAGTTATAGACCGCATTGCGCCCGTGGTTCAGCTATCTGGATGGGAAGAGCGCAGGCTCGAAATCTCGTGCAGCGAGGATGGTGTGCTGTCCGCGAATGCTCCGCGTGATGCCGCATTGCAGCGCTGGCTGGAGCAAGCACAATCCGAACTGGCATGGGAAATTCTGCTTGCTGGCGCACTGACAAGCGAACCGAATGCTTCTCTGCCCGTCATTGACTCTTCTGTTTTACGCGATGCCCGTACTGCCCGTCCCATTACAGCAACTAATAGGAGTGCAGTCAGAGCGCGGTTGTGCATCGTTACGCAAGGCGTTGCGGCGGATGCAGCAACACCCACCATCGTTTTATCGTCTGAAGTGAACGCACCGGAACTGGTTGCCAATGGCAAACAACCGACTATGTTCACACTGCTTGTGCCACCTCCCGCAGGAATGATCACGGGATTTCGTAGCTTGTCTCTGCCACAGATCGGCGGAGCGAGCGCTCAAGCAGAAGTGGCCGGTAACCTCCGCCTCTATTGGGCCGGGCAGCCGCGCTCGTGTGGCTTGGCGGTTACTTTGAACGATCAGGCTGCAACCGCGCTTTGGGCCAAACTGCGCAGGGATTTAGAGGGAGCTTGCGAGCACTCCGATGACCCACGCATTGTCTTCATGCCCGTAGCATGGCGGGATATCGATGCGATCGGCGAAACAGTGTGGCCGTGGCTATCCACACGTGCTGAACAGCCGCTGGGCGATTTGATAGCGTTGATTGAGCCCGCTACACAAGCAATTGGTTTGTGGCGGTCTGGCGGGAAAGACTGGAAACCTGCATGGGAAATATCTCTGGTAAGAGCCATTGATAAATCGTTGAGGCATACGCCCAATCAGCTGGAAACTGAAGAAGTCGTTTCTCTTTTGACCCAGGTGGCTCAGATGTTGTCTGCAGACAAGGCTGTGCCTCTGCAAGCCGCGCTGCTGCTGCATGCGGCCCCTATTTGCACCTTGGAATCATTGGCAAAGCTGCGATCTGCCTTGCCTTCCTCGACTGAAATACCAGGCGAATTGCTCACCATCGAGTTGCGGCAAGTGTGGTTGGAGAAAATTTTAGAACGTAAAGAGATCAAGTTGCACGGCCCTCACGCCTTGCTACTGCCTTTGCAGAAGATTCAGAAAGCTGTTCAAGATGTTCACCGGGACATAGGCGAGCAGGCATTGAAGGCGGCGGGTAAAGGAAAAATGGATGTGCGCGCTTTAACTCCGCGCGCATTGGACGTCATGCACGCTTGGCGAAAAACCGCAGAAGATTTCCGCGCCCTGAATGCGCCATCGTCCGGCTGGGATGCGCTGAATGATGCAGTAGAACGCTGGGGCCTTCTGGCGCAGGAAAAGCTGGCCCCAGTCGAGATCGGGCATCGCATCGCCGTGCTGGATACCAGCGCTCTGATGGAACATCCTGGGCTTTTGCAAGGGCTGAGCCCCAGCGATATTTTGGTGGTGCCGCTTCGTGTGCTGAGCGAGCTGGATGGTTTGAAGAGCAGTGGGGATGAGACTCGCGCGGCCAAGGCACGCTCGGCCATTCGTCAGTTGGATGCAAACGCGTCCCGTATCCGCCATGAAACAGACTACGCAGCTTTACTGCCTGCTGAATGGGATGCCAAACAGCCCGACCATGCCATTCTTTCAACGGCGTTGTTCTTTCGGCTGAATGATGTTTTGTTTGTGAGCAATGACATCAACCTACGCACCAAGGCGCAGTCTCTTGGTCTGAACACGCAAGATTCCAAGTCATATGCGCCTTCGCACCTTGTGCCTGGTGCTGGTGCTGGTGCTGGTGCTGGTGCTGGTGCTGGTGCTGGTGCTGGTGCTGGTGCTGGTGCTGGTGATGGTCCAGGGGAGGGTGCCAGTGACGGTGCCAGT
>JBAYOI010000020.1:0-21107 GCA_041678365.1 Pigmentiphaga sp. | reverse complement strand
GGAGTTCAAGCCAGGCTTCTTCAACGGTGTTCAGCGTTTTGCACAACTCGCCGTGTTCGGCCAGGATCTGTCGGCACTCGTCCTTCCGTGCGTCGAGGTAAAGCGTTTCATCGGCAATCTTCACATCCAGCTCGGCCTTGCGGGCGGAGAGCGCACTGAGTTCCTGCTCCAGTTTGTGCAGCTTTTTTTCCAGCGGCTTGCGTTGCTGGGCCAGGCGCTGGCGCGCTTCCGCTTCTTGGCGCCGTTGCTGCTTCCTGTCCAGGGTGCTGTCGGTCGCCGGGCTGTCCGCCGCCTGGAGCTGCCGCGCCTGGGCGGCCTGTTGCGTGACCCAGGCCTGGTAGTCATCCAGGTCACCGTCAAACTCATGCAGGCCGCCCTGAGCCACCACCCAGAACTGGTCCACGGTGGAGCGCAGCAGATGCCGGTCATGGGACACCAACAGCATCGAGCCTTCAAAGCTGGCCAGGGCCGCGGTCAAGGCTTCGCGCGTATCCACGTCCAGGTGGTTGCTGGGCTCGTCCAGCACCAGCAGATTCGGTTTTTTCCAGACCACCAGCGCCAGGGCCAGCCGGGCTTTTTCGCCACCTGAAAAAGGGCGGATGGCCGAGGTGGCGGCGTCGCCGGAGAAGCCAAAGCTGCCAAGGTAGTTGCGCAGCTCCTGTTCGGTGCTGGCGGGTGCCAGCCGCGCCAGATGCAAAAGCGGGGTGGCGGCGGGATCAAGAATATCGAGCTGGTGCTGGGCAAAGTAGCCCACCTCCAGGCCTTTGGCCGCCACCACCGAGCCGCTCAAGGCCTGCTGTTCGCCCGCCAGGGTTTTGACCAGGGTACTTTTGCCCGCGCCGTTGACGCCAAGAATGCCGATGCGGGAACCCGCCCGCACGGCGAGCTTGACCTGCTTGAGGATGGGGTGCGCCGGATCATAGCCGGCGTCAACCTGATCCAGCGTGAGCAAGGGGTCGGGCATGGCTAGCGGGTCGGGAATGCGGATGGCAATGCCCGAGGCGGCGCGGACCGGCGCCAGTTGCTGCATTCTTGCCAGGGCCTTGACCCGGCTTTGCGCCTGCTTGGCTTTGGTGGCCTTGGCCTTGAAGCGATCGATGAAGCTTTGGAGGTGGGCGGTTTCCTTCTGCTGCTTCTCATACGCAAACTGCTGCTGTCTCAGCCGTTCGGCGCGCTGGTTCAGAAAGTCGTCATAGCCGCCTTTGTAGCGAACCAGTTTTTTATCGTCGAAGTGGAGAATGGTTTTGGCCACGGCATCCAGGAACTCGGTGTCGTGCGAAATCAGCAACACGGTCCCCGGGTATTGATTGAGCCACTTCTCTAGCCAGATCATGGCATCCAGATCCAAGTGGTTGGTCGGCTCGTCAAGCAGCAGCAGATCGGACGGTGCCATCAAGGCGCGGGCCAGGTTCAACCGCATTTGCCAGCCGCCCGAAAAACTGTCGAGCGGCTGCGCAAAGGTGGATTGCTGAAAGCCCAGGCCCACCAGCAATTGTTCGGCGCGTGCCTGGGCGCTGAACGCGCCCGCGTCAAATAGCTCGGCTTCCAGTTCGGCAATGCGCAAGCCATCGCGATCCGGATCCAGGGCCTGGCGCTGCTGTTGCAGCGTCCGAAGGCGCGCATCGCCATCAATGACGAATTCCAGGGCGGGGCGTGACCGATCCTGGATTTCCTGGGCAATTGAAGACACGCGCCAAGTGGGCGGCAGGTCTAGCTGGCCGGCATCGCTGTCCAGTTGCTGCGTCAGCAGGGCGAACAGGGTGGACTTGCCGGCGCCATTGGCGCCGACGATGCCGACGCGCTCGCCGGGGTGGACCACGAATTCGGCTTCATCGAGCAGGACTTTGGTGCCGCGCCTCAAGGTAATACCGGAACCACGGATCACAGCAGTTGTTCCTTGAACAGCAGCAAGACCTGCTCATCTCCGCCCGAGGTACTGAGCCAGTGCGGGCTCAGTTGCGGGAAGGCCTGTTCGAAGAACGGCTTTTCATGGCCAATTTCAAGAATGATAAAACCTTGATCCTTCAAGTATTGAGGGGCATGGCCGAGAATGGTGCGAATCAGGTCCATGCCGTCGTCGCCGCCCGCCAGCGCCAGTTGCGGCTCGTGCAGGAACTCGGGCGGCAGCGCCGCCATTGATTGGCTGTTGACGTAGGGCGGGTTGCACAGGATGAAGTCGTATTGCTGCTGGGGCGGGAGTTGCGCCAGCAGGTCGGATTCGATCAGGTGCACGCGCTCTTCAAGGCCATATTCATCAACATTGATGTAGGCCACTTCCAAGGCGTCCGGGGAAATGTCCACGGCTTCGATGGTGGCTTGCGGGAAGCGCTCGGCGGCCAGAATGGCCAGGCAGGCGCTGCCGGTGCACAGGTCCAGCACCTTGGTGACGGCTTCCGGCGCCTGGACCCAGGGCTGCAATGCATTGACCAGCAGTTCGGCAATGAATGAGCGCGGGATCAGGACCCGCTCGTCCACATAAAAAGGATAGCCCTGCAGCCAGGCCTCATGGGTCAGGTACGGCGCGGGCAGGCGCGACTCGACGCGCTGATGCAGCAAGTCCAGGACCGCGCTTCTTTCGTGGGGCAGCACGGCGGCGTCCAGAAACGGCTCGAGCTGGCCGGGCGGCAAATGCAGGGCGTGCAGAACCAGATAGCTGGCTTCATCCAAGGCCGACAGCGTGGATTGGCCGTAGGCCAGCTCGGCTTCGTTGAAGCGGCTCACGCCATAACGCACGAGATCCCGAAGGGTGCGCAAACTTGAAAAATCAGAAGAGGGAGACATGGCGAATCAGGTTCAGTGTTGACCACGCGCCAAAGCGCAAGCCTCGTCGTTGACGACGAGGTCAAGCAAGGCCGTGTTTTTACGGTTGCCGCAGGCGCCCCCGTATGGTGGGGAGGAAGCTCCCGACTGTAGGCGGGAGTGACTCACTGGCGGCCTCTGCCGATCACGGGGTCACGGGCGCAGCAACTGCTCAAGGGTGCGGCGATAAATGTTTTTCAGCGGTTCCAGGTCATCAACATCAATGTGTTCGTTGACTTGGTGAATCGTGGCGTTGAGCGGGCCGAACTCGACCACTTCCGGGCAAATCCGCGCGATGAAGCGTCCATCCGATGTTCCCCCCGTGGTTGACAGCTGGGGGGTGACGCCGGTTTCTGCATGGATGGCGGTGCTCAGGGCCTCGCACAGACGGCCCTGCGGCGTCAGGAAAGGCTGGCCGCTCAACGTCCAGGCAAGATGATAGTCCAATTGGTGGCGGTCGAGGATCTCATGCACCCGGGATTGGAGCGTTTCCGCGGTGGATTCGGTGGAAAAGCGAAAGTTGAAGTCAATCAGCGCCTGTCCGGGAACCACGTTGGTGGCGCCGGTGCCGCTGTTGAAGTTCGAAATCTGGAAAGAGGTGGGCGGAAAATACAGGTTGCCCTGATCCCAGACCGTGCCCACCAATTCCGCAAGCGCGGGCGCGCACAAATGAATGGGGTTGCGGACTTTTTCCGGATAGGCAACGTGGCCTTGCTTGCCGCGGACGGTGAGCCGGCCGGACAGCGAACCGCGTCGGCCATTCTTGATGGTGTCGCCAAAGCGGGCGTCCGAGGTGGGTTCGCCGACGATGCAGAAGTCCAGCGCTTCATGGCGCTGCTGCAAGAGTTCGCACACCTTGACCGTACCCTCCACGGCGGGTCCTTCCTCATCCGAGGTGATCAGCAGGGCAATGGAGCCGGCATGGTCGGCGTGCGCGGCGACGAACTCCTCGGCGGCCACCACGAAAGCGGCAATGGAGGCCTTCATGTCGGCGGCGCCGCGTCCATAGAGCTTGCCCTCCACCTGGGTGGGCTCGAACGGCGGATAATGCCAGGCGTCAAGGGAGCCGGGCGGCACGACGTCGGTGTGACCGGCAAAGACGAACAGCGGCGCCGCCTGTCCCCGCCGCGCCCAAAGGTTGGTGACCGTGCCGCAGCGCACGGTTTCACAGACAAAGCCGATCCGTTCGAGCCGATCAATCAACAAGGCTTGGCAGCGATGATCGTCAGGCGTGACGGAAGGGCAGCGGATCAACGCATCGAGCAGGGAGAGAACAGGGGAAGCCATCATTCGTTCATCCGGAAGTGATCAGGCGCGCAGCAGTTCATTGATGCTGGTCTTGGCCCGGGTCTGCGCATCAACCCGCTTGACGATGACCGCGCAGTACAGCTGGCAGTCGCCTTTGGCCGAAGGCAGGCTGCCGGGAACCACGACCGACCCCGACGGTACCCGTCCATATAGCACTTCTCCGGTGTCGCGGTTGTAGATCTTGGTGCTTTGGCCGATGAAAACGCCCATGGAGATGACCGAGTTCTCTTCAACAATCACGCCCTCCACAATTTCAGAGCGCGCACCAATGAAGCAATTGTCTTCAATAATGGTCGGGTTGGCTTGCAGCGGTTCCAGGACGCCGCCGATGCCGACGCCGCCCGACAAGTGGACATTTTTGCCGATTTGCGCGCAAGAGCCGACCGTGGCCCAGGTGTCGATCATCGCGCCGTCATCAATATAAGCGCCAATGTTGACATAGGAGGGCATCAGTACGACGTTCTTGCCAATATAAGACCCCTGGCGCGCAACGGCGGGCGGTACGACGCGCACGCCCGCCTGCTGGAAATCCTGTTCGGTGTAGGGGGAGAATTTGGTCGGCACTTTGTCGAAGAAGCGCAGCGCCGAGCCGGGGTCTTGCATGATCTGGTTGTCCTGCAGGCGGAAAGACAGCAGAACCGCTTTCTTGACCCATTGGTTGACACGCCACTCCCCGTCAATTTTCTGGGCGACCCGCAGCGTGCCTTGATCAAGACCCTCCACGGTGTGCCTGACGGCCTGGCGTATCAGATCCGGCGCGTTTGACGGCGAAAGCGTGTGTCGGCTTTCCCAGGCGTGTTCGATGGCGTGTTCAAGGTCTTGATTCATGGAGTTGATCCGTTGATGAAAAAAAGGATTAGTCACCCTCTAAATGGCGAAGTGTGAAGTGGGCCAGGCGTTCGGCCGCTTCCACACATTCAGCCAGCGGCGCCACCAGCGCTAGACGCAGCCGGTTGGCGCCAGGGTTGCCCTGCGCGGTGGGCCTTGCCAGAAAACTGCCGGGCAAGACCGTCAGGTTCTCTTCCGCGTAGAGCGCTTTGGCAAACGCCGCGTCAGAGTAGGGGGTGATCGGCCACAGGTAAAAAGAGGCGGGCGGGCGCTGCACGTCCAGCACGGGTTGCAGAATAGGCAGGACGGCGTCGAATTTTTCCTGATAGAGCCGCCGGTTCTCAAGCACGTGCTGCTCATCTTGCCAGGCGGCGGCGCTGGCCGCGGCGATCGTCAGGCTCATCGCGCAGCCGTGGTAGGTCCGATAAAGCAGGAAGCGCTTGATCCAGGCGGCGTCCCCGGCCACGAATCCGGAGCGCAGCCCAGGCGCATTCGAGCGCTTGGACAGGCTCGAAAACATGATCAGGTTGCGGTAGTCCGTTCGGCCCAGGCGCTGCGCCGCTTCCAGGCCGCCCAGCGGCGCGGCGGCATCCATCGGGTAGATTTCGGAATAGCACTCATCCGAGGCAATGACAAAGCCGTGGCGATCCGACTGCTCAAACAGGAAAGCCCATTCTTCCAGCCGCATGACATTGCCGGTCGGGTTGCCGGGCGAACACACGATGACCAGCGCCGTTTCGCGCCAGACCGCGTCCGGCACGGTGCGCCAGTCCGGTCCCAATTGATTGGCCGGATCGGCGTTGATGAAGGTGGGCTGGGCGCCTGCCATCAGCGCCGCGCCTTCATAGATCTGGTAGAAGGGATTCGGGCACAGGACGCGCTGCTGCTTGACGGGATCCACCACGGTCTGGGTAAAGGCGAACAAGGCCTCGCGCGAGCCCAGCACCGGCAGAATCTGGGTGCCGGGGTTGATGTTGTCAAGGTGATAGCGATGGCTGAGCCATTGTGCGATGGCTTCACGCAGGAAAGCCGGACCCTGGGTGGCGGGGTAGATGGCAAGACCGTGGAGGTTGGCCTGAATGGCCTCGGTGATCAGTGGCGGCGTGGGGTGTTTGGGTTCCCCGATGGACCAGCTGATTGGCTTGAGTTGTGCGGGTGGGGTCACGCCGGCGTAGAGATCACGTAGGCGTTCAAATGGGTAAGGCTGTAGTGCCTCAAGGTGCGAGTTCATGCGCGTGCAGGGGCGAATTCATGCGCACAATTGTAATGCCCGGACTCAAGCTGATGGGAGCGTTTTTTTCAAAAAACTCAGCTGGCGTTAATGTTGGCCGACAGATTGTCTGGTCGCCGCGGCGCCAGTCCTAGCTATCAATACGGCATTTGCCCGCAAAAAAGTAGCCCGCGCCGCGCAAGACGCGCAAGGGCAAGACCTGGCCGCGGCTGTGGACTTTCTGTCGTAAACGGCTGACGATGACCGCCAGATTGTGGATGTCGCGGGGACCGTCCTGTTCGTTTTGGTTCTGCCAGTGCTCCCGTTCAACCGTAAAGTCGGGGGCGCTGAACAAGGCGTGAACGAAGCGGGCCTCGGTCGGCGTCAATCGAATGACCGAGCCGTCGGGCGCCTGCAAGGTCATGCGGCGCACGCCGGGCGCCAGGATCCAGGCGGCGTCGGAGGAGGAGGGCAGAGCGTCCTCGGGAGAGGGGGTGTAGAGCGCGGAGCGGGCGGTCAGTTCCTCAGCCAAAGAGGCGTAGGCGGTTGCCTGCAGGCCCAGTTGGTGCAGTACGTCGGCGTCAAGAGGCCGCGCCGTGTGGAGCAGGCTTTGCAACACGTTGTCGGTCAAGGGGAGCGCGTAATCGAGGTGCGCAAGCACCAGCGGGCGTTTGCCTTGTTGGTACAGGCTGACCAGTTCGTGATGGGAGCCGCAGATATAAACGGTATGTCCCACCGCCAGCAGCCGCTCGGCAACGGGGTAATCTTTCTCGGTATTGTGTAACAACACAGCAATATCTGAGGATGCGTTGAAATAATCGTTCATGCAGCACATCTATATAAGAGCCCAACTTCAAACTTAGCAAGTCTGTCGAACGTGAGCGTAAACAAGTATTAATTTGTTTCAGCGGGCCGTCGCCTGGACGTTTCTTGCAGGGGGGCGGACCGTGCAGCAAGAAATCCATAAAAACATCAAATTGCTGAAATAGATTTCAGGGTTGTCTTCAGGTTCAGGTATGATTTCGCGTCTCGGGTTACAATAATCCCGCTTCTTTTGAATCGTGCGACCGTGGCGAAATTGGTAGACGCAACAGGTTTAGGTCCTGTCGGGAGAAATCCTGTGGAGGTTCGATTCCTCTCGGTCGCACCACGAATTTGAATAGCCCTGGCAAGTCCATGACCACGAGCCAAAGCGCAAGCCCCGCCCTTCAAGGCGAGGCCAAGCGGGGCACTATTCAGTCGGCGCCAAAGGCGCTTCTGAATAGTGGCGGAGAAACGTCGGCCAATCGGCTGGCGTTCTTCGCCTTGGTGTTTGCTTGTCAGGCGTCATAAAACACTCATAAAGGTTTTTGCATGCAGCCTGTGGTTGAAACCCTGTCGGGCCTTGAGCGACGCGTGGATATTTCCGTGCCGGTGGCCGATGTCGAAAAAGAAGTCGAGTCGCGCCTCAAGCGAGTGGCTCGTACTGCCAAAATGCCGGGTTTCCGTCCTGGTAAAGTTCCGTTCGCCATGGTGGCCCGTAACTACGGCCCTGACGTTCGCCTGGAAGTCCTGAACGCCAAGATTGGTGAAGCACTGGAAAAAATCGTCACTGACGCCAAGCTGCGTCTGGCTGGCGCGCCCTCGGTCGAAGCCAAAACGGAAGGTGTGGCTGAAGACACGGTGGCTTTCAGCGCAACGTTCGAGGTGTATCCGGACGTGGTCGTGCCGGACTTCGCTGAAGCCGAAGTCAACAAGGCCGCGGCAGAAATTGGCGATGCCGAGGTTGACCGCACCATTGACATCCTGCGCAAGCAGCGCACCAGCTATGAAGTCCGCGACGGCCGTGCCGCTGAAGACAACGATCAGGTCACGCTGGATTTCGTCGGCAAAATTGATGGTGAAGTCTTCCAGGGCGGTTCCGCCGAGGATTTCCCGTTCGTGCTGGGCCAGGGCCGGATGCTGCCGGAGTTTGAGGAAGCCACGCGCGGCCTGAAAGCCGGCGAGAGCAAAACCTTCAATCTGACCTTCCCGGCAGAGTACGGCGCTGCCGAAGTGGCTGGAAAAACGGCGGAGTTCACGATCACGGTCAAGTCCGTGGCGGAAGGCGTGCTGCCCGAGCTTGACAACGAGTTTGCCAAGCAATTGGGCCAGGCTGAAGGCGACGTTGAAAAACTGCGCGCGGAAATCCGCAGCAACCTGGAGCGCGAAGTGCGCAACCGGGTGCAGGCCCGCACCAAGCAAAGCGTGATGGACGCTTTGGTGAAACTGGCCACGTTCGACATCCCCAAAGCGCTGATCGCTGATGAAAACCAGCGTCGCGTTGAAGCTGCCCGCGAAGATCTCCGCATGCGCGGCGTGCCTGACGTTGACAAGCTGCCGATTCCGGAAGAAGCCTTCGCCGAAGAGTCGGACCGCCGCGTCCGCCTGGGCCTGCTCGTCTCGGAACTGGTACAGTCTGAAGGTCTGAAGGCCAAGCCGGATCAGATCCGCGCCCGTATTGAAGACTTTGCCCAAAGCTATGAAAGCCCGGAAGAAGTCATTCGCTACTACCTGACGGACAAAGAGCGGCTGGCTGAGATCGAAGCCATTGTCATGGAAGACAATGTCGTCGAGTTCGTGCTGTCCAAAGCCAAGATCAATGACGAACAAGTGTCTTTTGATGAATTGATGGGAACTGCCTAATGCAACGTTTTGTAGATTTCTACGCATCGATGTATGGGCCCGAGTCGCTGGGTCCGAAGTCTCTCGGCTATGTGCCGATGGTGGTCGAGCAGTCAGGACGGGGCGAGCGTGCGTATGACATCTACTCGCGTTTGCTGAAAGAGCGGGTCATTTTCATGGTCGGACCGGTGGCGGACGCCATGGCCAACCTGATCGTGGCCCAGCTCTTGTTCCTGGAGTCGGAAAACCCTGAGAAAGACATTGCGCTGTACATCAATTCACCGGGCGGTTCGGTGTATGCCGGTATGGCCATCTATGACACGATGCAGTTCGTCAAGCCGGACGTGTCCACACTGTGCACGGGCCTGGCGGCCAGCATGGGCGCCTTCCTGCTGAGTGCGGGCACGAAAGGCAAGCGTTTCTCGTTGCCGAACTCGCGCATCATGATTCACCAGCCTTCAGGCGGCGCGCAAGGCCAGGCCACGGATATTGAAATTCACGCCCGTGAAATTCTGTATCTTCGTGAGCGCCTGAACCGGATTCTGTCCGAGAATACCGGTCAGCCGCTGGAAAAAATCGCGCTTGATACCGAACGCGATCGTTTCATGTCTGCAGATGATGCTGCCAACTACGGTTTGATTGACAAGGTATTGACCAGCCGTAATGAACAGGGTTGAGTATGGCCGATAACAAAGGCTCAAACGAAAAGCTGCTTTACTGCTCGTTTTGCAGCAAGAGTCAACATGAAGTGCGCAAGTTGATCGCGGGGCCGTCGTCGGTCTTCATCTGCGATGAGTGCATTGACTTGTGCAACGACATCATCCGTCAGGAAATCAATGCGGATCCTGAGTCTGGCGATTCACAGCAGTCTTTGCCCACGCCATCCAAGATCAAGGAAATTCTTGACCAGTACGTCATTGGCCAGGAACGCGCCAAACGCATCCTGGCGGTTGCTGTCTACAACCACTACAAGCGGATCCAGCACGCGTCGTCCAAAACGGATGACGTCGAGCTTTCAAAAAGCAATATCCTGCTGATCGGGCCCACCGGCTCGGGCAAGACCTTGCTGGCCCAGACGCTGGCGCGCCTGCTCAATGTGCCCTTCGTCATTGCCGACGCCACCACGCTGACGGAAGCGGGGTATGTGGGTGAAGACGTTGAGAACATCATCCAGAAGTTGCTGCAGAATTGCGATTACGATGTGGAAAAGGCCCAGCGGGGCATTGTCTACATTGACGAGATCGACAAAATCTCGCGCAAGGCGGACAACCCCTCCATTACTCGCGATGTCTCCGGGGAAGGGGTGCAGCAGGCTTTGCTGAAGCTGATCGAGGGAACGGTTGCCTCCGTGCCGCCGCAAGGGGGACGCAAGCATCCGAACCAGGATTTCGTGCAAATTGACACCACCAACATCCTGTTCGTGTGCGGTGGCGCGTTTGCGGGGCTTGAGAAAGTCATCCGCGACCGCACGGAACGTTCCGGCATCGGGTTTGGCGCCAGTGTGTCCAGAAAGGAAGACCGCAGCTTGACGGAGCTGTTTTCCGACATCGAGCCGGAGGATCTGATCAAGTTCGGCTTGATTCCGGAGCTGGTGGGCCGCCTGCCGGTGGTGGCCGCGCTGGAAGAGCTGGATGAAGCCGCGCTGATCAAGATTCTGGTGGAGCCGAAGAACGCGCTGGTCAAGCAATTCCAGAAGCTGATCGCCATGGAAGGCGCTGAGCTTGACGTTCGCGAATCCGCTTTGTCCGCAATCGCCCAGAAGGCGATCAAGCGCAAAACGGGTGCGCGGGGCCTGCGTTCAATCATTGAGGCCGCCTTGCTGGACACCATGTACGAGCTGCCAACGCAGGACAATGTCAGCAAAGTCGTGTTGGATGAAAAAGCCATCAACGGCGAAGGCAAGCCGCTGCTGATCTATGAGGATTCGCAGCCGGAGCAGAAGAATGCCGCGGCTTCTTGATGAGGCCAGTGGCAGTGGAAACGGGATCCAGCTTGGGTCCCGTTTTTTATTGCCGGGCCGCTCCCAAAATAAAAAAGAGCCCCCCTGGGGGGCAGCAAGCCGAAGGCGCAGTGTGGGGGCCCTTTTTTATTGCCGGGCCGCTTCCAAAATTAAAGCGCTTCACCGCTTGCATGCTCAGCGTTTCGGAAACCCCATTGCCAGCGCCCCGGCAATGCTGCCATCCTCTGCTTTCAACAGGCTGAAGCTGACTTCCACATAGACTTTCCCGCCTGCCTTGTTGGTGGCGCGTGTGACGGTCAATTGTCCGCCGTGACGGGTGCCGCCGCTTTGCATGGCCTGCTCATAGCCCGCCCAGTGGGGCGCGCGCAGATGCTCCGGGATGATGATGTCCAGCGATTGCCCTTGCGCTTCGTCGGCGGTGTAGCCGAACAGTTCACTGGCGCGGGGATTCCAGCAGCGGATCAGGCCTTGGCGGTCGGCCACGATCAGTGCGGCAGGCGATTGCTCCACGATGGCTTGAAACAACGTGGGAAGGGAAAAGAAGGCGGAAGGAGAGGACCCCCAAGCGGGTGTATTCATCGTGCTGACTCAAGTCTGGCGGCGCGGCTACGCCGTTTCAGAAGGAGTGTACAAGCCGTTCTTGCAAAGCGCGTGTTTTCTGCGCGGCGCCCAGGTAAAATCGCGCGGCCTCGATGGTTTTTTTGTTGCCGGGCCGCTCCCAAGACAAAAAGCGCCCTCCGGGGGCTCATCCTTCAATCTCTTACATGTGGCAGGGTGGTGATGGTCAGGCCATGCTACATTGAATTGAATGGTGCGCGTTTCAAATAAAAGCGGTAATGCCTCTTGAAAATGGCGCCAACGCCCTCATTCTGATTTCATGTAAATTCGAGGACGGAACATGTCTGCGAACCAGATTTTTCCTGCTGAAGCCCTAGACCTCCCGCTGCTGCCATTGCGGGACGTTGTGGTATTTCCCCATATGGTCATTCCCCTGTTCGTGGGAAGGCCCAAATCCATCAAGGCGCTTGAAGCCGCCATGGAAGCGGGCAAGAGCATCATGCTGGTCGCGCAAAAATCAGCGGCCAAAGATGAGCCTGCTGCCGATGATATTTATGACATCGGATGTATTGCCAGCATTCTGCAAATGCTGAAACTGCCTGACGGCACCGTCAAGGTGCTGGTTGAGGGCAACCAGCGCGCGCGTCTGCAATCCGTTGATGACTCCGGCGAGTTCTTCACGTCCAGCGTGATGCCGCTTGAACCGGATGTTGAGCAATCCGCTGAGTCGGAGGCCTTGCGCCGCGCCATCGTTTCGCAGTTTGACCAATACGTCAAACTGAACAAGAAGATTCCGCCGGAGATCCTGACCTCGCTGAGCGGTATTGAGGAGCCCGGTCGTCTGGCTGACACGATTGCCGCCCATTTGCCGCTGAAGCTTGAGCAGAAGCAGCAGATGCTGGAGGTGGTGTCGGCGGTTGAGCGCCTGGAAGCCCTGTTGACGCAGCTTGAGGCGGAAATTGACATTCTGCAGGTTGAGCGCCGTATCCGCGGCCGCGTCAAGAAGCAGATGGAAAAAAGCCAGCGCGAGTATTACCTGAACGAACAGGTCAAGGCCATCCAGAAAGAGCTGGGCGAGGGCGAAGAGGGCGCGGATCTCGAGGAACTCGAGAAAAAGATCGTGGCCGCCCATATGCCACGCGAGGCCAAGAAAAAGGCCGAGTCCGAGCTCAAGAAGCTGAAGCTGATGTCGCCGATGTCGGCGGAAGCCACGGTGGTGCGCAACTACATTGATACCTTGGTCGGCTTGCCGTGGAAGAAAAAGAGCCGGGTCAACAATTCGCTGCAAAATGCGGAAACCGTGCTTGATGACGACCACTATGGCCTGGAGAAGGTCAAGGAACGGATTCTCGAGTACCTGGCCGTGCAGCAACGCGTTGACAAGGTCAAAGCGCCCATTCTGTGCCTGGTTGGCCCTCCCGGTGTCGGTAAGACCTCGCTGGGCCAGTCGATCGCCAAGGCCACCAACCGCAAGTTCGTGCGGATGGCGCTGGGCGGCGTGCGCGATGAGTCCGAGATTCGTGGCCACCGCCGCACCTATATTGGCTCGATGCCGGGGAAAGTCCTGCAAAACCTGTCGAAGGTTGGTGTCCGGAACCCCTTGTTCCTGCTGGACGAGGTGGACAAGATGGGCATGGACTTCCGCGGCGATCCCGCCTCGGCGCTGCTGGAGGTGCTGGATCCCGAGCAGAACCACACCTTCCAGGATCACTATGTCGAGGTGGACTTCGACCTGTCCGATGTGATGTTCGTTGCCACCAGCAACACCTTGAACATCCCGCCCGCCTTGCTGGATCGGATGGAAGTGATTCGCCTGTCGGGTTACACAGAGGAAGAAAAGGTCAATATTGCTCAACAGCACTTGCTGCCCAAACAAATGAGCAACAATGGCTTGAAGGAAAATGAGCTCAAGGTGGAAACCTCCGCCCTGCGTGACATCGTTCGCTACTACACGCGTGAAGCGGGGGTGCGGGCGCTGGAGCGGGAGGTCGGCAAGATCTGCCGCAAGGTGGTCAAGAACCTGCTGATTTCCGATCAAAAGGAAACCGTGGTGGTGACGGACGCCAATTTGGGCGATTACCTGGGCGTGCGGCGTTATACCTTCGGCGTGGCGGAGCATCAAGACCAGATCGGCCAAGTCACGGGCCTGGCCTGGACCGAGGTGGGCGGTGATCTGCTGACCATTGAGGCCGCCACCATGGCGGGCAAGGGCGCGATCATCCGCACCGGTTCCTTGGGCGAAGTCATGAAGGAGTCGGTGGAAGCGGCCCGCTCCGTGGTTCGTTCGCGCGCAAAGCGTCTGGGCATCTCCAGCACGATATTCGAGAAAACGGATATCCACGTGCACGCGCCGGAAGGGGCAACACCCAAAGACGGTCCGTCGGCGGGGGGAGCCATTACCACGGCGTTGGTGTCCGCGTTGACCGGCATCCCGGTGCGGGCTGATGTGGCCATGACGGGCGAGATCACCTTGCGCGGAGAAATCCTGGCCATTGGCGGCTTGAAAGAGAAGCTGCTGGCGGCACAGCGCGGTGGCATCAAGACGGTCTTGATACCCAAGGAAAACGTCAAGGATCTGGCCGAGATTCCTGACGCGGTCAAGAACCAGCTTGAGATCGTGCCGGTGCGCTGGATTGACGAAGTGTTGGAGCGCGCATTGACGTCGATGCCTCAACCTTTGCCAACGGATGAGCTGATCGAGGTCCAGCCGGAAGCGCAGAAAAGCACTGCCGTACTGGGTGAGTCGATCAAGCACTAAGGCCTGTTTTGCCTGTACGGAAAAGCGCAGCGATTCATGTCGCTGCGCTTTTTTTTACTGCTAGAGGATGCGGGAAAGGCCGCTGCTTGTGGCTTGTGATGACTTTGAGTCTCCAGAAAAACCGATCTGCGGGCCTGGACATAAGGAAATACGCGGGTTTTGAGCGCTTTCCGCTTGACACGCATTTCTGCACAAGGCTTAAATAGTCCTACGCTGAAATTTCACGGACCACGCGCAGTTGGTTTGGTCTAACCCTTGTCACCTTCACCGTTCGGTGAAGTCCTCCATCTTTTTACAGATAGCCTTGAGAGGGGCCTAATGAACAAGACCGAGTTGATCGATCACATCGCTAAACAAGCTGATATTTCCAAAGCCGCAGCAGGACGTTCGCTGGATGCCTTGATGGGCGCGGTAAAGACCACGCTGAAGAAGGGTGGCACTGTTACCTTGGTTGGTTTTGGCACATTTGCGGTGTCCACGCGTGCTGCGCGCACGGGTCGTAACCCTCGTACCGGCGAAGCCATCAAGATCAAGAAGGCAAAAGTGCCGAAGTTCCGTCCGGGCAAAGGCCTGAAAGACGCCGTGAACTGATTGCTGCCGCGTCCAAGCAATTCGCTGCAAACATCAGAAAAATTAGCTATACTTCTTTTCGTGCTGTCGGGGTAACCCGATCAAGGCCGGGGTGCTTAGCTCAGCTGGTAGAGCGGCGCCCTTACAAGGCGTAGGTCACAGGTTCGACCCCTGTAGCACCCACCACCGGAACTTATAGCAAAAGCACGGCAAATCAAGCGCTTAGGGCAACCTAGGCGCTTTTTCATTGTCTTACGGATTCATGGCCACGCTGTCAAAATCTTGGCAACTTACCATCTGGTAAGGTTGCGGCGGCGGCGGACTGGTATTGTTATTTTTTTAGACTCGCTCAGTTGGAGGCTGCATGCCCGCTGTGATCAAAGCCCGCTTCTTGTTGATTGGCGTCCTGCTGCTGGGGACGAGCGCGCTTACTGTGCAGGCTCAGTACCGGGGGCCAATGCAAGGCTATAACGTGACGGTGGCTGACATCCTCAAAAAGCCGGTGGATGATCAGGATGTGCAGTTGCAGGGTTATCTGTTGCGGCAGATCTCCCATGACAAATATATTTTCTCGGATGGAACCGGCGAGATCGTTGCGGAAATCAAAAGAAAACGCTTTCCGATTCAGCCCGTCGATGAAAAAACCAAAGTGGAGCTGGTCGGTGAGGTTGACACCAGCTATCGCCGCCCGCCGGAAATCGAAGTCGACTTCGTCCGCGTTCTTCAATAGGCGCCCCCAGCGGACCAGTGGTCCGGCTTCTACATGACTGCCTTCCATCTTGGCGCGGCCAACAGGTTCATCCCAGTTGGCCGCGCCTTGTCACTTCTCGTTATTCCTAGTCCTTTTTTTGAGTGATTGCGCTAGCCTTGGAAAGGGCTGCTTTGGGCGCGTCGGCGCGTGCCCGCGTTGGAGATCCAGGCAGGGATCACTCACAAGGAGTACGGATGCTGGCTGTTGCTTATCTGTGGGGGGCGCTCGGCACTATTTTGATGCTGGGGTGCATGTTGTATGAGCTGAATGTCATGAACTTGCAGACGGCGCCTGAGGCCAGTCCGGTCCTGCGCATTCTCACCATGATTCTGCTGTCGGGGACCACGGTGCTGAGCATGTGGGTGTTGTTCTTGCAGAGTTGGGCGGCGGCCTTGCTGTTCGTGCTGGTGCTGGCCTGTTATTTCTTTGCGCTCTTCAGCTTGTTCCAGGGCGCGGTGCGTCTGGTGTCTTATATGGTCCGGCGTTAGTAGCCGCCGGGAACAAGGTTGGCGCGGGCGCGGCAACCTTGTTCATCAAGCGGCTTCAGGCGGGAATGCTCAAGCCTTTTTGAACGGCGGGGCGGGCCAGGAACTGTTCATATACGCGGTTGACCTGCGCGTAGTGCTGGTAGCCGAGCAAGTCGCCAACCTGATAGGTGTTCAGCAAAGAACGCACCCACGGGAAGGTGGCAATATCGGCAATGGTATAGCTGTCTCCCATGATCCAGTCCTTGCCTTCCAGGTGTTGGTCCAGCACCTTCAGCAGGCGTTGGGTTTCTTTCAGGTAGCGCTCGCGCGGGCGCGGATCTTCAATGTCTTTGCCCGCAAACTTGGTGAAGAAACCGAGCTGGCCAAACATCGGACCCACGCCGCCCATCTGGAACATCAGCCACTGCAAGGTCTGATAGCGCTGATCCGGTGCCGTGGGCAGCAGCTTTCCCGTTTTTTCCGCCAGATAGATCAAAATGGCGCCGGACTCAAACAAGGGCAGCGGTTTGCCATTCGGGCCATCCGGATCAATGATGGCGGGGATTTTATTGTTCGGGTTCAATGACAGGAATTCGGGCGAGGTCTGGTCATTGGTCTGGAATGAAACCCGGTGCGCCTCATAAGGGATGCCGCATTCCTCAAGCATGATGCTGACTTTGACGCCATTGGGGGTGGGCAGCGAGTAGAGTTGCAGACGCTCGGGGTGTTGGGCGGGCCATTTTGCCGTGATGGGGAAGGTCGCTAGCGTTGACATGGGGCTTCTCTCAATAAGGGAACCTCATGCTAGCAGCATCAGGTTCAAAGCGCCAAAGTGAGCAGAAACCGCCGCGAAAGCAAGATATCTCTGTGCGCGTTTCAAAGACTGCGTGATAGAATCGTTCCACTTGTTTGAGTGCCCAATAGCGAGTTGCCGTTGGGCATTTTTTTGCATGGGCCGCAATGCCGAAGGCATCCGACCGGAGTCCTCTTTAATGTTCGAGCAGATACGTAGTCATCGTCGCTGGTTGCAGTTTGTGCTGCTGCTGTTGATCCTTCCTTCCTTTGTGTTCATTGGATTTCAGGGTTACACCAACTTTCAGGAAGGCGAGAGCGCCCTGGCCAGCGTCAACGACGAATCCATCACCCAACAGGAATACGACAATGCACTGCGCATGCGTCTGGACGAGCTTCGCGGCGCGCTGGGCGCGCAGTTCGATCCCGCGCTGTTTGATGCGCCGGAGCTGCGCCAGTCCGTCCTGGATGAGCTGATCCACTCCCGCGTCCTGGCGCTGGCCGCGCACGAGGCATATTTTTCAACGTCTGACCAGCGCTTGCGCGATACCATCAGCCGCATTCCTTCGGTTCAGGCGGATGGGCGTTTCAGCAATGCCCTCTACCGGGAAGCGCTGGCCGCACAGGGCATGACGCCCGCCATGTTTGAGAATCAGCTGCGCCGGGATCTGGCCGTGCAGCAAGTGCTGTCGCCGGTGGCGGATTCGGTTTTCCTGTCGGATTCCTCTTTGAAGCGCCTGATTGCCGCCGTGACGGAAGAGCGCCAGATTCAACTGAAGGCCGTGGCCGCCAAAGGCTTTGAGTCAACGGTGGAACTCTCCGACGCGGATCTGAAAGCTTACTACGATGCCAATGCGGCGCGCTTTGAAGTGCCGGAGTCGGTGGATGCGCAGTACGTCATTCTTGATGAGCAAAGCCTGATTGACGGCATTCAGGTTTCTGAGGCTGACCTTCAATCCTATTACGAACAGAACCAGGCCCGTTTCGGCCAGGCGGAGCAGCGCCGCGCCAGCCATATCCTGGTGCTGATTCCCGAAGGGGCGTCGGCGGATGAAAAAGCGCAACTGAGGCAACAAGCCGAGGGTTTGGCCGCGCAAGCCAAGGCGGCAGGTGCGGACTTCGCCGTGCTGGCCCGCGAGCATTCGGAGGATCCCGGTTCCGCGCAGCAGGGCGGGGATCTGGACTGGTTCGAGCGCGGCATGATGGTCAAGGCGTTTGATGACACGGTCTTCGCGCTGGAAAAAGAACAGATTTCGGACGTGGTTGAGAGCGAGTTCGGCTTCCACGTGATCAAGCTCACTGACATCCGCCCGGCGGTGGTCAAGCCCTTGGCTGAGGTCAAGGAGCAAATCCTCTCCGAGATTCAGCAGCAGCAGTCGGCCCGACGCTTTGCGGAACTGGCCGAAGAATTCACCAACCAGGTGTATGAACAGAGTGACTCGTTGGAGCCGGTTGCCAGCGCAATGAACTTGAAGATCGAGTCGCTCAAGGGCGTACAGCGCTCGGCGCGCGGCAACAGCGGTGAGATCGCCACCCACCCGCGCGTGATAGAGGCGCTGTTCTCTGGAGAAGTGCTGAATGAAAAACGCAACTCGGGCGTGATTGAACTGGCGCCGGGCCGCCTGGTGGCGGTGCGTGTTGGTCAGCACCATCCGCGTTCCTTGCAGCCGTTTGAGAAAGTGGAAGAGCAGATCAAAGTCTTGCTGCGCCACCAGCGGGCATTGGAGCTGGCCCGCCAGGCGGGACAAAAGGAGTTGGAGTCGTTGAAAGCTGACGGATCCAGCGCCGGATTCTCGCAGCCGCTGTGGGTCAGCAGGCAGAATACGCAAGCTGTTCCCACCGTCGTGGTGGAGGCCGTGATGCGTGCTTCAGTGGAGGCGCTGCCGCGTTATGTGGGGGCCGCCACGGATACGGAGTTCGTCATTGCGCGGATCAGCGAGGTCAAGGCGGGCGCCCAGCCCAATGAGCAGCAAGTGCAGGCCGAACAAATGCGCCTGGAGCGCTTCTGGGCCGAGGCTGAGCAAAAGGCCGTGCTTGAGATGCTTCGTGAGAAATACAAGGTGAAGCTCACTGACCGTGGCCGCTCGCTGATTGCGGCAGGCATGGCGGACGAGTAAAAACGCTGAAGCCAAGGTTTATCGCACCAAGAAACAACCCCCGTTTCGGTCTCAGCCGAACGGGGGTTGTTTTTTTAGGGTGCCGTATCTCAGCGCAGATGACTATCCAGCGTGGACCAGACATTGTTGGCGATCAGCGCTTGCGCTGCTTCGTTCGGATGCAGCCGGTCCGCTTGAAAGTGGGTGCTGTCCTGGGCAAGGCCGTCCAGCAAGAAGGGAATGAGCAAGGTTTTGTGCTGTTTGGACAACTGCTCAAAGAGCCCGAAAAAACGTTGCGTGTACACCTTCCCGTAGTTAGGGGGAATCTGCATGCCCGCCAGCACGACTTGAGCCTTGTGTTGCCGGGCCAGTTCAATCATGCGGGTAAGGTTTTTTTCCGTCATGTCCAATGACAATCCCCGCAAGGCGTCATTGGCGCCCAGCTCGATCAGGACCAGGCGGGGGCGGTGCTGATCAAGCAACGCGGGCAGACGTTGCAGGCCGCCGCTGGTGGTGTCGCCGCTGATGCTGGCATTGACCACACGCCAGGGCCGTTTTTCCACCTCCAGGCGCTGTGAAAGCAGTTGAACCCAACCGGCGTCTCTAGCAATGCCGTATTCGGCGGAGAGGCTGTCTCCCAGCACGAGCAACGTGGCGGTTTGGGCTTGCGCCGTCAGGGGCAGGGCCAGGCTCACCAGAAGCAGGCCGACGCTTTTCCAGGCAGCGGAAAAATTAAAGAAAAAGCGAAGGTGGGAACAAAGAAGGGACCGAGTTAACATTGAGATCCTTGTCTTTAGTGATTGATCATGACCGTTACCGCTTCCGCCAGCCAGACGCCAGCCAGCGCGATGACCCCTGCCGCCTTGACGGTGAGCGGTTTGACTAAAACTGTACAGGATAGCTTGGGAAGCCTGACGATTCTGCATGAGATTGATTTTACGGTGCCGCAAGGCCAGACGGTGGCCATTACCGGCAGTTCCGGGTCGGGCAAGTCAACCTTGCTGGGGCTGATGGCCGGCTTGGATGTGCCCACGTCGGGCCAGGTCAAGCTGCTCGGCCATGATCTGTTTGCTCGCAGTGAGGATGAGCGCGCCCGCTTGCGCGCCGCGCATGTGGGCTTTGTGTTCCAGTCCTTCCAGCTGTTGCCGAACCTGACCGCGTTGGAGAACGTGATGTTGCCGCTGGAGCTGCTCGGGCGTCCGGCCAGGGCGGCGGCGCTGGAAATGCTGGCGCGCGTCGGCCTGGAAAACCGCGCGAGCCACTATCCCAAGACCTTGTCGGGCGGAGAGCAGCAGCGGGTGTCGTTGGCGCGGGCCTTTGTCATGAAACCCGCCTTGCTGTTTGCCGATGAACCCACCGGCAGCCTTGACGCAAATACCGGACGCGCGGTGATTGATCTGATGTTCGATCTGAATGAAGCCCTGCACACCACCTTGATCCTGGTGACCCATGATGCGCAGCTGGCGGCGCGTTGCGAACGTCAATTGATGATTGAATCCGGGCGCTTGAAATCCGATAGCGCCCGCCCGCTGTAGGAGCGTGTTCCAGGCGCGGATCGCGACCAGCGCGTGTTTTTTTCTAGGAATGGGGCTGGTTGAGCAGCAGGCGGATAGCGGTCTGCAATTCCGTGGCGCGTAAACCAATCGGGCCCACGCCGCGCGCCACGCAGTGATCCGCAGCGGCGCCGTGCAGCCAGACGCCCGCGCGGGCCGCATCCCAGGGCTCAAGCCCTTGCGCGGCCAGGCTGCCGATCAGTCCGCTCAGCACATCACCGGTGCCTGCGCTGGCCAAGCCCGGATTGCCGCTGGTATTGATTGCCCAGTGCGCTTGCGGGTTGGCAAGCACGGTGCCCGCGCCTTTCAATACCACGACGGCGTGGAAACGGCGAGCCAGCTCCAAGGCCGACCCAACGCGGTCCGCCTGCACAGTCTTGACAGAACAACCGAGTAGGCGGGCGGCTTCCAGCGGGTGCGGCGTCAGCACCGCGGGTTGCGCGCGATCCAGCAGTGCTTGCGGCACACCGTTGGCTTGCGCGATGAGATTCAAGGCATCGGCATCCAGCACCAGCGCGTGCCGCGCCGTCTGTGCCAACAAGCGTGTCAGCCAGTCCTGGGCCTGTTGTGTCATGCCCATGCCGCAACCGATGGCCCAGCTGTTGATGCCCAGCGTGGCGTGTTGCCGCAACAGCGCTTCAACAGGCCGAAGCATCAGCTCGGGATGGAGGGGATCAACGCGCAAGGCCTCGGCGTTCTGCGTCCAGCCCAGAAAAACTTTGCCGCTGCCTGACAGCAGGGCGGTGCGCGCCGCCAATAGCGCGGCGCCTTCCATGCCCGCCTGACCGCCGACCACGGCCAGCGTGCCATGACT
>JBAYOI010000019.1:0-21898 GCA_041678365.1 Pigmentiphaga sp. | reverse complement strand
GCCCCACCAGGAAAGGCAGCATGAGCTGCATGAAAATCCGCGCAATCGACGACCACGCCGACATCTCCGCGGCTTGCGGGCTGACCCACAGACCAACAAAAAAGGGCGTGACGAACACGCCCAATAGGGTTGAGCCCGACGCGCAGCAGATGGCCGCCGGGATATTTCCGCGCGCCATGCTCGTCAACGCAATGGCCGACTGCACCGTTGAAGGGAGAAAGCACAAAAACAGGATGCCGAGATAGAGCTCGGGGTTGACCAGCGGCTCAAGCACCGGACGCAGCACCAGTCCCAAAATCGGGAACAGCACGAAGGTGCACGCAAAAACCGCCAAGTACAAGCGCCAGTGCATCAGGCCCGCCACAATCGCTTCCCGAGACAGTTTTGCGCCATGCAGAAAGAACAGCAGGCCGATGGCGACCGTGGTCACATGACGCAGCACCACGGCCAGATCGCCGGAGGCCGGCAGCAACGTAGCCAGCACGACCGTGCCGACCAGCATCAAAATATAGTTATCGGGAACCCAGACAGGACGGCGCATAAAAGACTCGGTGATCTGACTCCGCCCGCCGGAACGGCATAGCGGAAAAGTTGACGGTTCTCAGCAAAAAACGCCAACCATCAACGTTGGCGCTTCCGCAGCAGACTCAAACAAGCGTTGATGATACCGTCGTATTCCCTGGCCGTCTGCAGAAATACCCGCCGGGTCCACATGCTGAAAAAGCGCGCGCCCCCTTTCTCAAGTACCCCCTTGATGCATAAACAACAAGGGGAACCCTGCGGCGGACGCCCGACTCAAACCGGATCGTCCAGGCCCATCTGCACCTGCTCGGCCGCGCGCAGCACGGCCCGCGCCTTGGCCTCCGTCTCCAGCCATTCTTTTTCCGGCACGGAATCGGCCACCACGCCCGCCGCCGCCTGCACGAACAAGGTCTGATTCTTGATCACGCCGGTCCGGATGGCAATCGCCACGTCCATTTCACCGCCATAGCTCAGATAGCCCGCTGCGCCACCGTAGACGCAGCGCCGCACTGGCTCCAGCTCATCGATCAATTCCAGCGCGCGGACTTTCGGCGCGCCGGACAAGGTGCCCGCCGGAAAGGACGCCCGCAGCACGTCCATCGACGACATGCCCTGCTTCAAGGTGCCGCTGACGTTCGACACCAGATGCATGACATGCGAGTAGCGCTCGATCGCCATTTGGTCCGTGACCTCGACCGAGCCGATTTCCGCAATGCGCCCGACGTCGTTGCGGGCCAGATCGATCAGCATGACGTGCTCGGCAATTTCCTTCGGATCGGCTTGCAGTTCTTCGGCCAGCGCGAGGTCCGCTTCCGGCGTGCTGCCGCGCGGCCGCGTTCCCGCCAGCGGGCGGATGGTGACCTTGTCCAGGGTCTGGCCGTGCTCGACCACGGTTTCCTGGCGCACCAGGATTTCCGGCGAAGAGCCCACAACGTGAAAATCGCCAAAATTCCAGAAGTAGAGATACGGCGACGGGTTCAGCGAACGCAGCGAGCGGTACAGCGCCAACGGCGGCTCGGCGAATGGCTTGGAAATGACCTGTCCCACCTGAACCTGCATCAGGTCGCCCGCGGCAATGTATTCCTTGGCTTTTTCAACCGCCGCGATGTAGTCCGCCTTCTTGAAGGCGCGATGTTCCGGCGTCACCTGGGTGGCGGGGCTCAACGGCACCGCCACCGGCGCGCGCAGCAGGGCGCGCAGTTCCACCAGGCGTTTGCGGGCCTGGGTATACGCTTCCCGCTGGCGCGGGTCCGCATACACAATCAGGTACAAACGGCCGCTGAGGTTGTCGATGATGGCCAGTTCGTCGATTTGCAGCAGCATCAGATCCGGCACGGAACCCGCCATGCCGTCCGGGTCCGGCAAGCGGTTTACGCCCAGCCGCGGCTCGATGTGCCGGACCACGTCATGACCGAAAAAGCCTGCCAGACCGCCCACGAAACGCGGCATGCCCGGCCGCAGCGCCACTTTGAACCGCTGCTGGAAGGCTTCGACAAAAGCCAGCGGATCGCCCTCATGGGTTTCCACCACTTGGCCGTCGGTCACCACTTCCGTCACGGCGCCCAGGGCGCGCAAATGGGTGCGCGCAGGCAGGCCGATGAAGGAATAGCGCCCGAAACGCTCGCCGCCCACCACGGATTCGAGCAGGCAGCTGTAGGCGCCCTGGCCGGGACCGGACTGGGCGAGTTTCAAATACAGGGAAAGCGGCGTGTCCAGATCCGCATAGGTCTCCGCCACCAGGGGGATGCGGTTATAGCCTTGTTTGGCCAGCGCCTGGAATTCAACTTCGGTCATCGTTACCTCGCGGTGTAAGCTTATTGCCCTCAGGATTTGCTTGCCTGCGGCCGCCAGGTCATCACCCGTAGCCGTTCAGGCTCGGGCGGGAAGATTCATAGGGATTTACTGCATGCGCAGCGCAAGGCTGCAAGACGAATCACCACCCGAAGGACGAACGCCACCAACGCCAGCTGGCGCCAAGGTGTGCGGACGAAGCGGTGATCAGGGACATGAAGATCAACTTTAGTGATTGAGAACGCGGCTGAGACGCGGGTGCGCCCGTCAGTCCGTGGACAAGGCTGCCGAAGCCAGCCAATCCGCCGCTTCAACAATGCTGCCAACTATACCATCAGATTTCAGGCTGCGTACATCCCTTCCCTCGTTGTAGCCATAGGGCAGCAGCAGGACTTTGCAGCCCGCCGCTTCGGCCGCCAGCGCGTCATTCATCGAGTCTCCGATCATCAGCGCCCGCTCGGCCGGAACGCCCAGCAAGGCGCAGGCGTGCAGCAAGGGCAAGGGGTCCGGCTTCTTGCGCGCCACCGTATCACCGGCCACCACGGCATCGAAGTAGCCATCCAGCCCCAGTTGCTCCAGCAAAGGCAGCGTGAAGGCCGTGGGCTTGTTGGTGACCACCGCCAGACGCAGGCCCTGCTCCTTCAGGCGCTGCAAACCGGTTTCAACGCCCGGATATACCTGCGCGCATTGCCCGTTGACCCGGTGATAGGCGCGCTGAAACACAGCCAGCGCCTGCTCGAAGCCCGGCGGCGGCGCGGGCGGCAGCTCCAGTTGCCCCAGCATCGCGCGCTGGACCAGGTTGTGCATGCCCTTGCCCACATAGCGTGCAATCTCCGCCACCGGCAAGACCGGCAGGCCCAGTTCGACGCGCATGGCGTTGGCCGCTTCGGCCAGATCCGGGATGGAGTCCACCAGCGTGCCATCCAGGTCAATCAACACTGCTTGTATAGCCATGCGTGCTTACCTGCCCACCTGTTGTTCGCCCAACGCGATCTGTTCGCGCAGTTGGTGGATGACTTGCTGGTAATCAGGCTTGCCGAAAATGGCCGATCCCGCCACGAAGGTGTCCGCGCCCGCCGCACGAATGTCCGCGATATTGTCCACTTTCACGCCGCCGTCGATCTCCAGCAGAATGCGTCGGCCGCTGCGCGCCGCGTAATCGTCAATCCTGGCGCGCGCGTGGCGCAATTTGTCCAGCGCGGAAGGCAGGAAGCTTTGACCGCCAAAGCCCGGGTTGACCGACATCAGCAGCACCAGATCAAGCTTGTCCAGCACATGATCCATCCAGTCCAGCGGGGTGGCCGGGTTGAACACCAGGCCGGCCAGACAGCCTTCGTCGCGGATCAGGGACAAGGTCCGGTCCACATGGCGCGAGGCTTCGGGGTGAAAACTGATCACATTGGCCCCCGCCTTGGCAAACATCGGCACCAGTGCATCCACCGGCTCCACCATCAGGTGCACGTCAATCGGGACGTCAACGTGCGGGCGAATGGCTTCGCACACCATCGGTCCGATCGTCAGGTTCGGCACATAGTGGTTGTCCATGACGTCGAAGTGGATCCAGTCGGCGCCCGCGGCAACCACGTTGCGCACCTCTTCCCCGAGGCGGGCGAAGTCAGCGGATAAAATACTGGGAGCGATACGGGTCTGAGGGGTCTGGTTTTCCTGGGGCGCGTGAACTGACATAAGATATCCCGGCCTGAACCCGTGCGTAGACGGCCACATTCAGGCAAACTGTTAATAAAGCCATGAATGGCCTGAACCCCCATTGTAGAAGCATGTTGCAAGGCATTGGCGAACCCCATGAAATCAGAAGCCTTTATCGTCACGGTCACGCCGGAGTATGTGCCCGACCAATCGGATCCGGACAATCATCTGCATTACTTTGCCTATACGGTTCGCATTGAGAACCGGGGCACGGAACCCGGCCAGCTCATCAGCCGCCACTGGATCATCACGGACGGCGAGCAGCGGCAGCAGGAAGTACGCGGACTCGGCGTGGTGGGCAAGCAGCCGCTGATCCAGCCGGGCCAGCATTTTGAATACACCAGCGCCTGCCCCTTGCCCACGCCGGTCGGCACGATGAAAGGCAGCTATCAGTTCGTCGGTGAAAACGGGAAGACCTTTGAGGTCGCCATCCCCGAGTTCATCCTGGCCATGCCGCGCGTTCTGCATTGATCCGGTCGGTCCGCCCCTCTCTCCGCCCGTCCCGTCTCCGGAGGCGCCCGCTCATCACCGCCAGCGGCAGCCTGCCCTGTCTTGCCCGCTCCCGCTGGCCTCACTTCTTGTCAGCCCGTTGTTCATGAACACGATTCTTTCCTCGCTACGCCACGCCCGTCTTTCGCGTCTGCCCGCCTGGCTCGCGCTTGGCCTGCTGGCCGCCTGCGCCGCCCCGCCCGCGCCGGACACCGCGCCGCAGACCAGCCCGGCTTCCGAGCCCGCCGTCACGCCCGTTCAACCCGGCCAGCCCGGCGAAGCCAGCAAGCCGCAGGCTCCAAGCTGGCCCCAGCCCGTGGCCCGGCCCGCCTCCAAACCCGTTGCGCCAAGCAATAAGTTCTATGTGAAAACCAGTTGGCAGCACTTGCCGGGCTGGCAACAGGAGGATTTCTCCGGTTTGTGGAAAGGCTTGCTGGCCAACTGCCGCTCGGTGCTGCTGCGCACCGGCAGCACCCCGCCCCAACACGCTCCCGCGGTGGTGGACAGCTATGCCTGGCAGCGCAGTTGCGCCGCGGCGCGCCAATTGGGCGCCACGCCGGATGCCGCCGCGATCCGCCAATTCCTGGAAACCTGGCTGGAGCCGTGGAATGTCCGTCAGGGCACCCAGGAAGCGCGCAGCATCGCCACCGGCTACTATGAGCCCGTGGTTCACGCCTCCCGCCAGCCGGAAGGCCTGTACCAATGGCCGCTGCTCGAAGTGCCGAAAGACTTGTTGACCATTGATCTCGGCCGTCTCTATCCCGAGCTGGTTGGCAAGCGGGTGCGCGGCAAAGTGGTGGGCAACCGCGTTGTGCCGTATGACACGCGGGGCGAACTGGACCAGCCCGAGCGTCGGCCGCCGAGCATTGTCTACGTCAATGACCCGGTTGAAGCCTTTTTCCTGCAGATACAGGGCTCGGGGCGCGCCGTGATCAATACCGGCGCCGAACAAGGCAAGGTCATCCGCCTGGCCTATGCCGACCACAACGGCCATCCTTATGTCTCCATTGGCAAATGGTTGGTGGATCAAGGAGAAATGCCGCTGTCGCAGGCCTCAATGCAAGGCATCAAGGCCTGGGCCCAGCAAAATCCGAATCGCGTCAAGACCTTGCTCAACGTCAATCCGGGCATGGTGTTCTTCCGTGAAGAGCCGATCCCTGATCCGGAAGTCGGCCCCAACGGCGCTTTCGGCCTGCCGCTGACACCGCGCCGCTCGATTGCCGTGGATCCGTCCATCGTGCCGCTGGGCAGCCTGGCCTATCTGTCCACCACCTTCCCGGGCAGCCAGCAGCCGTTCAATCGCGTCATGCTGGCGCAGGACACGGGCGGCGCGATCAAAGGCGCGGCCCGTGTGGATGTGTTCTGGGGGTTTGGCGATGAGGCCGGCGACATTGCGGGAAAAATGAAGAACCCGAGCCGCTTGTGGGTGCTGTGGCCCAAGGGCGAAGGCGCGCCCACGGACTCACGCTGAGGAAGCTACAACTCGTCTTCAACCGCGTGTTGCGCGCGCTGGATGAAGACATCCATCATTGCCAGGAAGTTCGCCAATTATTCGGACGTCATGCCTTCAATCAACACCGCATTGCGGGCAATGGCGGCGTTGGATAAATGGCGGCAGACCGACCGTCCTTCCGTGGTCAGGGTCAGCACGGCTTCACGGCTATCGTGCTCTTAGCACCCATGCAGGCGGCAGGCGTCGTGCTGATGCTGCCTAGCCAGTCCATCGCATTCAGGTCAAGATGACCGGTCCGCATGCTTTCACGCAGCACTTCGAGCAAGTCGTAATCCCCATAGGGGTGGAAGGCATCGCGGCAATTATCGCTGGCCAAGGCGACTGGAATGCCCAAGGCCTTCATCCGATGCAAGGGCGGCAAGCCCCGCCATTGGGGCGTGCTGTGCGCTTGGCGGTCTTGCAGGAAGGTGTTGATCAACGGCAGGCTGACCACGGTCAACCCCGCCGCCTTGCAGCGCAATCCGCCCCGCCCAGTCTTTCTGCAACTGGTCCAACACATCCCAACTCACGGCGCTTTGCGGCCCCACCGAATCCAGATGCGTGCGCAGGGCGGACGTCCCATGCACCCACGCGCATTTGAGTGCAAACTCGGCCCAGGCCCGCATCTCGATTGCCTGCCAATGACGGCGGTCAGCCGTTGTCGCCTTGACGGCGCCCAGCAGTGTTGAATCGGTCTCGGGAATACGCGGCGCGGTGGCGGTTTTATCAAGGTGCGTGTGCAGATCCGTCAAGGTCGGCCATACCCAGGCGCCGCCCAGGTCCCCGCTTGCCGCCCTGGGCAAAGGCGGGGTTTCAGGCTCAATCGCCCGGATCACACCGCCCTCCACCGTCCAGCGGACCCGCGCCACCTCGTCCGGACACACCTGCCGGTGCCGCGGCGCCAGCAGCGCATTCGGGATACCGCTGTTGCGCAGCACCTAGCGCCCCGGGGACACATCCAGGGACGCGCCCACGGACTGCATCACGCTTCTGTCTCCATGGCGCTCTCATGTCAGCGGCTCAGCACCTGCTGCGACACATAAGTGGTCAACAGAAAAATGACAATACCCGCCACCGAGATCAGCAGCAAGGCGGCAAACATGCGCGCCGTCTTGAGCTGATAGCCCGCTTCGAGGATACGGTACGCCAGCCCGGAGCCCGTGCCGCCCGTGCCCGCGACGAACTCGCCCACCACCGCGCCGATCAAGGACAGGCCGCCCGAGACTTTCGCACCCGCCATGAAATAAGGCATGGCGCCGGGAATGCGCTAGCGCACCAAGGTCTGGCCCTTGCTGGCCCCGTAGAGCCGGAACAGATCCCGCAAGTTGTGGTCGGCGCTGTTCAACCCGACCACCGTGTTCGACAGAATCGGAAAGAAAGCCACCAGCCAGGCGCAGATCAGCAAGGCCATCGAGCCACCGCCGATGATGGCGCACACATAGGCGGTGAGGGAGATCTTCAGCGCCAGCACCCCCATGGCCACCGGCAACAAAATACGCACCCAGTTTGAAGGATGGACTGAAATAGTCGGGGGAGGTCCGGAACGCCTCTCCCTTCTCATGCGTGGTTTCAATGGAAAGATCCGCCGAAACGCGGCCGGGCCGGGTCACGACCGCGCGCACTATTGACACCCGCATCTTCATGCCGCTGGAAAGCTCCCGGGGATAGGACTTTTCAAAGCCTTTCAAGCCGACCTGCGCCAAGACCTCGCGCGGCTGGGGCTCCGACTCTTTGCGCGGGATGCCCGCCAGATCAAGCGGCAACAGCACATTGCCAAGCGCCGTCGTCCAGGGCATCAGCGTTGGCTCCTGGAACACGAAACTGGTCGTCCCCGCCGTGCGCGGACGCTCGACAGCGCCTGACGTGGGTTCGGACAAGCCGGCAATCAGGCGCAGCAAGGTGCTCTTGCCACAACCCGACGGCCCCAGCAAACTGGTGAAGCTGCCTTGGTCCAGATCCAGAGAGATGCCGTCGACGGCAAGGGTGCCATTGGCAAAGCGCTTCGTCACATTGCGCAATGACACCACCGGGGCGCGCATCGTCATGGTTTGCTTGCCCCCTGATTGACGAACTTGAGCGTATAGGCCTTGCTGACGTCCAGCCCCTCGGGCAGCACGCCGGCTTCGACCATCGCGCCATAAAAATCTGTCCACCGCGCGCCACTCATTGCACCAATACCCTGCGTGCCCGCATCGCCACCTTCAACCAGGCCAAGCTCACGGATGGCCTTGATCGCAAACGCAAGTTCGTCATCGCCCATTTCAGGATTCTTTTGCTTGATCAAGGCATTCCCCAGCGACGGATCCTTGTGCAAATAGTTGTACCAGCCCTCCTGGGACGCCTTGACGAAACGCTGGACGTAATCCGGCCTCTGGTCAATCCTGCTTTGCGTGGTGGCCACCGTCACCGCGTACGGGTTGTAGCCATAGTCCGACGCATGAACGAAACGAGGTTCTTGACACCGGCCTTTTCCAGCGCGTGCGGTTCATTGGTGGCATAGCCCTGCTGAACCAGGCGCTTGTTGGCCAGGAAAGGCGCCAGCGAGAAGGTGTAAGGCCGGGTCTGCTCATCCGTGAAGCCATGGCGTTTCACCAGAAACGGCCAGAAGGTTGCTTTGCCCAGCGCGCCCACCAGCACTGTCCGGCTTTTCAGGTCTTCAAAACGCTCGATCCCCTGCCCCGGATGCGCGATCAGAATGCGGGGATCTTTCTGAAAGATGGCCGCCACGGTCACCAGCGGCGCGTTTTCACGCAACGCATTCAATGCGCTGCCGCTGCTGCCCACGGAGAAATCGGCACGCCCGGCCAGCAGCATTTGCGTCGGATTACTCTGCGGGCTGCCCAGTTGCAGCGCCACATCCAGCCCGTGTTTTTGTACGTGCCATCAGCCACCGCCTGGAAAAAAACCGCCAAATTCCGCTTCAGCGCGCCAGCCGATATAAAACACGGCTTTGTCCAGCTTGGCCTCTTGCGCACTCACAACAGGCGTTGCCATCGCGCTGGCCAGCAACACAGCGCCTGCCCACAGTTTTCCGAAACAAGCATGTTCAAACATGGTCACTCCTTGAGATGGTTCGCGTTCAAGCTCAGGCCGATGAAGTCGGCCTTCCCCCTATTCCACGAAAAGCGGCTCGACCTCAACGTCCTGCTCCAGCAGCCTCGCGCCGTGCAACACCTTGACCCAGGGCCGGTACATGGTTTTGATTTCCGGCGCGTTCATGCCGAAGGGATGGTTTTCCAGTGCATGCTGGACGCATCCAGACCGAGCTTGCGAAACAGATAAACCGGCGCACAGTGAGTAATGCCCCCATCCAGCGCAAACACCGCGAGCCGCTTGCCTTCAAAATCCGAAGGCTTTTCAATCTTCACGTGCTTGGCGGCAAGGACGTTCATGAAATCCGCCGATTTGCCCGCAAAGTCGCCGCGCAGCGCACCGGCTGAAATGAATTTGGTGGCCAGGCCAAAGCGCTCCTTGGCCATGATGGTGAAGGTGAACCCGGAAAAAGACAGGTCCATCTCATTGTTCCGCATCTGCTCCACCGCCTGGACGGCGGTACGCGCCACGAACCTGGTAGCGATGCCCCGCTTCTTGAACAGGCCCGCCTCAATGGCGGCAAACATCGGCAGCAAACCCATCATGGGATCTGGATGGACGTCAATACGTAATAGCATCGCTTCAATCCCTCTCGTCCATATTTCAGTTAACGCACTATTTGCATGACTTTGCCATCCAAATTATTGACGCAACAACACTTGTACGTTCCATAGTCAATAAAACCAAGGGAATTGATAAGGATGATGGAATCGAATAAAAATGACTGAGTCAATCAACTGCAAACATTGGAATTGATCCGGCAATAAAAAAAGCCCCACCTGGCGCACGCCGTAAAACGGCGCGGCTGGGTGGGGCTCTCTGTCAGGGAAGGCGTGGTGGGTTTATTTCCCCAAGCTGGCCAGCTTCTGCTGAATGGCCGCTGCGGGCTGCGCACCGGTCATCCGGCTGCCATCCGAGAAGAACAGCGTGGGCGTACCGGTGATGCGGTGCCGCTGCGCAAAGCTGCGGTTTCGAGCCAGGCCTTCCGTGCAAGCACCGCTGACGTTGACCACGGGGGGCGCCACGCCTTTTTCCATCCAGGTGTGCAAGGTGCTGGCAGGATCCGCGGCACAGACGATGCGCTGCGATTTTTGCAGCGAATCCTCGCCCAGGACCGGGATCAGGAAGAAGTGCACGGTCAGATCCGGAATGGTGGCCAGCGTGCCGCGGAGCTGTCGGCAGAAACCGCAATTCGGATCCTCAAACACGATCAATTGTCGGCTGCCCTTGCCGTTTACGGACTGGATCGCGTCCTTCATGTTCAAGTCGGACAGCTGGATCCGCATCAGGTCTTCTTCCCGCTGCTGGGTTAGATTGACCTGCTGCTGGACGTCGTAGAGCTGTCCATCAAACAGAAAACGCACGTCCTTGTCCACGTAGAAAATCGCTTTCTCATTGACCACCAGGATTTCAAACAAGCCTTGCGGCAGCTGCTTGGCCGCCAGCTCCTGCCCGGCGAACAGTTTCGAGGCCTTCTGGGCCACCTGCTTTTCCACCGCCGACATGGCCCAGGCACTGCTGGCAGACACGCCAGCCAGAACCAGCGCGGCCATTCCATGATGCAAGCTTTTCCACCACTGCATGAACAACTCCTTTTCTATCTGTTAACCCGCGAGCCTCCCGCCTGAAGGAAGGCATTATCCTATTGTCCGGCGGCTTCCTTGATCAGTGCCCGCTTCAGGAAGGGTATCCGGTTCACCAGCGTCATGCCGGCATTGCGCGCCCAACGGACCGGCGGCAAGCTTGAGGCAAACAGCTGGTGCAAGCCGTCGGTTGCCCACTTCATTGACAACACGGTCTCAGCACGCTGCCGCTGATAGCGGCGCAGCAGGCGCGGATCCCCGGCGTCCGTCTGCGCGGGCCGGTCAGCCAATAAATCGAGCAATGCCTGCACATCCCCCAGGCCCAGGTTCAAACCCTGTCCGGCCAGCGGGTGAATGACGTGCGCCGCATCGCCAACCAAGGCCAGACGCGCGCCAATCATCGACTCCGCCTGCTGCAAGACCAACGGAAAGCCGTGGACCTCGCCCTGGACGCCAAGCTCGGGATAGACCTCGGCCACCCAAGGCTGCAAGCGCTGCAACAAGGCCTGCCCGCGCTCGGTTTCCGGCAGCGAGAGCAAGGCCGAGGCGGCGGCGGTTGGCATAGACCACACCAGAGACACCGTTGGGCCGGACGCGGTGTCCGGCATCGGCAGCAGCGCGATGATGCCTTCGTCGGTGAACCATTGCACCGCGCGCTCCTGATGGGCCAAGGAAGTGGTGAAGTGTCCCACCACGCCAATGGACTGGTAATCCGAGCGGGTCACGGGCACCCCCGCGCTCTGGCGCAGCCAGGACTGTCCGCCATCCGCGCCAATCGCCAGCCGGGCATGGATTCGCTGTCCACCCTCCGTTCTCAGGACGCGAACGTCTTCGTCAAGATGGGTGGCGGCCAGCTTCTGCTCAACCCACCGCAAGCCGCCCCAGATCGCGGCCTGTTGCAGGGCGCGCTCAAGCTCCCGCGACTCCAGTATCCAGGCCAGGCTTTCCGCCCCGGCCTGCCACGCCGACATCTCAAGCTGGCCGAAGCGCCCGCCCGGCTGGTGCTGATCACCCCGGACATCCATCACGCTGACCGGCGTGACCCGGTCCGCAGGCAAGTGGGCCCACACACCAAGCGTCTCCAGCAGACGCCGGCTGGCTGGAGACAGCGCATAAACGCGCGGGTCAAACTGATCAGGCGCCAGCGGCGGCAGGGGATTTTTCGGGCCGAGCAAGGTGACGTTGACACCGCGCCGCATCAGGCCAACCGCCATGGCCAGGCCCGCAATGCCGGTACCCACCACGGCCACGTCGGTGACGGTCTCCGGTTTGCGTGCGTGCGTGCTTGCGCCCAAGGTGCTGCCGGTTGTCATCATGTCCTACCTTTGTTGTTCTTCCATGTTGGGGGCCGGGTCGGCCGCCTGCTGCCGGGCAGCCTGCATCAAGGCATAGTAGCGGCGCAGGATGGCTTGTCCGACCGAGCCGCGCCGATTGCTCGGGCTGGCGTAGCGCACCACGATATCAACGCGCTTGGCATCAATGGACTCAATCCGCAGCACCGGACGGCTGGAAGGCAAGGCCATCAGATTTGCCCCTTCAATGATACGGAAGTGTTGATCGGCCTGCTCGATCCAGTCTGCGCAGACTTCTTCCGCCGCCTGCTGCAATACCGAACTGGCCAGCGAAATGTCATCATGCGGATCCAGCGCCACCCGCACCGAATCCAGCCCATAGCTGCCGGTGGCGGACACTTTGTGCACCGCATTCTGCAGCAGAATCATATTGGGAAACCGGGTGATGTTGCCCGTCACAAAGCCGTTGGCGTCATGCTCCAGGAGCGTGGTGCTGAGCAGGTCAATATTGAGGACCTCACCCCGCACGCCCGCCACCTCGATTTCATCGCCCACCGAGTACGGTTTCAGGATGGCCCACATGGCGGAGCCCAGCAAGCTCATCACAAACTCTTTGCTGGCAATCGCCATCGCGGCGGCCAGCGCGGCCACCGATAGCGCAAAATGGCGCAGCTGGCCGCCCCAGATGAACAGCAGCAGGAACAGCATGAACAGCAGCACGCCATTGCGAAAGGTGGTGAAAGCGGTGCGCTTCTTTTCCGCCGTCCCGCTTCCCCTTGAACGGTAATAGCGCGAGGCCGCCCGAATGCACAGCATGGCCAACATCACCAGCAACACGGACGCCACCAGCTTGGACGGCGTTTCCGACGCGGTGAACCAGGCGGTGAAGGCAGGCAGCAGGGACTGTAATGATTCCATTCGTTTGCCGGGAAGATGAGAGGCCCCTCATTCTACCCGGCTGTTGGACCGATCAGGCGCCGAGCTCCCAGCCGTTGCGGGACAACGTGCGCCGGACCTCCTCACTCCGTTGCGCCTGGGCATCCAGATAGGCAAACAGATAGCGATCGGGACGCACCAGCACGCCCGCCGCCCCCGCGTCATCAAGGATGGGGCCGAGCACGTTCTGCACGTCGCGTAGCCGCTCACCCTGCGCCTCCTGCTCGGACAGGAAATCATCCTGCACCCGCAAAAAACGGACGATCCGCGCATCCAGCTGTCGGGCAAGCTGTCGCCATGCGTCCGGCAGCGCTTGATCCGCCTGCCACAGCAGCGCGAAGCCCGTGCCCAAGGCAGCATCCAGGCGGACCTTGCCGCCGCCCGGCGCCTCCATCCACGGCTGGGGCAGCAATTGTCCGCTATGCACCGCCTCCTTGCCCAGCGCCTGCGGAACGAAGAAACCCTGCTGGAAACGGGGTTTGGGCTTGAACTTCAGTTGCAGCACATAGTCACGCGCGGGGCGGAACAGGCTGATCAGCTTCAAGGCCCATTGCGCCGCCATCGCGCCGAAACGCGATTTCGGCTGCATGTATTTGCCGATCAGCACGGCCATCTTGATCAAGGCCCAGGCGTGCGGCTTGCGCTCCTGCTGATAGCTGTCGAGCAGCGCGGGTCCGCTTTGGCCTTGCAGCACGCTGGCCAGTTTCCAGGACAGGTTGACGGCGTCGCGCAGGCCGCTGTTCATGCCCTGGCCCGCGAACGGCGGTGTCAGGTGCGCGGCATCGCCCGCCAGGAAGACCCGCCCTTGCCGCCAGGTGGACGCAATGCGGGCGTGGAAGGTATAAACCACTTTCCGGGCCAGCGGCAGGTGTTCGTCCGAGGGCTCGCGCTCACGTATCCACGCCTTGATCCGCGCTTCATCCAGCGCGAAATCTTCGGTTTCACCGGGCTTGAGCATGAATTCGTAACGCACGGTGGCATCGGGCCCCGGCAGGCGAATCGCGGGCCGGGCCGGATCACAGTAGGTGCGGGTATGGCGGAACGGCGTGCTGCGGGAGAGCAGATCGACAATCAGCCAGCGTTCCGCAAAGGTATGGCCTTCGAGCGTTGACCCGATCCGGTCCCGGGTCGAACTGCGGCCACCGTCGGCGCCCACCACATAGTCCGCCTCGACCTGGATCACGCCCGTCGGCGTCTTGACCTCCAGCGTCACGCCCTCGTCCGATTGCCTGAGGCCCGTCACCTCATGCTGAAAGCGCATCTCCACCTGCGGGAAGCGCGCCAGCCCCTGCGCCAGTTGTCCCACCAGCACGGCCTGGCGAAAGGCGTTGCGCTTCGGGAAACCGTATTCCTCGCTGCGCGGTTCAATCCGGGCGAACTCGGCTTGCGCATAGGAGAAGTAGTGCACCCCATAGCCCTGCACAATGCTGGGCAACACCTGGTCCACCAGCCCCACAGCCTGCAAGGCCCGCAGACTTTCATCGTCGATCGACACGGCGCGCGGCTCATCCAGCAAGGCGTCCAGGCGCTCCAGCACCAATGTTTTGATGCCATACCTGCCCAGAAAGTTCGCCAGCAGCAAACCGGTGGGCCCGGTTCCGATCACTACCACAGGATATCGATTCATGGTTCTGACTCTATGTTATTTTTGCTGTCTTGCTTTCAAGCGCGCATCTTCCAGCGACGCTTCCATTGTGTCGGCCACCCTGAACAGCATCGACAATACGTGGCGCGACGGCGTTTGCTTCAAGCGCTCCACCGGCAGCACCACACTCAGGCTGCCCAGGACGCGCTTGCCTTCCATCAGCGGCACGGCCAGTCCGGCCATGCCCGCATCCACTTCACTGTGCGTGGCGCAATAGCGCTGCTCCTTCAAGGGCTTCAGCGCGTCCAGAAAGCCGGGCCAGCTGGTTGCCAGCCCGGACGCCTGCAACGCCTCGGCGTCGCTTTCCCAGAGATCGCGCAACTGCGCTTCGTCCAGATTGGCCAGGATGATCCGCGACGTGGCGCCCCGATAGAGCGGCATGGCCCGGCCCCGCTCGTAACTGACGGCATTGGCCCCGCCATCCGGCGCCTCCTGGTGGATGCACAGCACTTTCTTGCCATGCACCCGGCACAGCAGCACGACCGCCTCCAAGCGCTGCGCCAGTTCGCGCAGCCTCACGCCCGCGGCTTTCAGCAACGGGTCGGCCAGCCGTACCTGGCGGTCCAGTTCGACCACCTGCGGACCCAGCACATAGCCTTGGCCCGCCACACGCTCCAGCAACCCCGCTTGCTCAAGCGCCTGCAAGTCCCGGTAGATGCTGGCTCGGGACACGCCGAAGGCGCGCATCAGCGCGGACGGATGCAACACCGGGGTTTCCAGTGAGAACATCGACAGGATCTGGAAGGTTCGCGGCACATTCATGACGGTCTCGGGTGGCGGGCGCCTGCCATCAGTCACGCATGATGGCTTTGCCCCATTGGTTCAAGGTTCTTTCTTCATGCGGCCACAGGCCGGTCGGGCGATCCGCGGCGCAGACCTCGATTTCGGCAGACACCTCGGCCAGATTGCCGTCCGGGTCCCGCACCATGAAGAAGACGTCGTCGCCGGGGCCATGGCGGCCAATCCCCCAGACGATGGTTTCTTTGACGCGGGCCATGTGGTCACCCCAGTGTTTCATCGCGTCCCAGCCCGTGGTTTCAAACGAGAAATGGTCGAAGCCCGCCGTCGGCGCGCCGAACAGCGCCAGCGAATGGTGCAGAGAGTCCGTCCGCAGGAAGCAGGCGCGCAGCGTGCCGCTCGGATCTTCCACCCGGTCCGATACCCCGAAGCCAAGCACCTCATGATAGAAAGCCCGCATCCGGTCTGGATCCTGGGTACGCATGGCGAAGTGCTGCATATGCGCTTCCGGCAGGTCCAGCGCCCCGTCCTGTTTGGCCGGAAACCCCGGCTGCCAGGCAAAAACGGTGCAGTTGCCGTCCGGATCCTCAATCGCAACGGCGTCCTGCACCGACACGGCCAGCGTTGGCAGTGGGCGCTTGGCCGCGCCGAGTTCGCGCGCCTTGAAACGCCGCCAGTCCGCCTCGTCATGGAAGGCAAACATCGCATAGCCGAGCTGTCCGCTCTGTCCCGGCGTCCACATCAGCAAACGCCCCGGCGTTGCGCCGATCACCGCCTCGCCGTGCGGGACCGGCACCAGGCCATGCGTTCGCTGGTAATACGCGCCCATCCGGACCGGATCCGGAGACGTCAGGTTCAGATGGTGTAGATAAGCGCCAATACTCATGTCTGCCTCGCCAAATAAGAGTGATGGAGGAAACTATGAGCGGGAAGAAAATGCAGGTCAATTTATCGTCTCATTATATGAGACGAAATAGTTAAGCCTTCTCGTGCCGCGCCACGTGGACGCCTTCGAAGTTGCAATATTCGGAGATGGAGTCCATCAGCACTGCCAACAGCATGTCCGCGCTCGGCGTTGCCGCGCGCAACGGGCGGGTGACCAGACAGATTTCACGGCGCACCACCGGCTCCACCAGCCGCCGGTACTTGAACACGTTCAAAGGGTGGGCATGGGCGGTCAAGGCAGGCAACACCGATATGCGCCCGCCCATGCCCAGCATCGCATAAAGCGCGTTGGTACTGGAGGCCGTATCCCCGGTTGAGAAGTTCAGCCCCAGCGTGCTTTCGCCTTCGGTTTCCATGAAGAACCCGATGCCGGTGTCCCGGCTCAGCTTGATGTGGCTGTATTGCTTCAAGGAGGCCCAGGTCAGCGGACCGGTGGTGACGGCCAGCGGATGCTCGTTCGGAAAGACCACGCCGAACTCATCATGCAGCAGCGGTATGTAGTTCAGGCCTTTATAGTTGTTGAGCCGTCCGCAAATACCGAAGTCCGCATCGCCGTCGAGCACGATTTTCTCGATCCGGTCCGAGCCACCATCGGTGATGGACACGGTGATGTGCGGATGCAGCTTGCGAAAGGATGCCAGCGTGGGCCGCAGATAATGGATGATCATCGAGGGCATGGCCGCAATGCGGATATGCCCTTTCTGGCCCTTGGAAATGGCCGCCAGGTCCGACACGGCATTATCAAAATCGGCCAGCACCTGCTCGGCCACGGCCAGAAAGCTCTCTCCGACCGCCGTCAGCGTGACCTTGCGCGTGGTGCGGTCGAACAGCTTGACGCCCACCGCTTCTTCAAATTGCTGGATGGTGGCCGTCAGGGCGGACTGGGTCTGAAACAGTCTGGCCGCGGCTTCCGTGAAGGAACCGCTTTTGGCGATGGCGACAAAACTGCGGAAATGACGGAGCGAAACCCTGTTCATAGCATTGCCATCCCTGTCCAGACTGCCCCCCAGCCTCTCCTATTTTGATGCAACGGCCACCGTTTCCTCAAATCGAGTGAAGAACTGGGCCGCCAGTTTCTTGGCGACGCTGTCAATCAAGCGCGCCCCGACCTGGGCCAATTTTCCTGAAATTTTAGTGTCTGCTTCATAACGCAGGCAGGTGCCTTCCGGCGTGGCTTCCAACTGAACCTCGGCCACGCCTTTTGCCATGCCTGCCGCCCCGCCCGCGCCTTCAAAATGCAGCGTGCAACTTTTTTGTTCGACGATGTCAGTGATGTCCAGGTGACCCGAAAACTTGGCTTTCAACGGGCCGATGGCCATCACCACGCTTGCAAGGTAACGTCCGCTGTCCTCTCTCTCCAGCGACTCGCATCCGGGGACGCATAACGCTAACACAGCCGGATCGAACAGACTATCCCAAACTGTTTCCAGCGGCGCATGCAACAGCCGCTCTCCCGTGATCTTCATTTGACTGCTCCTTCTGTCAGCGTGCCCGGCTGATCCGCGGGCTGGTCCGCCAAGCGGTCCCGCGCCAGCACGGCCGCCTCGACGATTCCCCCATAACCCGTGCAGCGGCAGAGATTGCCCGCCAACTGTTGACGAATCTCCTCCTTGCTCTGGCAACGCCCCCGCTGCAACAGGTCCCGCACGGTAATGACCATGCCCGGCGTGCAGAAACCGCACTGCAAACCGTGCTTCTCGGAAAACGCGCCGCGCACCACCTCGGTGACCGGATCGTCCTCCAGACCTTCAATCGTACGGATCGACTTGCCATCCATGGCCGCCGCCAGCGTGATGCAGGCGCGCACCGGCACCTCATCAACCAGCACCGTGCAAGCGCCGCATACACCGTGCTCACAGGCCAGGTGCAAACCGGTCAGGTCCTGGTCGTCGCGCAGGAAATCCCCGAGCGTTACGCGCGGATCAATGCTGGCTTCAACAGCGAGTCCATTCACTTGCGCCTGAATCTTGATCATGATGAGACTACCTCCCGCAAAGCACGACGGATCAACGTGGCCGCCAAGTGGAATTCATAACTGTCCGGCGCCTGGTCAAGCACCTGGCCCAGATCGTCCTGGATCAGCGCGTCCAGCGCCGCAGTCCGCTGGACGTCCGCGGCGGATGCTTTCAGCAGCCACTCCGACAAGGCGGGCAAGCGCTGCGGCGTGTCCACCACCGCGCCCAGCATCACGCAGGCCCAGGACTGCGCCGGATCCCGCACGGCCGCGCACAAGGCATGGCCGAATTCGCCGGTCTTGCGATTGAACTTCTTGTAGGCCCAGCGGGCGCGCTCGGACAGCACCGGCAGCTCAAAACCGAGCACGATTTCATCCGCTTCCAGCGCCGTCTCCATCAGTCCGACCTGGAACTCGGCCAGCGGCAGCTGCCGCTGGTCCTGGCGCCCCTGGATCAGGACCCGGGTATCCAGCGCCCGCAGCGCCGTCGGCCAATCCGCGGCCGGATCGGCATGCACGACGCTGCCGCCTATCGTGCCCTTGTTGCGGACCGACCGGTAGGCAATCCCCGCCGCAACCGTTGGCACATAGCCCTGCGTCAGGTCATCAGCCACCCCGTCCTCGAGCGCGGCATGCGTGACGCCGCCGCCGATGAAATAGCGCGTCCCCCGGCGCTCCCGTTGTTTCAGCGTCTCCAGCTCTGAAATATCCAGCAATTGCTCCGCCCAGGCCAGGCGCAGGTTCATCATCGGCAGCAGTGATTGCCCGCCGCCCAGCAGTTTGACGCCGCCCTCGGCCTCGCCGAGCGCATCCAGCGCCCCCGGCAGATCCTTGGCTTTGGCGTATTGGAAGGCAGCCGATTTCATGCCACTTCCTCCTCAAGCGGCATCCGGGCCGTTTTTTTCGCTTCGACAATGGCGGCGCGGATGCGGCGCGGCGTCATTGGCGTCTCGTTCAGTTCCGCGCCCAAGGGCTTCAAAGCATCCCGAACCGCATTGGCGATGGCGGCGGGCGGCGGAATCGCGCCCCCCTCGCCCATGCCCTTCATGCCGTATTCGGTATGCGGCGTAGGCGTGCACAAATGCCCGAGCTTGATCTCCGGCACTTCGGTGGCGCCCGGCAGCAGGTAGTCCCCCAGGGTGGTGGCCAGCGGCTGCCCGGCCTCGTCATACGGGATTTCTTCGTACAGGGCGGTGCCGATGCCCTGCGCAATGCCGCCCACAATCTGCCCATCCACGATCAGCGGGTTGACCACCGTGCCGCAATCCTCGACACAGGCGTAATCCAGGATGTCCACTTTGCCGGTATCCGGATCCACCGCCACCACCGCGGCATGGGTGGCATAGGTGAAGACGCCGGTGTCCACCGCGGGCTCATAGGTCACGGTCTCATCCAGCAACGGCGACACCCCGGGCGGCAGGGCCTCCTGCCGCAGATACGCCACCCGCCCCAGTTCCTCGAAGGTCAGGCTGCCCGACGGCGCGTGCACCTGTCCGCCCTCGAACAACAGCGAGTCCGGCTCGGCTTTCAGCAGGTGCGCCGCAATCAAGGTCATCTTTGCCTTCAGCGCCCGGCAGGCGGTTGCAACGGCGCCGCCCGCCATCACGATGCTGCGCGAAGCAAACGTGCCCATGCCGAATGGCGACAGGTGCGTATCGCCATGCTTGATGGAGACGTGCTTCGGATCAATGCCGAGTTCTTGATGGGCAATTTGCGCCAGCGAGGTTTCCATTCCCTGCCCATGCGACACGATGCCGACCATGACCATCAGGCTGCCGTCAGGCATCATGCGCGCGTTGGCCGACTCATAGCCCGGAATCAGCGGCGTGCCGCGCGACACCCACTCGCCGCAGCCGTGCGCGGTCTGCTCGGTAAAGCTGGCAAAGCCCACGCCAATCAAGCGGCCTTGCGCATCCGGCTTGTCCTGTTGCGCCCGGACGCGCTCCCAGTCAATCAGTTCCGCCGCCTGCCGCACCGATTCCGGATAATCTCCATTGTCAAAGACCAGACCGGTGATGGTCCGATACGGCATCTGTTCCGGCTTGACCATGTTCTCCATCCGCACCTGCCAGGGCTCGCGCCCGACCGCGTGCGCGATTTCATCAATCGTGCGTTCGATCGTGAAACAGGCGGCAGGCCGGGCCACGCCGCGATACGCGCCGATCGGCGATTTGTTGGTTGCCACCGTGAAGCTGCGGAACCGGTAGTTCGGCACGTGATAGGGACCGGGAATGTTCTTGGTCGCCATGCCGGTTTCCATGAAGGGCCCGTTGGGCCAATGCGCATAAGCGCCGCCATCCACATACACGTCAACGTCCAGTCCCAGGATTTTCCCTTCCTTGGTGGCATACGCCGTCATGCGGTGCGTGTGTTCACGGCAGTGAATACTGGACAGCAGATGTTCGCGCTTGTCGTCAAGCCAGCGTATGGGCTTCTTCAACTTGATGGCGGTGGCCACCACCACCAGCTCTTCCGGATACAGGACGCGCTTAGAGCCGAAGCCGCCGCCGATATCGGGCGAGATCAACTGCAATTGACGCTCGTCGATCTCCAGCAACTGCGACATGCCGACCCGGGTCTGGTGCGGCGACTGGCTGCCGGTATACACGCACAGCTCATCCATGCGGTGGTTCCAGCAGGCCAGGATCGAGCGCCCTTCGAGCGGCACGGCCGATTGGCGATTCATTTTGTACTCGCGCTGGATCACCACGTCCGCGCTGCGCTTGGCCTCGTCAATATCGCCAAAGGCGGAGGCTTTCTCCGCGTAGAGATTGTCTCCCCACTCCTCCCGGATCAACGGCGAATCCGGCAAGGTGGCCGCGACCGTATCAATCACGGCGGGCAGCTCGTCAATCTCGACGTTGACCTGGTCGGCAATGTCTTCGGCCTCCGCCCGCGTCCGCGCCACCACGATGGCAATCGGTTCGCCGGCAAATCGCACGCGATCCGTGGCCAGCGCCGGATGGTCCGAATGCTTGAATCCCGAAATGCTCGACACCGCCAGGATGGGCTTCAGCGTTGGAAAACTATCCGCGGTGAACACCTGCGCCCTGTATTCGTCCGGAATGTCAATGGAACGGATGATGCCGTGCGCATACGGACTCCTGACGAAGGCCGCCTCCAAGGTGCCAGGCATCTTGATGTCGGCCACGAACTGGCCCCGGCCATGCAAATGGCGGTCATCTTCTTTGCGGCGCATGCGCGCGCCCACCCCTTTCTCTTTCATCGTCGCTCCCTTCCAGAAAGCAGGCTCGCGCCAGGCGGCGCGAGCCTCGACAGCGTTAGTCTTGAACCAAGCCCATGTCGTGCACCAGTTTCTTGTAGTTGACGATGTCACGCTTGCGGATCTTGTCGAACTCTTCGGGCGAGGTGATGAAGGTATCCGCCCCCAAGGTCTTCAGTTGCTCCTGCATCTCGGGGGACTCGACCGCCACCTTCATGGCGGCATTGAGTTTGTCAACGACCGGCTTCGGGATATTGGCCGGCCCTTCGAGCCCCATCCAGAAGTTCATCGTGGCATCCGGAAAGCCTTGTTCTTTTGCAGTCGGCACGTCAGGCAATACCGCCGCGCGTTCCGGCGACATCACGACCACCGGAATCACACTGCCGGAACGCACGTGGCCGATGGTGGACGGCAGCGAGTCGAACACCATGGAGACGCGGCCCGAAATCACGTCCGGAAAAGCCTGGCCCGACGATTTATACGGCACG
>JBAYOI010000018.1:0-22051 GCA_041678365.1 Pigmentiphaga sp. | reverse complement strand
TGGCCTATCTCGTGGCCATTGGCGATTCGGAAGACAAGGCCGCCTTGTTTGCGGAACGCCAGATCCAGCTTCCCACCACGGTTGAAACGCAGAACTGGTATTTCGGATTCAACTGGCTGGATCCCGTGGTGGGCGGGTCGATTGATCCGCAACAGAACGAACGCAATCGCAAGCTGCGCCAGGCCATCAGCATCGCCATGGACTGGGAGGAGTATGTAGCCATCTTTGAAAACAGCCAGGCCCAGGTGGCGCATGGTCCGCTGCCGCCCGGCTTGCTCGGTTACGTCGAGGGGCCGGAAGGCGTCAATCCGGTGGTTTATGACCTGGAGCAGGGCGTGGCACGGCGCAAGCCGCTGGAAACGGCCCGGCAATTGCTGGCGGAGGCGGGCTATCCTGAAGGGCGCCATGCGCAGACCGGCCAGCCGCTGGTGTTGAACTTTGACGCCATGAGCGGCGCCTCGCCCGCCGCCCGGTCCCGCTTCGACTGGATGCAGCGCCAGTTCGCCAAGCTCGGCATTCAGCTGGAAATCCGCGCCACGGACTACAACCGCTTCCAGGACAAAATGCGGCGGGGCGTGGCGCAGCTCTATATGTGGGGCTGGAACGCGGACTATCCCGATGCTGAAAACTTCCTGTTCTTGCTGTATGGGCCGAATGCCAAGGCGGACCAGGGCGGGGAGAATGCCTCCAATTACCGGAGCGACCGCTTCGATGCGCGTTTTGAGCGCATGAAGTTCCTGGACGACGGACCGGAAAAGGCGCGGCTGATTGCCGAGATGGTTGATATTGTTCGCGAGGATGCACCGTGGATGTTCGGCTTTTTTCCGAAGTCCGGCGGCGCCTATCACCAGTGGGTGGGCAACGGCAAGCCCACCCAGATGATCCGCAATGAGTTGCAGTATTTGAAAGTGGACCCGGAGCGCCGGGAAGCACGGATCGCGCAATGGAACCAGCCGGTCTGGTGGCCCATCCCCGTGTTGATCGGCGCGGTACTGATCCTGGCGTGGCCGGCCTGGCGGTTGGCGCGCCGCCGTGACAGCGCGCCCGCCGTGCCGACCGTGCAGGCACGCGCTGTGGAAGAAGGAAACGCATGACCGCATATTTGATCCGCCGCATTGTCTATGGCGTGTTGATTCTGATTGGCGTGAATCTGTTCACTTTCCTGCTGTTTTTCGCCGTGACCACGCCGGACGATATGGCCCGCCTGTCGATTGGCGGACGCCGGGTCACGACGGAAGCCATTGAAAAATGGAAGGTGGAGCGTGGTTATGACAAGCCGATGTTGATCAATCAGCAGGCGCAAGGAACGGACAAGTTGACGGACACGCTGTTTTTCGAGCGCTCGGTGCGTTTGTTTGCGCTGGACTTCGGCAGTTCCGACGCAGGCCGCAACATCGGACAGGAACTCTCGGAGCGCATCGGACCGAGTCTGGCGCTGGCGGTGCCAACCTTCTTGCTGGGCTTGTTCGCGAGCATTGTCTTTTCATTGATCCTGGTGTTTTTCAGGGGAACGTATCTGGACTTCTGGGGCGTGGTGCTGTGCGTGATCATGCTCTCCATCTCCACCTTGTTCTACATCATTGCGGGCCAGTTCCTGTTCTCCAAAACCTTGCGGCTGGTGCCGCTGTCCGGTTTTGCACCCGGTTGGGACGCCATCCGCTTCCTGATCCTGCCGGTGGCCATTGCGATCATTGCCAAGCTGGGTCCGGAAGCGCGTTTTTACCGGGCTGTCTTTCTTGAAGAGGTGGGCAAGGATTATGTGCGGACCGCCCGCTCCAAAGGCCTGTCGGAGCGCGTCGTGCTGTTCAAGCACGTGCTGCGCAATGCCATGCTGCCGATCCTGACCAGCACGGTGTCCGCCATTCCGCTGCTGTTCCTGGGCAGCCTGATTGCCGAAGCCTTCTTCGGCATTCCGGGCCTGGGCAGCTACACCATGGATGCCATTGCGGCGCAGGACTTCGCCATTGTGCGCGCAATGGTCTTTCTGGGATCGTTGATGACCATCATCGGCCTGATCCTGGCGGATATTTCCTACACCCTGGCGGATCCTCGCGTGCGTTTCGAGTAAGAGCCCACCATGCCTAAAATCGTATTCCTGTGGACCGATATTGCGCTGTACCTGCTGATGCTGGCTTTGATCCTGTACGGGCTGCATGTGCGGCGCACGCCGTCGTTGCGCCAGACCTGGGCGCGTGTGGCGCAGAGCGCATCGGCGATGAGCGCGGCGGTCGTGCTGATGGTGTTCGGCCTGATCGCAGTGCTGGATTCCATCCACTACCGCCCATTGCTGGAGGCGGTGCAGCTGGAAGCGGGCGTGTCATCGCGCGCTTATTCGCCGGTGACGCGCTCGCTGCTTGATGACGTGCTGGCCAAGCCCTTGAGCGGCCGCGAGAAAACCTATTCCGCGCCCTTGGCCTACCAGCAGTTCAGCAAGGAGACCGTGCTGCACAACGGCGAAGCCGTGCGAGACTTCCCGCGGCTGGTGCACGGCGGCGCCCACTTGACCGATCCCGCCTCGGAGCGCTGGCCGGATGTGGCAAAGCGGGTCTGGCGGGGCGTGGTCTGGGGCGCCCTGGTCGCCTGGGTCAGCGGGTTGGCGCTGGCCGCCGTGCTGGCCGCCCGGTCGCAGCAGTCCCTGTCCTGGGGGTGGCGGCAGTTGTTGAGTACGGAGAGGGACGCGCCGCATGGCGATGAAATGGCGGCTGCGCCGCGATCTCCGATCCCCTGGTTCGCCATTTATCTGAGCTGGTGCGCGGTCTGCGTGGTGGCGGCGGTGCTGGTGGTGCTGTCCCAGACGTATCACGTCCTCGGCACGGACAGCACCGGCAACGACGTGCTGGCCCAGAGTTTGAAAAGCGTGCGCACGGCCGTCATCATTGGCAGCATCACCACCCTGGCCACGCTGCCGCTGGCGGTTGGCCTGGGCCTGATGGCCGGTTATTTCAAAGGCTGGATCGATGACCTGATTCAGTATCTCTACACCACGCTGTCCTCCATCCCCGGCGTATTGTTGATTGCCGCCTGCGTACTGATGATCCAGGTTTTCATTGACTCCAATCCGAACGCCTTCGAAACGGGCGCGGAGCGCGCCGACATCCGCCTCTTCCTGTTGTGCCTGATCCTTGGGCTGACCGGATGGGCGGGCTTGTGCCGCCTGCTGCGCGCCGAAGTGCTGCGCCTGCGCGAGCTGGACTATGTGGCGGCGGCGCGGGCATTCGGCGTGCCTTCCTTCACCATCATGCGGCGGCACCTGTTGCCGAACGTGATGCATATCGTGCTGATTACCGCCGTGCTGGAGTTTTCCGCGCTGGTGCTGTTTGAAGCGGTGCTGTCTTACCTTGGCGTGGGCGTGGACCCGGTCATGAACTCCTTTGGGTCGATGATCAACCTGGCGCGCCTGGAAATGTCGCGAGATCCGATGGTCTGGTGGAGCTTGCTGTCGGCCTTTGCCTTCATGCTGGCCCTGGTGCTGTCCGCCAACTTGTTCGCCGACGCGGTGCGCGATGCGTTTGATCCCCGCGCCCGGGTTTTCCGTCCGCGCTGGGCGCGTTTCAAACAGGAGCGGGCATGAGTCAAATGAAGGAATCCGCACCGTTGCTTGAGATCGACGGGCTCAGCGTGGTGCTGGACAGTGATGAAGGATGGGTCCGTGCGGTGGATGCGCTGAGCCTGACCATCCGGACGCGGCAGACCTTTGCCCTGGTGGGCGAATCCGGCAGCGGAAAAAGCATGAGCGCGTTGGCCATGCTGCGCCTGTTGCCGGAAGCGGGCCAGATCGTGGCGGGCAGCACCCGCTTGTCGGGACAAGATTTGAACGCGTTGCCGGAGCGGCAGATGCGCAAGATCCGTGGCCGACGCATCAGCATGATCTTTCAGGAGCCAGCCAGTTGCCTGAACCCGGTGATGCGGGTCGGCGATCAGATTCTTGAGAACGTGCTGGCGCATACGGCGCTTCGCGGGCAGCAGGCGCGAGAGCGGGTGGTGTACTGGCTGGATCGGGTCGGGATTCCTGATGCCGCTCGGCGCATTGACGATTATCCCTTCCAGCTATCAGGCGGGCAGAAGCAGCGCGTCATGATTGCAATGGCGCTGGCCGCCGAGCCGGATCTGTTGATTGCCGATGAGCCCACCACCGCGCTTGACGTCACGATCCAGGCGCAGATTCTCCAGTTGCTGAAATCATTGCAGCAGGAGTTGGGCATGGCCATGCTGTTGATCACGCATGATTTGGGCGTGGTCAAGCAGATGGCGCAACACGTGGCGCTGATGTATGCGGGCCAGATTGTTGAAGTGGCGCCGGCGGCGCAATTCTTCAAGACACCGCAACACCCATATGCGCAACTGCTGTTCAACGCCTTGCCCGGCAGAGGGCGGCGCGGCCAGCCCCTGCGGGCTATCGCGGGCACCGTGCCCGCGCTGACCCAGCGTTTCTCGTCGTGCCGCTTTGCCGATCGCTGTCCGAAAAAACAGCCGGTTTGCGAGCAGACCGCGCCGGAGATGGACGTTCTCCATGACGAGCACAGCGTGCGCTGCTTCTTTCCCGGGGCGCTGGACCTCAATACGGGCTCAACGCCACGGCCGAATAAAATCACGCTGACCGAAGCGCAGTTGAACCCGGATGTGTTGTTGAGCGTTGAGAACCTCAGCGTCCACTTTCCGATCAAAAAAGGCCTGCTGCGCCGCACGGTCGGCTGGGTCAAGGCGGTTGACCTAGTCAACTTCAGCATTGGCAAAGGCCGCACGCTGGCGCTGGTCGGTGAGTCGGGCTGTGGCAAGACCACCACCGGCAAGGCCTTGATCCGCTTGCTTGATGGCCAGGCCAATATTGGCGGGCAAGCCCATTTGCTAGGCGAGAACCTGCTCGGCGCCAAAGGCGCGGCGCTGCAACGCTTGCGCCAATCGATCCAGATCGTGTTCCAGGATCCTTTTTCGTCGTTGAACCCGCGCATGCGCATCGGCGATATCCTTGAAGAAGGCGTCGAGGCGCTGGCGCCGCATCTGGATGCTGCCGCCCGCAAGCAGCGCGTCCGCAATCTGCTGGATCAGGTCGGCCTGCGCGCCGCCGTGCTGGACCGTTACCCGCATGAGTTCTCGGGCGGTCAGCGCCAGCGGATCGCCATTGCCCGCGCGCTTGCGGTGGAGCCTAAGCTGCTGATCTGCGATGAGCCGACCTCCGCCCTGGATGTTTCGGTGCAGGCGCAAATCCTGAATCTGCTGAAGAATCTGCAAAAGGAACTGGGCATTGCCTATTTGTTCATTACGCACAACTTCGGCGTGGTGGAGTACCTGGCCGATGACATCGTGGTGATGCGCTCGGGACATGTGGTCGAGTCGGGTCTGGCCGATGATGTGCTGCATTACCCGGTTCAGTCGTATACCCGACAATTATTGGCCGCAGTCCCGCCAAATCCCTGATTTTCAGCCTGAATTTAGGTATAATTTTCAGCTCAGCGCGTTTGCCATACTGCACGCGCTGGTGTGAAGCTTTAGGGAAAACTGAAGCTTTATAGGAGACTTGGGTGAGTGGTTTAAACCAGCAGTCTTGAAAACTGCCGACGGGCAACCGTCCGTGAGTTCGAATCTCACAGTCTCCGCCAGTATCTGAAGCCCTTGATCGTACAGAATGTTGCGGTCAAGGGCTTTTTTATTAGGTGCTGGCGCGGGTATGCTTGCGCAAACGGGAGGCATCCATGAAGAAAAGTCTGGTTCCAGCGCTGCTTGTCATGGCCGCTGCGTTCGGCTGCGCTACAGCAAGTCAACCGCTGCCCACCCATCCCAGCGTCAATCTTGAGCGCTATGTTGGCACTTGGTATGAACAAGCTCGCTTGCCGAATCGCTTCCAGAAAGCGTGCAGCGGCGAGGTGAGGGCGGATTATGCGCTGCAACCTGGCGGCGGACTGGGCGTCACCAATCAATGCCGTACCGCCACGGGCGAGACCCGGTCGGCCCGGGGCGAGGGCAGGCTGGCGCGTTTTGAGCCGCAAGATCCGGCAAAGCTGGAAGTCAGGTTTGCGCCAGCATGGACCGCCTGGCTGCCGATGGTCTGGGGCGATTACTGGATCATCCGCGTTGAAGGCGATTATCAATACGCGCTGGTCGGCACGCCTAACCGAAAATACCTATGGGTTCTGTCCAGGGACAAGCAGGCGGACCCGGCAACCGTGGCCGCGTTGCTGCGCTATGCGGATAGCCTTGGGTTTCCTGTCGACCAAGTTCAAAAAACACAACCCTAAGGCGTGCCCGAGAATGCGAGCGCTTTACGGCTTAAGCTGGGTGTATAGACTGTCATCCAGAAAGTCATGGAAATGCGTCACCACCGCGTCCTCGTTCAGCAAGACCACGGCATAGGCGGGCGGTTCATGACTCTTTGGTACCGGTTTGACGGTTGCCAGGTCAAAAGGCACCTGATGGTTGAGTCCGCGTTGGGTTGAGTAAGAGATGCCGCGCCATTGGCCGCACACGGGGCGGTGCACGTGGCCGAAGAATAAATGCTCGATCCGGTGGCGGCCCAGCAGCGCCGCCAGCGCCTCGGGTTCAAACAAGGAAATGCGGTCAAGGCAGGGAATGCCGATCGGGAAGGGCGGGTGGTGCATGAACAGCAGCACTTTCTGGCCCGCCGCCCGCTCGCGCTCCAGGGACTGGGCCAGCCAGTCCAGGCGCGCCGCGTCGAACCGGCCGCCGGATTCGCCTTCGGAAAGGGTGTCCAGCATTACCAGGCTATGGCCTGCAAGCCGTTGGACGCCCTGTACATAGCCGTTGCCGTCATCGAGTGATTGCGCGAACACGGACCGGAAAACGGCGCGGACGTCGTGGTTGCCCATCAGCGGATAGACCGGCATTGGCAGGCGTTGCAGTTGATCGTGCAAGGCTTGATAGGCGGCTCGTTCGCCGCGATGGGTGAGGTCGCCGGTGATGATGCAGGCGCGGGCATCGGTGTGGTGCGCCAGGATATCATCCACGCAGGCTTGCAGGCGCTGGCTGGGATCAAGCCCGTGTAGCGATTCGCCCTTCGGAACGAGGTGCGGATCGGTGAGGTGAAGGAGTTTCATGCAAAGCAGTCCTGCTTGAGAAAAGAAGAATGTCCGAATCCGTGCTGGCGGCGGGTTTGGCGCGGTTGCCGTGTCCGGACGAAAAAACGGGGGCCGCCGAGGCTTCCAGCAAGAGCCGGGTGTAGTCGTTCGGCGGATGGCGGAAGATATCCTCGGTCCGGCCATAGGCCTGGACAGCGCCGTGGCGCAAGACCAGGACGCTCTGCGCCATTTGCTGCACGACGCCGAGGTCATGGCTGATGAAAAGCAGGGTGACGCCGGTTGACGCTTGCAGTTCGCGCAGCGTGCGCAGGACTTGCGCCTGCACCGAGGCATCCAGCGCGGAGGTGATTTCGTCGCAGATGATCAACTCGGGTTCGGCGGCAAAGGCGCGTGCAATGGCAACCCGCTGCTGTTGGCCGCCAGACAATTGCCGTGGGTAGCGCTCCAATAACGCCGGGTCAAGATGCAGCGCTTCCATCAGTTCCAGTACCCGGCGGCGCGCAAGCGTGTTGTTCAGGCCGAAGAACAGCGTCAGCGGCCGGATCAGGATGTCCGCGACGCGGTGACGGGGATTCAGCGAAGACAAGGGATCCTGGAAGACCACCTGGATGCGTCGCCGCTGCGCTTGGCTTCGGGCTTTCAAGCCTGCTGGCAGCGTGACGCCATCAAAGCGCAGCTCGCCGCCATCCGGTGCGTACAAGCCTGCCACCAGGGCGGCCACGGTGCTTTTGCCGCTGCCGGACTCACCGACCAGCCCGAGGGTTTCGCCGCGCGGAATGCGGAAGGACAGGGATTGCACGGCGGGTCTGGCGGCTTGGCCAGCCAGGCCGAGGCGGCTCATCCACGAAGCCGGGCGCTGATAGCTGAAACGCAGCGCCTCCACTTGAAGCAGGCTGTCGGATGCGGGCCGCGGAGAGGCCGGTGCCGCGCAACGCGAAGGGTCCACAGCGGGCATGGCCGCCAGCAATGCGCGGGTATAGGCATGGCGCGGCGATTGATACAGTTGCGTGGTGGGGCCCTGTTCAACAATGCGGCCATGGCGCATGACCAGCACGTCGTCGCACATCCTGGCAATGACGTTCAGGTCATGACTGACGTAAATAAGCGCGGTGTTGAAGCGGTCACGAAGTTGCTGGATCAACTCAAGGACCTGCTTTTCCGTGGTCTTGTCGAGCGCCGTGGTTGGCTCATCCAGAATCAGCAGGCGGGGCTGCGCGGCCAGCGCCGCCGCAATGACGACGCGTTGCCGCTGGCCGCCGGACAGTTGATGCGGATAGCGTTGATAGAGTTGTTCCGGGGCGGGCAGGCCGGTGGCCTTGAACAGCTCCAGCGTGTGAGCCTTGGCCGCGGCCCGCGAGACGCGCTGGTTGCAGCGCACCGCTTCGCTGACCTGATCGCCAACGCGGCAATGCGGGGTCAGTGAACTGAGCGGGTTCTGCGGGACGTAGGCCATGCCGAGGCCGCGAAACGGATTGCGGGCATCGGGCGCGGCCGGGACGATGGTTTGCGTATCCAGCCGGACAGTGCCGCCAAGAATGCTGCCGCCATTGCGGCAGTAGCCCATCAGCGCCCGGGCCAGCGTGGATTTGCCGCTGCCGCTTTCCCCCACAATGCCAAGGCAGGCGCCCGGCCGCAGTTGAAAGCTGGCCTGCTTGACGGTCTCAAGCCAGCCACCGTCCGCCTGTTGGTAGGCCACGGTCAGTTGATCAACATTCAGAAGTGTCATGGTTCAGCCCACCTTGCCGCGAGAGGCGTCAACACCCAGCGCCGCCGCCAGCGCTTCGGCGCCGAAGTTCAAGCCGAGCACCAAGGTGCTGATGAACAGCGCGGGCGCAAGCACCAGCCACGGCGCAAAGCTCATCTGGCCTACGCCTTCGGACACCATCAGGCCCCAGTCGGGCGTGGGCGGGGAAATGCCCAGGCCCAGGAAAGACATCGAACTCAGCAGCAGCACGGCATGGGACATGCGGATCGCGAACTCGACAAAAATAATGTCGAGCGTGTTTGGATAGACTTCGCGCCAGATGATGGCGGCCGCGGATTCGCCGCGCAGTTGGGCGGCCCGCACGTAATCCAGCGAGATCTGCGTGATGGCCTGGGCGCGAACGATGCGGATGACGCCGGGCATGTACACCAGGCCGATCAGCGCCACGAGTACCGGGGCCGATTCGCCCAAACCGGTGACGAACAGGGCGATGAATAAAATGCCCGGCAAGGCGAGCTTGACGTCAACCAGGCGCATGATGGCGTGATCGAAGGGGCCGCGCAGATAGGCGCAGGCAATGCCGGTCAGGCTGCCAAGAAAGACCGAAATCAGCACGCCGGTGAAGGCGACCAGCAGCGCCATCCGCCCGCCATGCAGCAGGCGGGAGAAATAGTCCCGGCCAAGCACGTCGGTGCCGAGCCAGAAGTTGGCGCTGGGCGCCTCGGTGCGTGCGCCGATCAGCTCGATTGGATCAAAGGGGGAAATCAGCGGCGCGCCGATGGCGATCAGCAGGTGCAGCGCAACCAGCGCCAGACCCAGGGTATAAAGCGGATGGCGCAGCACGCGCCAGTCGAAGTTGAGCGTCATGGGGAGCGAAGAAAAGAGTGAGCGTGGCGGACCCGGGGGTCGAGCAGCGCGATGGCCAGATCGGCAAGCAGGTTGAAGACCACGACGGTGACGGCGCTGAGCAGCGCAATGGCCTGGACAACGGCCACTTCCCGAGCATTAACCGCGTCGATCAGCACCAGGCCGAGGCCGGGGTAGCCGAAGACTTTTTCCACCACCACGATGCCTTGCAGCAGGCCCGCCACATACAGGGCCGCGTAACTGAGCGCGGGAATGACCGACGCGGGCAGCGCATGCCGCAGCACCAGCCGCCACTCGGGCACGCCGGTCAGCCGGGCGCGCTCAACATAGTCGCTGTTCAGCGCTTCCAGGAAGCCGCCGCGCACCAAGCGCAGCAAATGGGCGACGGAACCGAACACCACGGTGATGACGGGAAGAAAGGACAGGGCCAGCAATTCGTTCGGCGGCGCGTCCGTGAACGCGGAAATGACCGCCGGGAAAACCGGAACCCAGATTGCCAGGCAGAGGATGAGGAAGTTGCCGCTGGCGAACTCGGGAATGGAGTAGCCGAGGATGGAGGCGCCGGATGCGATTTTGTCCGGCCAGCGGCGCTGCCAATACGCGGCCGCCATGCCCAGCAGCAGGGCGAGGGGAATCGCCACCGCGGCCACCACCGCGCCGAGCAGCAAGGAGTTCCGGATCGGGTAGGCGATCAAGGACGCCACCGGCGTGTTGGCCATGATGGTGTGTCCCAGATCGCCGCCCAGCACGCCAAGCAGCCATTCTCCATAGCGCTGGACCGCGGGCTTGTCCAGACCGTACTCGGCGCGCAGCGCCTGAACTTCCTCTTCGGACATCAGGGAGAAGTCATCCGAGCTCAGGGAGTTCAGGACGGCGTCGCCGGGCAGGACTTCGGTGGCGACAAACACGAGGGCCGTCAGCAGGAGCAGGACGCCAGCCGAGCTGCCCACGCGTCTGAGAATGGCTGTCAACATGCGCGATGCCTCATGCTTTCCAGACGTCGTCGAAGCGGATCGACCAGGCCTGGGAATGGTTGCGCAGCCCCCGGACCTGGGTGGTGGCAATCAACACATTCTTGCGCCCGACCGGGTGGATGGCGGGGACTTCCTCGTGCAGGATTTCCTGCATGCGCGCGTAGATGCCGCGCCGTTGCGCGGGGTCTTTTTCGGCAATCGCACGGTTGTACAGCGCCATGTATTCATCGCTGGCGGGGCCGCTCCAATAGCCGCTTTCATTATTGTCCGGCCGCATCCTGTACAGGCTGACAGCGGGGTTGCGGACGCCGGAAGGGCCGTAGGCGAATTTGTGCTTGAGCTGGCCATCGGCGGTTTTTTCGCCAACGCGCCAGTCGCGGTAGCCGTCGGACGGGCGCTGTTCGATCGGCAGCGTGATGCCTGCTTCCTTGACGGTTTGTGAAACGACCTGGAACACGCGCGGAATTTCCGGCCAGGAAGCCGTAAAGTAAAACGTTGGCAGCTCAATGCCGTTTGGATAGCCCGCCTCGGCCAGCAAACGCTTGGCCCGGGCCACGTCGCGCTTGACCGGCGCGAGGAACTCGGCGTTGGGCGGGGCCAGGTGCGAGTCGTTGCCGACCCAGCCCATGTCCTGGCCATACACGACTTGCATGACTTTTTCGCGGTCAATGGCCAAGGCCAGGGCTTGCCGGATCCGCTTGTCATTGAAGACCGATCCTTCGTACTTCGGCAGAATCATCAGCGCCTGGTCTCCCGCGCTGGAGTGGTTGATCTGGATGTTCTTCAGGCGCTCCAGGTCGGGCCGCAGGCCGGGATCCACGCCCAGCACCGCGTCGTACATGCCCGAGCGGAAACCGTTCAGCGCCACTTCCATGCGGCCAGGCAGGCTGACGATTTCCAAGGTATCGAAATGAGGCAGGCCGGGACGCCAGTAATGCGGATTGCGCTCGGTGCGCATGCGCCGCTTCGGGTCCAGGTCAACGATGCGGTAGGGACCGGTGCCGATGCCGCTCAGGCCAATGGTGTCGATCGGCGCGGCGGGCATGATCATCAGTTGATATTCGCCCAGCGTGTACGGGAACTCGCTGTTGCTCTGCTTCAAGTGCATGCGCACCTGCAGCGGTCCGGTTTTTTCCACGCGCTCGATCTGGCGCGCATACGACGTCTTGGCCTGGTGAAAGGCAAACGAAGCCAGCACGTCGTCGGCATCCATGCTGGAGCCATCGTGGAACTTCACGCCGCTGCGCAGATTGATGGTCCAGGTTTTCTGATCGTCGCTGGCCGACCAGGACTCGGCCAGTTCAGGTTGAACCGTCAAGCTATCGTCCACGTAGGTCAGGCCGTTGTAGATGGAACGGGTGTTGAGGTCGAGCAGGTAGTAGGGGTGGCGTCCATTGTGCGCGTCGCCCATCCGGTTGTTCGGATAAACGTTGGCATAAACGAACTTGCCGCCCCGGCGCGGCGCGTCACCGTCCGGTCCGTTGGCGGGTTGTGCGAAAGCGGCGGCGGGCCACAGCAGGTGGGCAAGGCCGAGGCCGCCCGCGCCCATCAGGAGTTGGCGGCGCTGCGTATCATGGGAGCTGAGAGGTGAGTTAGGCATGAGTCATCGCAATGAAGGGACTGGCGTTGGCGCTGCGCCAGTCCGGGTTGTGGTTCAGAAGTTGTGGCGCAGGCCGAAATCGATGCCGGTGGCCGAACGGTTGGCCAGCCCGGACGGACCGCCGGTCACGAAGGCCGCGCCGTTGTCGTTATCGATATAGGCCAGCGTCGAGTACAGGGCGGTGCGCTTGGACAGGTTGTAGACATAGCCGAGCGCCACTTTCTGCGCCTTGGACTGGTCTGTGGCATGGTCAAACTTGATGCGTCCGTAGCTGGCGCGGACCGTGCCTGAGCCCAGCGGAACGGCTAGGCCGATTGAAAGGCCGGTCAACTTCTTGTCCCCGCCGGGCATTTCCACGCGGTCGTTGATGTAGAGCGCGGTCAGCTTGCCAAAAGGCAGCTGGTAGGCGGCGCCCAAAGCGAGGTTCTGCATGTCGCGCGGCCGCGTGGCGGGCGCGTTCGGGCCGCCCGCCACGGTGTTGTAGGACACGCCCACATCCAAGTCGCCCGCCTTGTAGCCCAGGCGGCCGCCGATGAAGCGTCCAGGATGGCCGTCAACGGCTTCGTCGAAGGCGTACATGAACTGGCCGTATACGCCGCCCAGATTCTTCGGCAGGAAATAGTTGATGGCGTTGCTGGCGCGGACGTTGGTGCTTTGGCCACCGTTGCTGCTGCCGTGGCTGGTGGCGCGGGCCCGATACAACAGGTTTTCACCCACGCCGTTGGTGACCCAGGGGCCGCCAAACGCCGACATGTGGTTGTAGGACGGGGTGTAGTCCCGGCCCAGGCGGACTTCGCCAAAGGCGCCGGACAGGCCGATAGCCGAGCGGCGGGTGAACGCAAAGGAGCCTGGCGCGCTGGGGTCGATGCCGCCTTCCAGCCAGAACAGCGCGGTCATGCCGTTGCCGAGGTTTTCCCGGCCCCGGATGCCAAGACGGCTGCTGCTGTTGCCATGTTCAGACAGCGCTGTCATGGAGTCGCCGCCGCTGACCCGGTAATGACTGAGGCCGACGTCCAGTACGCCGTGCATCGTCACGGATGACTGGGCCCAGGCTGTGCCGGCCAGTGCCATCAAACCCAGTCCCAGGGTTAGTTTCTTCATCGAAGTTCTCTCAAATGGTCAATCGAGGAGTCCAGTCCTCGTGGTCGTATCTGGAGCCCGTTCTCTCCCGGGGGAAAGAAGGAGCCGTTGAGTGCGGGGCGCCGCTGCACGATGAAGTGTCACAAATAGACGTGACAATTCGACTATGACTTCAATAACCGATTCTTCGATGAACCATAACCATGAGGTATGAGCGTTGATTTCCCAGCATCTCAGAACGTTTCTGGCGGTGGCGCAAACCAACAGCTTTTCCGCCGCCGCCAAGCAATTGGGGGTTTCGCAGCCCTATGTCTCCCGCCAGATCAAGCACCTGGAGACGCTGAGCGCCAGCGTGCTGTTCGAACGGATGGGCCGGACCATCCGCATTACGGACCTGGGCCGGGACCTGATGGGGATTGCGCGCCGGATGCTGGACTCCGAGCTGGACGCCTACGAACTGCTGAACAATGCGCGGTACATGCAAGCGGGCTATTTGCGGATTGCCGCAGTGGGGCCGTATCACCTGAACCAGTTGCTGGCCCACTTCAAACAACGCTATCCAAAGGTGCATGTCAGCGTGCGTTTCGGGGATTCGGCCAAGGTGGAGCAGGCGGTGATAGAGATGGATGCGGACATCGGGATTCTTGCCGTCAATCGCAGGCTGCCGCACTGCGGACAGCGCACGATCCGCCGCTGTCCGATCGTGCTGCAAGTGCCGCGTTCGCACCCGCTGGCCTTGCAGGCGTCGGTGTCGATCAAGGCGCTGGCCGGAGAACCCTTCATTTTCCGGGAGCCGACCTCCACCACGCGGCGCCTGTTCGATGCGCTGTTGCTGGAGTATGACGTGCAGGTGAACAGCACCCTGGAGCTGGGCAGCCGCGAAGCCATCCGGCTGGCGGTAGCCAGCCGCTTCGGGCTGGGCTATGTGTCGGAGGACGAGTGCGATCCGCATCCGGATCTCAGCTATGTCCGGATCGAGGAAAGCCAGGCCATGACCAATGCGACGCTGGTGTGGCGGACAGGGCGGGAAAACAGCGGCCCGACGGCGGCTTTTCTGGCTGCGGTGGAGACGGATTGAGGCGCGGCGGGTGAACGGAAAACGGTGGCCGACTGCTGTGGCCGCCGTTAGGGCGTCTCGCCGCGCGCGCGCCGGGCGGCAATCGCTTCGATCACCGGCGGCAGGTCCGCAATCGTGTCGATCACGTAATGGGCGCCCGCTTTGCGCAGCTTGTCTTCCGCCAAGGCTTTGCGCTGGGCGAGCACGGCTGGATCCACGGCGGCAAGTGCATCGAGCGGGTAGCCGACTTCGTTGCCGGACAGGGACAGGCCCACGCTCCACATGCCCGCATTGCGCCCTTCTTCAATACCTGGCGCGGTGTCGTCGACCTTGACGCAGCTGCGCACGTCTTCGACCTTCAGCGCCAGCACATTGGCCAGGGCCATGAAACCGCCGGGCCGGGCGCCCGCGTCCAGTTCATCGCCGGCCACCACGTGATCGGGCGCGATGCCCGCCTGCCGGGCAAGCGGCCGCAGCACCGCCATGACCGCGCCTGGATAGCCGGAGCAGGAGCCGATCTTGATGCCTTGCCCGCGCAGCCAGGCCAGCGTGTCGACCGCGCCGGGGATGGGCTGCGAATACTCGCCGACCTTGGCGATCTGCATCGGCATGAAGCGCTCGTACAGCGCGTCCACGTCATGCTCGTCCGGCTGGCGGGCAAAGTGGTTGTGCCACTGCCGCCGGACCTCGGTATCGGCAAACAGCTGGCAGATGTGCTCGCGCTTGGACAGGCCCATCGGGCCGCGTGCCTGTTCCAGGCTGATATGAACCCCGAAGGACTCGAAGGCCTCGACAAAGATCTGGGTCGGCGCCAGTGAGCCAAAGTCGACCAGGGTGCCGGCCCAATCGAAGATGACGGCCTGGACGGCGGAGGCGGGGGAGCTAGGAGATAGAGACATGGCGGTTAATCCGGAAAAAGTCATGGGAAGGGCGGTTGGCCGGGGCGGCTGCGCCGCGTGTCGATTCCAGGGCAGGCCGGGCATCAGGCTTGCTGGGCGATGAAGTTGCGTCCGCGCGGCCCGTCCAGGCTTTGCGCGATCTGCCGGGCCCAGTCGGACGGTGCAATGCCGTAGTCCTCAGGCTGCGTGCTGATACCGACCTGGGCAAGAAAACGGTCCAGCTTGTGGGCGGCGTCTTCAACCGTGCGGCTGTGGAAGGCGGTGCACAGCAGATGATCGACGTCGGCGGCGCGGCCCTGCGCCAGCCGCATGATGTGGCCCAAGGAAAACGAGCAGGCGATGCCGTGCGGCACCTGCTGTTCGAGCGTGATGCGATAGGACAGGGAGTGCGCCAGCGCGGTCCGCGTGTTGGAGAAGGCCAGGCCCGCTTTCAAGGCGGCGGTCGCCAGGCGGGCGCGCAGCGCGGTATTGCCCAGGTCCTTGAGCAGGGCGGGCAGGGTGAGCAGGATTTCTTGAATGGCCGCCACGGCAAACGTGCTGGACACCGGGTTGCGGTGAATGTTCCAGATAGATTCGAGCGCATGGGACAGCGCATCCAGCGCACTGGCGCGCGTGGGTGCCAGCGGCAGGCTGGTCATCAGCGCCGGGTCAATGAAGGCGGCTTCCGGCCAGGTCCAGGGCAGATGAAGCGAGTGTTTCTGGCCTTGCTCCGCATCCCACAGCGTGGCCCACGGTGTGACTTCGCTGCCGGTGCCCGCCGTGGTCGGCAGCGCGATCAGGGCTTTGGCGCGCTCAGCGGACAGTTCGCTGTGGCCGCGCAAGTGATCGAGAATCTCTGTGAACGTGCCGGAAGAGGTGGCGGTCAACAACGCTTTGCCGCAATCGATCGCGCTGCCGCCGCCCAGGGCAATGACGCATTCCGCGTCCGGATGCCGCTGCCAGAGGCGGGCGTAAAGCGGAGCCAGCCAGCGCAGGTCCGGATTCGGCTGGACGCAGGCCTCAATGCCCGCCAGGCGCTCGCCGAGCGCGGCGCCGAGCGCCTGGGTCCAGCCCAATTCGTCGGCTTCGGGAATCGTAATGAGCACGGCGCGGCGCGAGCCAACGGCATCGCTCAAGCCGTGCAGGGCGTCAAGTCCGCAATGGACTTGAACCGGATTGTGATAACGCCACATCGGGAACTCTTTGATCAGTGATTGAAGCAAGGAGTTTGCGCAAGCAAGATGACAAGCAATCCATGACTTCAATAACCCTTGATCGGCATACTCATTACACTGGGTTATTGATGCGGCTGCTTCCGCCCAAGAAGGCGCAGCGATGCCCGGTCCGCCCGGGTTCCATTGGCAACGGCCGCGTTGCCTGTCATGATGGTTGCGGCGGCAGGGCCCGGGGTTGCTGGGGTGCCATCAGTGTAATCCCCTAGGCGCTGTCAGGAAATACCCATTGCTAAAAGATGTATTTGATATAAATCTTATATATCCGCCCCATCCAGAAGAGAGCCGCATGCCCGACATCGCCCTGTGTACAGAAGAAGAAATCACCAAGCTGGTCCATGATTTTTACGCCGAGGTCCGGCGCGACGAAGTCTTGGGTCCCATCTTCAATGAACACGTTGAGGACTGGGACCACCATTTGGCCAAGCTGGTGGACTTCTGGTCAGCCATTCTGCTGAAAACCCGGCGCTTTTCGGGCTCTCCCATGGTCAAGCATGCCGCCTTGCCCGTATTGAGCGAAGCCTTGTTCCAGCGCTGGCTGGCGCTGTTCAAGCAAACCGCTGATCGGCAGGCCAATCAGCCCATGGCCGAGCGCGCCTGCATGATGGCGGCGCGCATTGCGCAGAGTCTCTGGCTCGGCTATCAGATCCAGCGCAATCCCGACGACGTGCCGAAGGAGTTATTCAATGCTTGAACCTTCCTCACCCCCGAAGGCGCGGACGAATGCGGATTTACCGCCGCAATGGCGCGCGTTTCTCGACATGGGCTTTCGCCCGCTGTACATGGCGGGCTGTTTTTGGGCGGCATTGTCCGTGGCATTGTGGGTCTTTGCGCCCACCGTGCTTCGCGGTTCGCTGAACGGCGTGATCTGGCATGCGCATGAGATGCTGTGGGGCTTCATCGCCACCATTGCCCTGGGGTTTCTGTTGACGGCCAGTGCAACCTGGACCGGTGTGAACCCCTTGAAAGGCCGGGCACTGGGATGGCTGTGCGCGTTGTGGCTGCTGGCCCGGCTCGCCTACCTGATTCCGGGCGGTTTCTTCTTCTGGTTCGCTTTTGTTTCTGAATCGCTGGTCTATCTGATTGGCGCGGTGGCGCTGGGGCAGGTGATCTACAAAACGAAAAGCAAGCGCAACTATGGCGTGCCGCCGCTGGTACTGGCCTTGGGCGTGGCCAATGGCCTGTTCCTATGGGCGGTCTGGCAGGGCGACTACCCGCTGCTGATGCAGTATTTTTATACCGGGATGCTGTGCATGGCCGTGGTTGCGCTGCTGGTTGCGCGGCGTGTGATTCCGTTCTTCGCGATGCGCGCGGTGCCCGGGTTGACGATTCCGATGCACACCGGCAGCGGCCAGGTGCAGCTGGCGGTGGGCTGTCTGGCAATCCTGTTCAGTTTATTTGCTTGGTCAACCGGACTGGTGCCGGCTTTGGCGGCGGCGGGCGGCCTGGCCCTGTGGCAGGTGCTGGCCTGGAAGCCGCTGGCGGTCCGGCGTGTGCCGCTGCTATGGATTCTTTATATCGGCTATGCGGGCTTGAGCGCGGGTCTGCTGCTGGCCGCCGCGCAGATCTCAGGCAAGGAGTTCAATTGGCTGATGCGTGACGCTTGGCCGATGCATACGCTTGGCGTGGCGGGTTTCTCTGTGCTGATCATTGGCATGGTCACGCGCACGGCCATGGGCCATTTGGGCCTGACGCTGAAAGCAGACCGCTTGATCATGACCTGCTACGTGCTGCTGCTGATCTCGGCGGCTTGCCGCTTGTTGGCGCTGGTCCCCAGCTCGGTGGCGGTCAGCACCAGTTTGCTACATACCTCGGCCACGGCCTGGGTGCTGACTTTCCTGGTTTATCTCTGGCGCTTTTTTCCGCTGCTGATCCGGCCCAGACCGGATCAGCCGGGTTTGGTTTCCGGCAGTCCCGGACGCGGCGTGCCGATCAAGATCTCAGGAAAATAGTCTTTCCTTCATGGCTGGGAAGCAGACGGAAAAGCAGGGGATGCATCCCCTGCTTTTTTTGTGCCGAAAAAATCCTAAAAATTGATGAATCAATGAATTTTTGGGTGTGTTGATTCAGCCTGTTGATGCGTCGCTGGTGCTTTTTATTAATGAGGAAAATTGCTTGAACCCTTGATAGGTGTTAAGATCTGCTTCTTGAGAGTTGAGTGCCCTTGGTTTTTGCACGCAAATGTTGTACTTGCTACAACGCCCGCGAGACATTTCATGTCACTGCAAAACAGGCGTCTTGTGCCACTCGCTCTCGGACCACAATGTGGTGTCTTCGCGTCCCCAGCCCAGTTGGCTGTCAGTGTTGAAGCTTCTTCAACCCGGACATTTTCACAATTTATTGTTTTTCGTTGTACGGATCATGCTGCTTGGCAAAGCGTGATCTACCCGGATCGGGCTTGTTGCGTTCTTCATGCGTAAGAGGCTTTTTCAAATGCTTGTCCGGTGTACATAGACAACCCGGAGCTTGCATGCATCAATTATCGCTGACAACAGTCCTGCTTTTGTTGTTTGGTTTTTATGCCCTTTCTTTTTTGATGACCTTGAAGATCGGCCAGAAAAAAGAAAGTGCAGATGGCTACATGACTTCCAACGGGGCGATCGGCTTTGGCATGTCCGCTTCCAGCATGACGGCCACCTGGGTCTGGGCCGCGTCCATCTACGCCGCAGCCAGTTCGGGTTACAAATACGGCCTGTCCGGCGCCATCCATTACGGATTCTGGGGCGCGTTGATGATTTTGTTCATCTATCCGTTTGGCCGCCGTTTTCGTGAGGTGGCGCCCAATGCGCACACGCTGGCTGAGATCATGCATGCGCGCCATGGCCGTTGCAGCCAGATGATGCTGGCGCTGTCCAACGTGCTGGGCAGCATCATCAGCCTGATGGTGAACTTCACCGCCGCGGGCGCGCTGGTCTCCATGCTGTCTCCGTTGAGTTTCCTGCAAGGCGTGCTGGTGGCCGCCGTTGGTGTGCTCTCGTATACGCTGTGGTCCGGCTTTCGCGCCTCGGTGCTGACGGACTCGGTGCAACTGCTGGCCATGATCCTGGCCGCCGTCATCATCATTCCCTTCATGTTCTTCGCCTTGGGCGGCCCGAGCCTGTTTGTCGAGGGGTGGCACCGCCTTGACGTTGAGCAGGCCAACTTTTTCTCGAAGAATGCCTTGCTTGAACAAGGCGCGCCTTTCTTCATTGCCGTGCTGGCCTATGCGATTGGCAACCAGACGATTGCCCAGCGTTTGTTCGCCGTGCGCGAGGATCTGATCAAGCGCACGTTCATTACCGCCACGATCGGGTATGGCTCGATCGTGATCGGCTTGGGCATGTTGGGCTTTCTGGCCTTGCTGGGCGGGATTTCCCCCTCGGACGGCGATTTGAACAATCTGGTGCCGCAAATGGCGGCCACCTATCTGCCGCCCGCCTTGCTGTGCCTGTTCTTCATTCTGATCATCGGTTCGCTGTCGTCTACCGCGGACTCGGATCTGTCCGCGCTGTCGTCGATCATGATGACGGACATCTACGGCAAGAACCTGGCGCGCGGCAAACCCAATCCTACCCTGATGATCTGGATCGGACGCATCACGATGATTGTGGTGACCGCCTTGGGCGTGGCGTTCGCTTATCTCCGGCTGGACATCCTCTCAATGCTGGTGTTTGTGGGCGCCTTGTGGGGAGCCATCGTCTTTCCGGTGATCGTCAGCTTGTATTGGGACCGTGTCAGCAATCTGGCCTTTACCACGTCGGTGCTGGCGGCCTTTCTGGTGTTCCTGCTGGTGCGCTTTGATGTCGTTCCGCTTACCGGATGGCTGGGCGGTGTGCTGGAGATCTTTGGCAGTGTGGGCGCGGGCGTCGTGTTCGGTTTGATGGCTTTCGGTTTTTTTGGCAAGCGCGTTGGGCTGCTGGTCGGTCTGATCGGCACGGTGGCCGTGCTGCCGTGGGCGTGGCAGCAAATGCGGGACTACCAGGTCCTGCTGAGTTCATTGCTGGCCTATGGCGTCAGCGCGGTGGTGTGCGCCGGCGTCAGCCTGTTCAACCGTGAGCGTTTTGATTTCGATGTGATTGGAGAGCGGGTGACCAATTTCCAATCCGCAACCCTGTAAAGGAGAAAGCAGTATGAGTTCCTTCCTATTGAGTGCGTATATTCTGGTCTGGCCGATTCTGGCGGCGGGTGTGTTGCTGGTCCTCACCCATGGTGTCTGGAAAGATGTGGTTGATGCCAGAAGAGAAGGTGAGTCGCTGGTGTAAGCGGGCCTGGGGGCGGCCCGGCGACAAAAAATGACCCCCACGCTAGCCGCTGACGCGGCGGCGCTGCCCCCCAAGGGGGCGCTTTTTTGCCTTGGGGGCGGCCCGGCGACAAAAAACCAGCCTAGGCTGGTTTTTTGTCGTCCAAGCAAGAACAAGAGGATTATTTGTTCTCGTTGGACTTCAAGCCTTCAAACGCATCGCGGGCTTTCTGTTCGGCGGAGGCGGCGCTGTCTTTCAGCGCATCAACGGCCTCAGCGGCTTTTTCACGGGCTTCAGCCGCTTTTTCCTGGGCAGCTTCAGCCAGATCGCTGGCGGCTTGTTTGGTGGACTCGGCGGCTTCTGCCGACTCTTCCTTGACCACTTCAGCGGAGGCTTTTGCCGCTTCGCCCGCCGCTTCAGCGGCTTCTTCCGCTTTCTCTACCGCCGTGTTGACGGCTTCGCTGGCCTGTTCTTGCAGGGTGTCAGCAGTGCTGGGGGCTTCGCTTTTGCCGCAAGCAGCCAGAGCAGCGGCAAGCAGGGTGGCAAGAAGAACGTTTTTCATGGTGGATCCTTAAGGTTGAAGGAAAATACTAGGGTTAACGCGAATAGTTCTGATGCGTCGGAGTCTAGCATGTAACCTTGGCCCGAAGGTCAAGCTTGCCGGGCTTTCAAATGTGAACGATTGTTTACAGAAAGACGGCATCGCTTCATCAACGCCATGCCGCAGGCGCTCGAGCGGACAAGTGTCGGGCTGTAAGATTTGAAACGTTTAGGATTGCCGTTGGCAAACTTTGGTATTGTCAGTGTTGTTCTTGCCGCTCACTTTAAGGAAAGGAATAACTCCATGAGTATTTTCAAAAACATCCTTAGCAAAATTTTCCCGTCCAGCCATCCCGCCAATAAACCGGCTGCTGAACCCACGGCCCCGGCTGCCGGGGCCAGCGCGCCGGGCGCTGCACCGCAGGCTGCCGAGCCCGTGGATGTGGCGGCTATCCTGACCCAGAAAGCCGCCAACCATCCCGAGAAGCTGAATTGGCAGACGTCCATTGTCGATTTGATGAAGCTGCTGGGGCTGGACAGCAGCCTGACCGCCCGCAAAGAGCTGGCCAAGGAGCTGAACTATACCGGTGACACTAATGATTCGGCCTCAATGAATATTTGGCTGCACAAGCAAGTCATGCAAAAACTGGCTGCCAACGGCGGCGTGGTGCCTGACGATCTGAAGTAAGTCGGTTCGCGTCAAAAACAAAAGCCCTTGTTGTTTGGACAAGGGCTTTTTCTATAGGTGCGCCGGAAACGGCCTTGCGATGAAAACCGCTTCAGTCGTGATGCGGGCTGTCTGTATATTCGGACTCCGCCAGACGGCGGCGCAATGCTGAAACGTCCAGCGCCTGCGAAGCAAAGAGG
>JBAYOI010000017.1:0-22652 GCA_041678365.1 Pigmentiphaga sp. | reverse complement strand
TTTCTCATCTTGAGCAAGTCAGTTTGCTGGCCTACTCGCCGTTGGCGATGGGGGTGCTGACCGGCAAATACCGCCATGGCGCGCGTCCGGCCGGCGCGCGACTGACGGTGTACGAACGCTTTGACCGTTATACCAGCCCGCAGGCCATGGGGATTGCCGAGGCCTATTGCGCGCTGGCGGAAGCGCAGGGCATGACGCCCGCCACGATGGCGCTGGCCTGGGTCAACAGCCGCCCCTTCGTGGCCAGCAACCTGATCGGCGCTACCACGCTGGCGCAACTGAAGGAGAATCTGGACAGCGTCAATGTTGAGCTGTCGCAGGACGTATTGGAAGAAATTGACCGGCTGCATGAATTGCAGCCGAATCCGGGGCGTTGATAGGGTGGGCGGTTCGCGGGCAGAGCCCGCTCCTACAAAAGAAGCACGGCCCCATCCAGGGTGCCGTGGGTCCGGCTTTGCCGGCCCGCTGGCACCGCCCCTTGAGGGGCCCGCGCAAGCGGGTAGGGGTGGGCCTCCCCCCTATTGAAAAACGTGGTTTTGACCTCAAATCCAAGGCATCAGACCTCAGGTCTACCTCTCTTGCAAAGTGAATAGCCATGCGAATTGAACGACTGACAACCAAGTTTCAGCAAGCCTTGGCCGATGCGCAAAGCATGGCCGCCAAAAGCGACCATGCTTACATCGAGCCCCTCCACGTTTTATCCGCCCTGCTCAACGATGCCGAAAGCGGCACCGGCAGCTTGCTGTCGCGGGCGGGCATTGCCGTCTCCCGGCTGAAGCCCGCCGTTGACGCGGCGCTGGAGCGTTTGCCCCAAGTCCAGGGCGCCGCCGCCAATCTGCAGATCAGCCGGGAGCTTCAGCAACTGCTGACTCAAGCGGACAAAGAAGCGGACAAGCGCGGCGATGCCTTTATTGCCACGGAACTCTTCCTGCTGGCCTTGGCCCAGGGCAAAGGCGACACACAGCGCTTGCTGGCCGAAGCCGGACTCCAGGTCAAGGCCCTTGAAGCCGCGATTGAGGAAGTGCGCGGCGGCGGCGCGGTGGATTCCGCCGAAGGCGAGTCCAATCGCGAAGCGCTGAAAAAATACACGCTGGACCTGACCGAAAGGGCGCGTCTGGGCAAACTCGACCCGGTCATTGGCCGCGACGACGAGATCCGCCGCGCCATCCAGATCCTGCAGCGCCGTACCAAAAACAACCCGGTGCTGATCGGCGAGCCCGGCGTCGGCAAAACCGCCATTGTGGAAGGTCTGGCCCAGCGCATCGTCAACAATGAAGTGCCCGAAACGCTGAAAGGCAAACGGGTGCTGTCCCTGGACCTGGCGGGCCTGCTGGCGGGCGCCAAGTACCGCGGCGAGTTTGAGGAACGCCTGAAGGCCGTCCTGAAGGAATTGGCCCAGGACGAAGGGCGCAACATCGTCTTCATCGACGAAATCCACACCATGGTCGGGGCGGGCAAGGCCGAAGGCGCAATGGATGCGGGAAATATGCTCAAGCCCGCGCTGTCGCGCGGCGAGCTGCATTGCATCGGCGCCACCACGCTGGACGAATACCGCAAATACATTGAAAAGGACGCTGCGCTGGAGCGCCGTTTCCAGAAAGTCCTGGTGGAAGAGCCGAGCGTGGAAGCCACCATCGCCATTCTGCGCGGCTTGCAGGAACGCTATGAGTTGCACCACGGCGTCGACATCACCGATCCGGCCATTGTTGCGGCGGCGGAGTTGTCGCACCGCTACATCACTGATCGCTTCCTGCCGGACAAGGCCATTGATCTGATTGACGAAGCCGCCGCGCGGATCCGGATGGAGATTGATTCCAAGCCGGAAGTGATGGACCGGCTGGATCGCCGCATGATCCAGCTCAAGATCGAGCGCGAAGCCATCAAGAAAGAAAAGGACGAGGCCTCGATCCGCCGCCTGCAGGCGCTCGAAGATGAATTGGGCAAGCTCGAGCGCGAGTACGCCGATTACGAAGAAATCTGGAAGTCGGAAAAAGCGGCGGTCCAGGGTACGCAGTCGATCAAGGAAGAAATCGAGAAGCTGCGCGCTGAGATGCTCGAACTGCAACGCAAGGGCCAGTTCGACAAGCTGGCCGAGCTGCAATACGGCAAACTGCCTGAGCTGGAGGCCCGGCTGAAATCGGCCGAGCGCCATCAGCCGGAAGAAGAGGCCGACAAGCCGCGCCTGCTGCGCACCGAGGTGGGCACGGAAGAGATTGCCGAAGTGGTCTCGCGCGCCACCGGCATTCCGGTATCCAAAATGATGCAGGGCGAGCGCAGCAAGCTGCTTCAAATGGAAGAAAAGCTGCATGAGCGCGTGATCGGCCAGGATGAGGCGGTCAATCTGGTCTCGGATGCCATCCGCCGCTCGCGCGCGGGCCTGGCCGATCCGAACCGGCCTTATGGTTCTTTCCTGTTCCTGGGCCCGACCGGCGTGGGCAAGACGGAGCTGACCAAAGCGTTGGCAAATTTCCTGTTCGACGCCGACGACCACATGATCCGCATCGACATGAGCGAGTTCATGGAGAAACACTCGGTGGCGCGTTTGATCGGTGCGCCGCCGGGATACGTCGGCTACGAGGAGGGCGGCTATCTGACCGAAGCCGTCCGGCGCAAGCCCTACAGCGTCATCTTGCTGGATGAGGTGGAAAAAGCGCACCCGGACGTGTTCAACGTGCTGTTGCAGGTGCTTGATGACGGCCGGTTGACCGATGGGCAGGGCCGCACGGTGGATTTCCGCAACACGGTGATCGTCATGACTTCGAACCTGGCTTCGCAGCAGATCCAGGCCATGTCGGGCCAGGAGTATGAGATGGTCAAGGCGGTGGTCTGGGAGGAGGTCAAGCAGCATTTCCGGCCGGAGTTCCTGAACCGGATCGACGAAGTGGTGGTGTTCCACGCTTTGGATGCCGCCAACATCGAGGCCATTGCCAAGGTTCAGCTCCAGCGCCTGGGCGAACGCCTGCACGCCATGGACATGCAGTTGGAAGTGTCGGATACGGCGGTGGCCGAGATTGCGCGGGCGGGCTTCGACCCGGTGTTCGGCGCGCGTCCCTTGAAGCGGGCCATCCAGCAGAAGATCGAGAACCCGATCTCGAAGCTGATCCTGGAAGGGCGCTTCGGGCCCAAGGACGTGGTACCGGTGGACGTGGAAGACGGCGAACTCGTGTTCACGCGCACCTTGCAGTAAGCCGCGGTAGAGGCAAAAACGGCAGCGCAAGCTGCCGTTTTTGTTGGACCAATGGTAAAAACCCGAATAAATCCCTAGTAATTTAATCAGGTATTCGTTATACTTGATTTAATTGATAGGGTATTACAGCTTGTAGCGAATTGGCAAGCATGTGCCCCAGTTAACTTAGAGGGGTTTCCGAATGCGATTAACGACCAAAGGGCGCTTTGCAGTCACAGCAATGATAGACCTCGCCTTGCGGCAGCATAGCGGGCCGGTCACCTTGTCATCCATCAGCCAGCGGCAAAACATCTCTTTGTCCTACCTTGAGCAGTTGTTCGGCAAATTGCGCCGCCATGAATTGGTTGACAGCATGCGCGGGCCCGGCGGCGGATATTCGTTGGCTAAACTGGCGCGCAACGTCACGGTCGCGGACATCATCTTCGCCGTGGACGAGCCGCTGGACGCCACGGACTGTGGCGGCAAGCAGGATTGCTCGCGCGGCACGGATGGCAAAGTGGGAAAATGCATGACGCACGAACTCTGGAGCACGCTCAACCATAAAATGGTGGAGTACCTGGATTCGGTGTCCTTGCAAGACCTGGTGGATCAGCAGCGCATGCGCGATCTGCAGGCGTCAACCACCGCGCGCAGCGTGGTCCATGATCGCCGGAGCGCGGCTCAGGAAGCCGTGTCGGCGTTCAGCTTGAACGGATAAATTTGATTGGGCTTGCGCCACCGGCGGAAGTCAGGAAATTCTCAAGACAGCGGCGCAGCGCCGTTGCTGAGTGTGGAGAAAAAAATGGCCTACAGCAACAAAGTTATTGATCACTATGAAAACCCGCGCAACGTCGGTTCGTTCGAGAAGGGCGATGAGTCCGTGGGAACGGGCATGGTCGGCGCCCCCGCCTGTGGCGACGTCATGAAGCTGCAAATCAAGGTCAATGATTCCGGCATCATTGAAGATGCGCGGTTCAAGACCTATGGCTGCGGTTCCGCCATTGCCTCCAGCTCCCTGATCACCGAGTGGGTGAAGGGCAAGTCCCTGGATGAGGCGCTCGAAATCCGCAACACGCACATTGCCGAGGAGCTGGCCTTGCCGCCGGTCAAGATCCACTGTTCGATTCTGGCTGAAGACGCCATCAAGGCGGCTGTCAGCGACTATCGCACCAAACGCGAAATCAACTGATCGGGGGTGTTATGTCGGTTACTCTCACCGAACGGGCTTCCCGTCATATTCAACGCTACCTCGAGCGTCGCGGCAAGGGCCTCGGCCTGCGCCTGGGTGTGAGAACCACCGGCTGTTCCGGTTTGTCCTATACGCTTGAGTATGTTGACGATCCGCTGCCGGAAGACGCTTCCTTCGAATCCGAAGGCGTCAAGATCTTCGTTGACCCGAAGAGCTTGCCGTACCTGAGCGGAACCGAGCTGGACTTCGTGCGCGAAGGGCTGAACGAAGGTTTCAAATTCAGTAACCCGGACGAAAAGGCCAGCTGCGGTTGCGGTGAATCCTTTACTGTCTGATGGCTGAGCGTCCCGATTACTTTGCCCTGCTGGGCGTGGAGCCGCGTTTTCGGCAGAATCGTGCCGAGCTTGACGAGGCCTGGCGCCGTGTCCAGGCCGCCGTCCATCCCGATCGCTATGCTGCCGGTTCGCCACAAGAAAAACGGGTTGCGATGCAGTGGGCGTCGGAAGCCAATGAAGCGTACCGCACCCTGAAGCGGCCCTTGTCGCGCGCCCGCTATTTGATCGAGCAGGCGGGCGTGGATCTGCAGGTGGAAACCAATACGGCCATGGCGCCGACGTTTCTGATGCAGCAAATGGAGTGGCGCGAAGCGCTGGCCGAAGCGCGGGCTGAGTCGGATCAGCAGGCGCTGCTGTCCTTGAGACAGGATTTGCTGGATGAGAAACGTGCCTGTGAGCAGCGGGCCGGACACCTGCTGGATGAGCTGAAGCAGCCCGCGCAAGCGGCGGCCGCGGTCCGGGAATGGATGTTCATAGAAAAATTCTCCGATGAGGTGGAAGCTTCGCTCGATCATCTCGTCGGCATTTAAGAGAAACAACACGCATGGCACTATTGCAAATCGCCGAGCCAGGCATGGCGGAGGCGCCTCATCAACGACGATTGGCGGTCGGGATCGACCTCGGCACGACCAACTCGCTCGTGGCGGCCGTCCGCAGTGGTGATGCCCAGGTTTTGCTGGATGAAGAAGGCAGGGCGCTGCTGCCCTCCGCCGTTCAGTATCTGCCGGACGGCAATGTCCGTATCGGTCATGCCGCGCTGCAGCAACAGTCGTTCGACCCCCTCAATACCGTGGTGTCGGTCAAGCGTTTCATGGGGCGCGGGCTGGATGACGTCCAACGCCTGAACGTGCCGTACGACTTCGTCGATGCGCCGGGCATGGTCAAGCTCCGCACTGTGCAGGGGGACAAAACCCCGGTTGAGGTCTCTGCCCAAATCCTGGCCAAGCTGCGCCAGCGGGCCGAAGATGCGCTGGTTGATGACCTGGTGGGCGCGGTCATCACCGTGCCGGCCTATTTTGACGATGCACAGCGGCAGGCCACCAAGGATGCGGCCCGGTTGGCGGGCATCAATGTGCTGCGCCTGCTCAATGAGCCCACGGCGGCGGCCATTGCCTACGGCCTGGACAATGCGGCCGAAGGCATTTACGCCGTGTATGACCTGGGTGGCGGCACCTTTGATATTTCCATCCTGCGCCTGTCCAAAGGCGTGTTTGAAGTCATTTCCACCGGCGGCGACACCGCGCTCGGCGGTGATGACTTTGATGCCGCCATCGTCAAGATGTGGGTCCACGATCACAAGCTGACCGGCCTGGCCGCCGAAGACGAGCGGGCCTTGCTGGTGACGGCGCGCCAGATGCGCGAAACTCTGACCACCGAGGAACGGGCCGAACAGAATCTGACCTTGTCCACCGCCCATACGCTGGTGTTGACGCTGTCGCATGAACAGTTCGAAGCGCTTGCCACGCCGTTGATTGCCCGGACCCTGGTCAGTGCGCGCCGCGCCCTGCGTGACGCGGACCTGAGCGAGCAGGACATCAAGGGGGTGGTGATGGTGGGCGGGGCAACCCGGATGCCGGTCGTGCGCCAGCAGGTGGGTGCGTTTTTCTCGCAAGAACCATTGACCAATCTGGACCCGGACCAAGTGGTGGCGCTGGGCGCCGCGATGCAGGCCAATCTGCTGGCGGGCAACCGCACGGCCTCCGATGACTGGCTGCTGCTGGACGTGCTGCCGCTGTCGTTGGGACTGGAAACCATGGGCGGTCTGGTGGAGCGTGTCATCAGCCGCAACAGCACGATTCCGGTCGCGCGCGCGCAGGATTTCACCACGTTCAAAGATGGGCAGACCGCGATGGCGATCCACGTCGTGCAGGGCGAGCGGGAGCTGGTGTCCGATTGCCGTTCGCTTGCCCGTTTTGAGCTGCGCGGCATTCCGCCGATGGTGGCGGGCGCGGCGCGCATCCGCGTGACCTTCCAGGTGGATGCCGACGGCCTGCTGAGCGTGTCGGCCCGTGAAGATACCTCCGGCGTTGAGGCCTCAATCACGGTCAAGCCTTCCTACGGTTTGTCCGATGAGGAGGTGGCGGCAATGCTGACGGCAGGCATGGAAAGCGCCGAGGCGGACATGCGGGCGCGCGCGCTGCGCGAGCAGCAGGTCGAGGCCAGGCGCCTGGTCGAGTCGGTGCGTGCCGCGCTGGAGCAAGATGCGGACCTGCTGTCTGACGCGGAGCGCCAGGCCATTGATGAAGCCTTGGTGGCCACGGCGCAGGCTGAACAGCTTGATGACGCGGACACGGTCAAGGCGCTGACTGAGCGGCTTTCCGCGGCAACCGATGATTTCGCCGCCAAACGGATGGATCGAAGCATTCGCAAGGCCCTGTCCGGCCGCAGCCTGGATGACGTGGTTTCCAAATAACTCCTGACCGGGGCCTGATCGGCCCCGTTTGAACACAAAGAAAGCAATGACAAAGTTGACGGTTCTACCCCATCACGAATTGTGCCCGGAAGGTGTCGTGATTGAGGATGCCCCGGAAGGGGAAAACATTTGCCGCGTTCTGTTGAACAACGGCATCAAGATTGAACATGCCTGCGAACTTTCCTGTGCCTGCACGACTTGCCACGTGATCGTCAAGGAAGGCTTCGACTCGCTGGATGAAGCCAGCGATTCGGAAGAGGACATGCTGGACAAGGCCTGGGGGCTGAGCTCAAACTCCCGTTTGTCCTGCCAGGCCGTCATCCAGGACGTGGACCTGGTGGTTGAAATCCCGCGCTATACGATCAACCACGCAAAAGAAAATCACTAAACGGGCGCTTATTCGCGCACGCGGTGCTAGGAAACGCCAGCCCTCAGGCTGGCGTTTCGCATTCGCTGACGTTTTTCACAGCGGAAGGTCGTCGTTGCGGAACCAGCCGGTCAGCGACCAGCGGGTGGTCTGGCAAGGCAGGACGGCATGCAGGACGGTGTCGCTGCGGAACAGGGCCAGCCGACCCATCAGTGGCGCAATGCGCTGGATTTCCGTGTTCGGATTGGCCGGGTCATAAATGCACAGTTCGCCGCCATGACCCGGCTGCCAGTCGGGATTCAAATACAGTACCAGGGACAGCTTGCGAAAGCCGGTGTTCTTGTGTTGGTCAATATGTTGCGCGTAGCCCGCGCCCGGCGCATAACGGGCGAAATGGCATTCCTGGCGGCGCAAGCCCAGAAAGAAATACTGATTCAGGGTCTGGCGCAGCAGGTCGGCCCACGCTAGAAAATCGGCCGAGGCGGTGTGAGGCATTCGCTCCCGGATCCAGCAGATGTTGTCGCCGCGAATGGCCGGATTGTGCTGCTGGGAGGTCGAGCGGCCGATGGTCGCTTCGTGAAACTGGCCTTGACGCCAGCGTTGTCTGCCTTCGGCAAGTAATCGATGTGCCAGTCCGACTGGAATGATGTCGTCTGACGTGCTCCAGCCATGGTGTTCCAGATCATTGAGCAGCCGGTCAGAAATGAGCATGGCGGCTGGACCCGGAAAGAAGGGCGATTACAGCGAGGCGGATCAAGATCTCCGGTTGGCGGTGAAGAAAAGCTGGCAGATTCTATCGGAAAAACGCAAGGCGGGAAATAGGGGACCACCGTCGGGACGGTTAGCAAATCCGGCGTACAATACTTCTTCGCATTTCCCTCAATGGGTTCCCTAACCCCATTCATCAAAAAGGTCCTCATGACTCCAATCTCCGTCCCGCGTTCGCGGGTCTCGTTCTATCTCGCCTTGTTGGTGGCCTTTCACGTCATCATCATCATTTCCAGCAACTACCTGGTGCAGCTGCCGATCAATCTGTTCGGCTTTCACAGCACGTGGGGCGCGTTCAGCTTTCCGTTCATTTTTCTGGCCACGGACCTGACGGTGCGCCTGATCGGCAAGCAGGATGCGCGCCGTGTGATTGCGCGGGCAATGCTCCCCGCGCTGGTGGCTTCCTATGTCATTTCTTCCTTATTCCATGAAGGGCGCTTCAACGGCTTTGAAACGCTGAGCGAATTCAACAGTTTCGTGTTCCGTATTGCCTTTGCCAGCTTTGCCGCCTATGTCTTGGGCCAGTTGCTGGACGTGCAGGTGTTTGACCGCATGCGCCGCAACTATGTGCAGTGGTGGATTGCCCCGGCGGCTTCCTCCGTTTTTGGTCAGGCGCTGGATACCGCGGCCTTCTTCAGCGTGGCTTTCTGGCGCAGCAGCAACCCCTTCATGGCGGCGAACTGGGTGGAAATTGCGGTGGTTGACTACGTCATCAAGCTGGCCGTCAGCCTGCTGCTGTTCGTGCCGATGTACGGCGTGGCGCTCAGCGCCATCACGCGTTTCATGAAGCGCCAAGATAACCGACTGGCCAAAGCATGAGCGTGTGGTTTCAGGCGCGCCGCCGCGCGCTGGTGCTGTTGTCAGGCGGGCAGGATTCCGCCACTTGCCTGGCCTGGGCGCTGGACCGCTATGGCCATGTTGAAACCCTGGGTTTTGATTATGGCCAGCGCCATCGAGCGGAACTGGAGTGTCGGCTCACCGTGCGCCAGCGCATGGCGGCCTTGAAGGATGAATGGGCGGTGCGTCTTGGCGAGGATCATCTGCTGGACGTGAATGTGCTCGGGCAGTTGGGCGCGTCAGCCATGACGGACGAGGTTGCCATTGCCATGCAGGCCGATGGTCTGCCGAATACCTTTGTGCCGGGCCGCAATCTGCTGTTCTTCACGTTGGCCGCCGCGCTGGCCTATCGGCGCGGACTGGACGTGCTGGTGGGCGGCATGTCCGAGACGGATTATTCCGGCTACCCGGATTGCCGCGACAACACGCTGAAAGCCTTGCAGGTGGCGCTGAGTCTGGGCGTGGATCGGACGCTGACGCTGGAAACGCCGCTGATGTGGCTGAACAAGGCGGACACCTGGGAATTGGCCCGGCAATTGGGCGGCGAGGCCCTGGTGGAAGTCATGCAGCATGACACGCACACTTGCTACGTCAACCAGCGCGAGGTCCTGCATGACTGGGGCTATGGCTGCGGTGACTGCCCGGCCTGCCAGTTGCGCGAAGAAGGCCATCGGCAATGGGTGGCGCGGCGGGCAGGATAGTCGGCGTCGTGGAATCAAAAAGCCCCTTGCAACGTGGCAAGGGGCTTTTCTTTGCCGTGATCTAGACCATGCGCCAAGCGCAACGCTCGCCGTTTACGGCGAGATCAAGCGAGGCCGTGTTTTTTTCCGGTCAGTCTTCGCGGCGCAGATGCGGGAACAGGATCACGTCGCGGATCGATGCGCTGTCCGTCAGCAGCATGACCAGGCGGTCGATGCCGATGCCGCAGCCGCCGGTCGGGGGCATGCCGTATTCCAGCGCGCGGATGTAGTCGGCGTCGAAGAACATGGCTTCCTCGTCGCCGGCGTCTTTCGCGGCCACCTGATCGCGGAAGCGGTCAGCCTGGTCTTCCGGGTCGTTCAGCTCGGAGAAGCCGTTGGCAATTTCACGGCCCACCATGAACAGCTCGAAGCGTTCGGTGATGCCGGGACGGGTGTCGGACCCGCGCGCCAGCGGCGAGACTTCAACCGGGTAGTCGATGATGAAGGTCGGGTTCCACAGCTTGCTTTCCGCCACTTCCTCGAACAGGGCCAGTTGCAGCGCACCCAGCCCGGCGCGCGCCAGCGGCGGCGCATCCACTTGGCTGCCGACGAATTTGCGCAGTTCCTGGCGCAGGAAGGCCTCGCTGTTCAATTGCTCGTCGGTGTAGCCGGGGGCGTGCTTGTGAATGGCCTGCGCAATGCTCAGGCGGTCAAACGGCTGGGACAGGTCGAGCTCGCGCCCCTGGTAGGTGATGGCGGCCGAGCCGGTGGCGTTGATGGCGGCTTCACGGATCAATTGTTCCGTGAAGTCCATCAGCCACTGGTAGTTGGTGTAGGCCGCATAGAACTCCATCATCGTGAACTCAGGGTTGTGACGCGGGCTGACGCCTTCATTGCGGAAGCTGCGGTTCAGTTCGAACACGCGCTCGAAGCCGCCCACGATCAGGCGCTTCAAATAGAGTTCCGGCGCAATGCGCAGGAACATTTCCATGTCCAGCGCATTGTGGTGCGTGACGAAGGGCTTGGCCGACGCGCCGCCCGGGATCGGGTGCAGCATCGGGGTTTCAACTTCCAGAAAACCGGCTTCGCCCATGTATTGGCGCACCGAAGCCAAGACCTTGCTGCGCGCCAGGAAGGTCTGGCGGGTTTCTTCGGTCATGATCAGGTCGACGTAGCGCTGGCGATAGCGCAGTTCCTGGTCGGCAATGCCGTGAAACTTGTCCGGCAGCGGACGCAGGGACTTGGTCAGCAGGCGCAGCTCGGTGACGTCGATGGACAGCTCGCCCTTATTGGTTTTGAAGACCTTGCCGCGAGCGCCGACAATATCCCCCATGTCCCAGTGCTTGAAGGCTTCGTAGAGCGCTTCACCGAGGTTTTCCTTGCTCAGATAGAGCTGGATGCGGCCCGTGGCGTCTTGCAGGGTGACAAAACTGGCTTTGCCCATGACGCGTTTGAGCATGATGCGGCCCGCCACACAGGCTTGCTGGCCCTGGCTTTCAAGCTCCGCCTTGTCAAAGGCGTCAAAGCGCTCATGCAGGACGTGGGCGCGGTCGTCGGGGATGAAGTCGTTCGGGAAGGCCGGACCGGCTTCACGCAGGCGCGCCAGCTTGGCGCGGCGCTCCGCGATGATCTGGTTTTCATCCTGAGGGAGCTCAGGAGACTGGGGGGGCCGATTGCTCATGGTCATAAATCTTGGGAGAGGTACGAAAAGCGCCGCATGCCGGATGCGGCGCCGCGTCGGGGATTACACACCCTGTTTCAGGCTGGCCTCGATGAAGGGGTCCAGATCGCCATCCAGCACTTTCTGCGTATTGGAAATTTCCACGCCGGTGCGCAGATCCTTGATCCGGCTCTGATCCAGCACATAGGAGCGGATCTGGTGACCCCAACCCACGTCGGTCTTGGAGTCTTCCAGTTGCTGCTGCTGATCAAGGCGCTTACGCATTTCAAGTTCATACAGACGGGATTTCATCATCTGCATGGCTTCGGCCCGGTTCCGGTGTTGGGAACGGTCATTTTGGCACTGCACCACGATGCCGGTCGGGATGTGGGTGATGCGGATGGCCGAATCGGTCTTGTTGACGTGCTGGCCGCCGGCGCCGGAGGCGCGGAAGGTGTCAACGCGCAGGTCCGCCGGGTTGACCTCGATCTCAAAGGAGTCGTCAATTTCCGGATAGACGAACACGCTGGCAAACGAGGTGTGGCGGCCGCCGGAGGAGTCGAACGGGCTCTTCCGGACCAGGCGGTGCACGCCAGTTTCCGTGCGAAGAAAACCGAATGCGTATTCGCCTTCGATCTTGATCGTGGCGGACTTGATGCCGGCCACGTCGCCTTCGGACTCTTCCAGGACTTCCGCCTTGAAATCCTTGTTTTCCGCGTAGCGCAGATACTGGCGCAGCAGGATCGAAGCCCAGTCCTGGGCCTCGGTGCCGCCCGCGCCGGCCTGGATGTCAACAAAGCAGTTGAGCGGATCGGCGGGGTTCGAGAACATGCGGCGGAACTCCAGGCCCGCCACTTTTTCCTCGATCCGCGCCACGTCCTCGGCAATCGCGTTCAGCGTGGCGTCGTCATCTTCGTCGGCCGCCATCTCGAACAAATCCAGCGAGTCCTGCAGACCGGCGCTGATCTCGTTGATGGTCAGGACGATGTTTTCGAGTGCTTTTTTCTCGCGGCCCAACTCTTGGGCGTGCTTTGGATCATTCCAGACGTCAGGGCTTTCCAGCTCGGCATTGACGACTTGCAGGCGTTCCTCTTTGACATCGTAGTCAAAGATACCTCCGAAGATCGAGGTTGCGGTCGCGAAGGTCTTCAAGGTGGCCTTCGAGTTGATTGCGGCGTTCTGCTTCCATGACAAAATCCAGCGGAAAAAAGGAAATAACTTTTTATTTTAACGCAAGCTGAGGCTTAAACCGCCGGTTTGGCATATTCCACCAGCAGTTGGACCGAACTTTGCCCATTCCATTGATTGACATCGAGCCGATAGACCAGCTCGATCCATTCGGGCACGGCCTCCGCATGGCCGAACCAGATCGCGTCAAAGCCGCTGCCATCGCGCTCCAGCGCCAGTTTCAGGTGGCGCTCCTTCAGTACGCGTTGATGCAGGACTCGGAAACGGTCGCAAAACAGCGGCGGGGGAAAGCCCGCGCCCCACACCTGTTGCTCCAGCAGCAGCGCCGCCTGCACGGTGGCGTAGTCCAGGTCCAGGGAGCCGTCGGTTTCCAGCTGCGGCTCGAAGCGCTGTTTGCCGGTCAGCATCTGGACGGCCTGATCGAAGGCGGGCGCGAACTGGGGCCAGTCCTCGGCCCGCAAGCTCAGGCCCGCCGCCATGGCATGGCCGCCGAACTTGGTGATCAGGCCGGGTTTGAGTTTGGTGACGAGATCCAGCGCATCGCGCAAGTGGACGTCGGGCACCGAGCGGCCCGAGCCTTTGAGTTCGCCGTCGTTGGCCGCGGCAAATGCCAGCGTGGGACGCCAGAAGCGCTCTTTCAGGCGCGAGGCGACCAGGCCGATCACGCCTTGGTGCCAGCCTTCATTGAAGACGCACAAACTGGCGGTGTAGGAGGGCGCTTCCAGATCCAGTTCGCTCATCGCCTGGTCTTCCATCGTGAGCTGGATGTCGCGCCGTTCCCGGTTGATGGCATCGAGCTGGCGGGCCAGCGCCAGGGCTTCGTCCTCATCTTCCGTCAGTAGACATTGGATGCCGAGGCGCATATCGCTCAAGCGTCCCGCCGCGTTGATGCGCGGTCCGATCTTGAAGCCGAGGTCCGTGGCGCTGGCGTCGCGCAGCGCTCGGCCGCTGACTTCGAACAGTGCGCGGATGCCCGGCTGGACTTGTCCGCGGCGAATCCGCTCCAGTCCTTGCGCCACCAGCAGGCGGTTATTGCCGTCGAGCTTGACCACGTCGGCCACCGTGCCCAGCGCCAGCAGGTCGGATAAAGCATGCAGCGGCGGGCCGTCTTCGGGCCGCAGCACGCCGCGCCGCCTCAGTTCGGCGCGCAAGGCCAGCAAGACATAGAAGATGACGCCCACGCCGGCCAGGTTCTTCGACGGAAAACCGCAATTGGGCTGGTTCGGGTTGACGATGGCCAGGGCGTCGGGCAGCTCGGCGCCGGGCAGGTGGTGGTCCGTCACGATCACGTCCAGGCCATGCGCCTTGGCCGCCGCCACACCGTCAATGCTGGCGATGCCGTTGTCAACAGTGATCAGCAGGTCGGGCTTGCCCGCCGGATGTTGGCACGCCAGCTCGACCACGGCGGGAGACAGACCATAGCCGGTCTCGAAGCGGTTCGGCACCAGAAAATCAACCTGGGCACCCATCGCGCGCAATCCGCGCAGCGCCACGGCGCAAGCGGTTGCGCCGTCGCAATCGTAATCGGCAATCACCAGCATCCGCGCGCCGTTCCGGATGGCGTCGGCCAGGTGAATGGCGGCTTGTTCCGCTTGCGTCAGGGCATTGGGCGGCATCAGGTATTTCCATGCCGATTGCAGCTCATCGGGGTGCATGATGCCGCGCGCGGCCCACAAGCGGGCGAGCAGCGGATGAATGCCGTGGTTTTGCAGGGTTTGTTGCGCGTTTGCGTGAACAGGACGGTTTACGATGCGGGGTTCCACCAAGACTTCCAATTCTTATGAGGTTGAGGCAGCCAGCGCAGCCACCAGGGGCGCGGCACCAGGTCCAGGGTCAAGATACGGTCGGCGGCGGGCAGGACCAGTCGCAGATGATGGAGGCGGCCCTGCTTCAAGGCCTGGCTGATGGCGGGCAGGCGGGCTTCCAGCGCGGCCAGGGCGTCCAGCCAGCGATCCCACTCGCCGCTGCGCGCGGGTTCGATGAAGTCATCAATCACCCAGCGCGGATGGCCGGGCAAATAGTCCGGCCAGTTGCCGACCGTTGGGAGGGGCGGTTCGGTGCGCGCCGCCAACGTTTGCAGCCAGTCCATCCGGGTGAGCAAGGCGTTCGGGCGGGGCGATTGCCACACCGGCGTCCATGGCGGCGCGCCGCCGTAGAGCCAGAGGGCGTTGATCGGCGCCAGCCCGGCTTGTTCGCGGGCGGCGTTGACCGGATGCGCATGCCAGGTCATCTGGATTTCATTGCTGACCCGCCGCCAAGCGCGTGCGCCAGGCTCTTTCGGCCACCAATGATCCAGTTCCTGTCCGACCACCGCGTCCAGCGCGGCGGGATGCAAGGCCCAGTCCGGCGGCAGTTCGGCCTGCCAGCGCGTGGCGGAGAGCGGGGTGACCGCGACCCCCGCCTGCTGCAGCAAGGGGCGCGCCGCTTCCAGCAGCGCCTCGCCGTCGGGCTCGCCGAGCGCCAGGGCGCCCGGGTCCGTCATGACCAAGCCGTCGCGCCCGACCTGCACGTGCGCCAGATCGATGATCCAGCAAGGGTGATCGGCACGCGGCTGGCCCAACAGGGGGCCGATGCCCTGGCCCGCCCGCAGCGCTCGCTCGGGAAAGCCCGCTTGCCGCAGCCACCACACCGTATGGCAGTCAGCACCCGCCGCGTCAACGTCAAAGGGGTCGATTAGGACTTGTGCGGTTGCAAACCATTTCAAAATCGTGGCCTGGGGCGGCAGCTTCTGCTCAAGCGCCTGCGCCAGCGAGGCCGCCACCCGGAAATCGGGCAGGAAGCCAGGGATGATCAAGGTGAGCGAGGAGTTTTTTGCCACGGGGAAGGACCTGTTCGCGGTTGACGCGCAAGAAAAACGATCCTCATTGTAAGCCGCGGTCCCTACACCAACCATCGGTCCTTCTGCCATAATGCGAGGGTGCTGAAAATACCTTATGAATGCTGGGTCGGGTGGCGTTATACGCGGGCCGGCCGCGGGCGGGGCAGAGACCGCTTCATTTCGTTCATCGCAGCCAGTTCCATGATAGGCATTGCGCTCGGGGTGGCTGCCCTGATCGTCGTACTGTCCGTCATGAACGGCTTCCAGAAGGAAGTCCGCGATCGAATGTTGTCGGTGCTGCCCCATATTGAAATCTTTGCCGCCTCCGGCGATCGAGGAGCCGCGCTTCGCGACTGGCAACGTCTGACTCAACTCGCGCAACAGAACAAAGCCGTGCTGGCGGGCGCACCCTATGTCTCGGCGCAGGCCATGCTGGCGCGCGACCAGGTCTTGCGCGGCGCTCAAGTCCGTGGCATTGATCCGGCGGCGGAGGCCGCCATTTCCGAGGTGGGCAGGCAAGTCCGGCGCGGCTCGATCGAGTCGCTGACCTCGGGCAGCTACCACATCGTGCTCGGGTTTGCGCTGGCGCAGAACTTGGGGGTGGGCTTGAATGACCCGGTATTGATGATGGCGCCGCAAGGCTCGGTCAGTCCGGCCGGGTTCACGCCGCGCATGCGCCAGTTCACTGTCAGCGGGATTTTCGAGTCCGGCCATTTCGAATATGACTCCAGCATGGTGTTCGTCCACGTTGATGACGCCGCGCGTGTCTTCCGCGAATCGGGGCAAGGCGGCGTGCGCCTGCGCATCCAGGACATGCAGCAAGCCCCGCAAGTGGCGCGGCAACTGGCGGACAGCCTGCCGCCCGGCCTGGTGGTCAGCGACTGGTCACAGAACAACCGGACCTGGTTTGCCGCGGTGCAGACGGAAAAACGCATGATGTTCCTGATCCTGGTGCTGATCATTGCGGTGGCGGCCTTCAACCTGCTGTCTTCGCTGGTGATGGCCGTCAATGACAAGCAGTCCGACATCGCCATTCTGCGCTCGCTGGGGGCCACGCCGAGGGAAATCGCGCGGATCTTCGTCGTGCAAGGCGGGCTGATCGGCGTCATCGGTACCTTGCTGGGGGTGGGCGGCGGCATGCTGATCGCCTACAACATCGATGTCATCGTGCCTGCCATCGAGCGCGCGCTCGGCTTCCAGTTTCTGCCGAAGGACATTTATTTGATTTCGCAGCTGCCGTCCGATCCGCGCCGCGCGGACATCCTCATCATCGGGATGACCTCGCTGGTGCTGTCCTTCCTGGCCACGCTCTACCCGAGCTGGCGGGCATCCCGCCTGCAACCCGCGGAGGTGCTGCGCCATGATTGAATCGTCACTGCCCATCGTGCTCGAAGGCAAGGGGCTGAGCAAGTCCTACACGGAAGCCAAGACGGAAGTCCGGGTGTTGAACCAGGTGGATTTGCAGATTCGGCGCGGGGAAATCGTCGCGCTGATTGGCGCCTCGGGTTCGGGCAAGAGCACCTTGCTGCATTTGCTGGGCCTGCTGGACCAGGCGTCAGCGGGCGAAGTTCTGGTGGCGGGGCGCCCTTGCCAGCATCTGGATGAGCGGACGCGCAGCCGCATTCGCAATGAGCATCTCGGCTTCGTCTATCAGTTCCATCATCTGTTGCCGGAGTTCAGCGCATTGGAAAACGTTGCCATGCCGCTGATCATTCGGCGCCAGCCGCGCGCCGACGCTTTGCGGCAGGCCACCGTCATGCTGGAAAGAGTGGGGTTGCAGCACCGATTGAAGCACCATCCCGGCCAGCTCTCCGGCGGTGAACGGCAGCGTGTGGCGCTGGCGCGGGCGCTGGTCACCAATCCGTCCTGCGTGTTGGCGGACGAGCCAACCGGCAACCTCGATCAGCACACTGCCCAAGAGGTGTTCGATCTCCTGCGCAAGCTGAATCAGGAGCTGGGCATGGCCTTTCTGATCGTCACGCATGATACGGAGCTGGCGGCCAAAACGGATCGGCAATTGCGCATGGTGGGGGGAAGTCTGGTCTAGGAGCGTGGGTTTGAGGAGGTTTTCATGCTGTTTGACACCCACTGTCATCTGGATGCCGCTGAACTGGAACACGACCTTGATGCGGTCGTGGAACGGGCATTCAAGGCGGGCGTAAAAACAATCGTCATTCCCGCCATCCATCGGCGCAACTTCGGCGCCGTCAGAACCCTGGCCCACCGCTATGGGCTGACCTATGCGCTGGGCATCCATCCGCTGTTCGTCCAGCAGTCCGAAGACGATGACCTGACCGTCTTGGCCGAGGCGGTGCGCGAGTCCATGGCGGACCCCCAGTTCGTGGCGATCGGCGAGATCGGTCTGGACTTCTTCGTCAAGGCTATTGCCAGCGGCGCCGCGCGCGCCAAACAAGAGCACTTCTACCAGGCCCAACTGAAACTGGCGCGCGAACATGACTTGCCCGTGCTGCTGCACGTTCGGCGTTCCCAGGACATCCTGCTCAAATACCTGCGCCGCATCCCGACGGGGGGCGGCATTGCGCATGCGTTCAACGGTAGTGCGCAGCAGGCTGATTTGTTCGTCGAGCACGGCTTTGCGTTGGGAATGGGTGGCGAACTGACCTATGCCCGCTCCCGCAATATCCGTCGGCTGGCGCTGCGGCATTACCCGCAATCGGTGGTGCTGGAGACCGATGCGCCGGATATCCCGCCGAGTTGGCTGGGGGAGCCGCGCCGCAATGAACCCGCCGAAGCGGCGGGCGTTGCCCGGTGCCTGGCCGAGCTGGTAGAGGCGCCGGAGGAAGAGGTAGTCCAGTGTACCGGGGAGGTGGCGCTGCGGGTGCTGCCGCGCTTGAGGGAGTGGGTGGAGCGGACGTAGTCGGGTGGGTTTGTCCGAATGCGAATAAGGTGAAGCAAGTGCTACGCTTGCCGCGCTTCCCAGGCGCTTTCTTTCCCGCTCAAGCTCAGTCAAGCGGAAGGCCTGTGATTTCCATGCGAGGTTTTTGTATGCAACGGCGTATTCCTTCCCTTGTTTTGCTGTTTGGCTTGAGCGCCGCTGCGGTTAGCGTACACGCTGTGCCTGCCAATGTTGAGACGCTGGAGTCTCTTGGTGTCCAAGTTGCGCAGCTGGACGCCATTCTCCGTTTTTGCCACCGGGACCGTGCCGCCGTGACGTCCGCGTACCAGGCTTTGGTCAATACTGCTCAGGTCTCCGCTTCACAACAAGCCACCTTGAGCGCGGCTTATGAAAAGGCGCAGCAGTTGGAAACGGCGCGTATCACTGGCAATGCCAAGCAGCGTGGCCAGGCCGCCGGTGCTTGTTCGACCGAGCAGTTGCAACTGCTGGATGCGCAGGTGCCGACGGTGATCCAAGCCTTGCATGAGATACGCGCCGCTTGGCCTGGCAATGCGGTAACGGAGTCCGTTCCCGCGTCTGCGTCGCCCGCCGTTCCTGTGGCAACCCCCAAAACGCCGCCCAGCGTCTCACCCGCTGCGGAACAGGCCATGCGTCCTGGAAAGTACAGCTGCTATACCTTCGACGCCGGACAACTCAACTACGCCTACACCGATGTGCAGATAGAGGAAGGCGGACGCTACCGTGTCGGCAAGCAAACGGGCGCGTATCGGCTCAGTCAGGGACAAGTCACTTTCACCGGCCATTTGTCCAATGCGGTCGGACGCTATGCCGTGAAGCAGACCGGCGTGCCGCAATTGGATCTGGTGTTCAATGGCGATCCCCGAGCGTCAATGACGTGTCCGCGAGCGCGCTGAGCGGGCTCCAACGGGTTGCCGTTGCCTCTTGCCTACGTTGCTCGGCTTGAACGGCGGAAAGTCACGACCGGCCTAAATGCGGCACAGATCGGAGCAATACATGCTTACGTTGCTGGTTTGATTAAGCCAAGGTCAGCTCGAGCCGTTTGCCAAGGACGGCAAGGGCCGACTCCAGGCGGTCCATTCGCGTGGCATGACCGAGGTCCAGCAACCTATCAACTTGAGGGGGGTGGACGCCCAGCGAGCGGGCCAAGTCCGCTTTGCGGATACCTTGCAAAGCCATCTCGTTGGCAAGCAGCAGTTTTGCTGTGGCGGTGGTGTGCAACGTGACGGCCGGCCCGTCTGTGAAAAAAGGCGTTGGAAGCGGACGGCGCGCATCAACATACATCTGTAGGGCAGCCTCAAGACCTTCGGCAGCTTGCTTTGGCGCATCAGCTTCGGATTCCGCAACCGCCACGGCTTCTGGAACGTCGGGAAACTGAATCAGCAGCGTGTCATTGTCGTCGAGTGTCAGTGTGTAGTGGTAGGCGAGCATCGTTTTCCTCTCTTTACAGCGTGTTGATGCATACAGCGGTTGAAAAACCTGTGGGGTTGCTCTGGTTTACTTCAATCCCAGATCTTTCTTGATCTTGTTTACCAGCCCGGTTCCTATCTCTTTGCTGCCGTGGTCTGGGAAAATTGTCATTGGTCCCCCAAGATTGCTTTGTAGTGGCTGCTTCCGGCTTTGTGTGGGGTAAGAGTCACCCCTTGCCTAAGTAGCCACCGCCTGAATTCGCTGTATTTCATCACTCACTACCTTATTCATTGTAATCTTTTTTGTTTATAAAAAAAGCAAATTTGTTGTGTTTTGATGGAATGAACTGATGTGTCAAAGCGCCGCTGATCTTCGATGGGCGTGTGAGCGAATATAAGGCAGCTGCTAGAAGTAGGAGGCCAGTGATCAGGACAAAAGCCTCCCAACCTGACTAGCCCGCCGCCGTCCTCTTGCCTACGCTGTTCGGTTTGAACGGCGGAGAGTGCGGTGGTGTGGTTCGGCTTTGTGCTGGGGGTCTTGCTGTCTCATCTGCCCAGCGCGTTTCCGCCGGTTTTCGTCAGCGCGGGCGTGACGCTGTTGGGCGCTGGCGTCTGGCTGTTGTCTCGCCGTCCGGCTTGTCCGCGCCCGCGCTGGCAGCAGGCTTTTCTGCTGGCGGGCGTCGGGCTGGCTTATGGCTGCTGGCAGCATCAACAGCACCTTGATCAGCGGCTGTCCGAACCTTGGATGAAGCAGCCGATCGCCGCACAGCTCCAGGTGATCGGCTTGCCGCGCTTGCTTGACGAGCGGCAGCAGGTGGACGCGCTGCTGTCCGTTGAAGGCAGGCCTCGGATTCGCGTGTTGGCCTATTGGCCCGCCGGGCATCCGCGTCTTCAGGTGGGCGAACATTGGCAGGCCCAGGTCCGCCTGTCCTCACTGCGCGGGCTGGCCAATTTTCATGGTTTTGATGGCGAACGGCTGGCCTGGTCGCGCGGCTGGCAGGCCCGCGCTGACATTCGCGATCCCGCGCCGTTGGCTGCTGCACCCGGCGCGTGGTCCTGGGAGGCCATGGTGAATCGCTGGCGGGATCACTGGCGTCAGGCCATGTGGGCGCAGCTGGAAGGGAAAACATGGGCTGCGGTAGTCGTGGCGCTGGCGCTGGGCGACCAGGCGGGCGTGCGCCGTGAAGATTGGGATTTGTTCCAGCAAACTGGCATCACTCACCTGATTTCGATCAGCGGCATTCATGTGACGATGTTGGCCTTGATGGCGGCAGGCGCCGTGTCGTGGACGTGGCGGCGTTGCCGGTGGCGGGACGTGCGTCCGGCTGAAAAACTGCCAGCTCAATGGGTGGCTGCTGGCGTGGGGCTGGTGGTGGCCGCGCTGTATTGCATGCTGGCGGGCTGGGGTGTCCCCGCGCAACGCACTTGGCTGATGCTGGCCATCATGGTGGTTGGGCAATGGGGGCATCGCAGCCTTTCATTCTGGCAGCGATGGGTCATGGCTGCGGCGGCGATTGTGGCGCTGGATCCAGCCGCCGTGCTGGCGGTCGGCTTCTGGCTGTCGTTCGGCGCGGTGGCCTTGTTGCTGTGGAGTGGGGCGGGCCGATGGCGCAAGCCAGCCGCTGGCAAGCTGGGTCCGTGGCCCAGCCGACTTGGACAAGCGGCGTACTTCCAGCTTGCCGTGACGCTGGGCATGTTGCCGCTCGGCATTGTCTTCTTCAATCAGGTGTCGTGGATCTCACCGTTGGCCAACGCCGTGGCCATTCCCGTCATGACGTGGTTGATCACGCCGCTGAGCTTGTTGAGTCTGTGCCTGCTGATGGTGAATGCGCCCGAGGCCTGGGCGCAATACGGCTTGAGCCTGGCCAACGGGATTTGCGATGCGCAAATGCGTTTGCTTGCGCTGATGGCCCGGATGCCGGGCGCCAGCCAGGACTGGCCGCAGATGCATCCGCTAGCGGTCTTGCCCGCCTTACTGGGCGTCATCATCGCCTTGGCGCCGCGCGGCGGGATTCCGCGCCGCTGGGGACTTTGTTTGATGATGAGTCTACTGATTCCGGCATCCAACCGGCTCTCCGAGGGTGAATGGGAACTGGTGGCGCTGGACGTGGGGCAGGGCAGTGCGCTGGTCTTGCGCTATGAGGACGGCGTACTGGTATTTGATACCGGACCTGCCTCACGCAGCGGCTGGTCCGCCGGGCAGGGCGTCTTGCTGCCGCACTTCAAGGGCGAGGGCATCCGGCGTCTGAACTACCTGGTGGTGTCCCATGAAGATCAGGACCATGCTTCCGGTATCCCTGTGTTGTCCGATGCGTTGCCCATTGAGCGCGCCTACAGCTCCTTTCCCGTGCAAGGTCCGGACGGTCTTTGGCAGCTTTGCGAGGCGGGGCTGAGCTGGTCCGCAGGCGGGCTGCATTTTCGTTTTCTGCACCCGGATGCTGCGCAGCTGGCGCGCGTGGGGGAAAAAGGAGACAGTCCGAATGCGCGCAGCTGCGTGCTGGACGTCACGGGCAAGCATCATCGTTTGGTGTTGACTGGCGATATCGGACGGCAGCAGGAAGAAGCCTTGCTTGATGCGGGCATCGAGCCCGCCGATGTGGTCATTGCAGCGCATCATGGTTCGCGCTCGTCTTCCTCGGCGGCCTGGGTTCGGCGCATGCGGGCCCGCCTCGTGATTGTCCAGGCGGGCTACGGCAACCGTTACGGACATCCGCATCCTCTCGTGCTGGCGCGCTGGCAGGCCAGTGGCGCGCAGATCTACCGGACGGACTTGCACGGCGCGCTGCGCTTGCGTTCATCGTCGTCAGGCTTGGCCTTGACGGCCCGGCGGCAACAGCAATCCAGGTACTGGCGGGACAGAGAAGTGCCGCATTGATTTGTAAGTGCCCTTACCATATGATGACGCGATGACCAAGCCAAGCCCTGACCTCATTGCTGACTCTTCCCT
>JBAYOI010000016.1:0-24303 GCA_041678365.1 Pigmentiphaga sp. | reverse complement strand
CGGCGCCGCACCCTACCAACGAGTGCGGGAACCTACCCCAGCGTCGGTTTTTTTGTCGCCGGGCCGCTCCCAAGACAAAAAGCACCCCCTCGGGGGGCAGCGCCGCCGCGACAGCGGGAAGCGTGGGGGCATTTTTTTGTCGCCGGGCCGCTCCCAAGACAAAAAGCGCCCCCTCGGGGGGCAGCGCGGTCGCGTAGCGGCACTTCCTTATAGTCAACTGATCAGCGACACGCCGTGACGGTATTGGCTGGGCGGAATGCCCAGGTTGCGGCGGAAGAATCGGGTGAAATGATGGGGTTCGGAAAACCCCAGCCCATCGGCCAGTGAATTGACGGACGTCGTGCATTCCCCCAGCGTCTTGAAGGCGCGTTCCATGCGAAGCGTGTTCGTGTACAGAATGGGCGACATCCCGGTGCACTGCCGGAATAGCGAGAAGAAATGCTGGCGCGACAAACTGTGAATGCTCGCCAGTGCTTCACAGGTAATGGTCTGGTCCAGGTGGTCTCCGATGTAGTGCAAGGCTCTGAGTATCCTGGCGTCGGGGCGATGCTGCATTTTTATCCGGTAAGTATCGATCCAGTTCCTGCGGACGGCGAACAGGTGGGTCACCGCCAGCATGAAGTCCGACAACGCCGTCTCTACCGCTCGATTGAGCAAGCCGTCCGGGCTGGTGCCAAGCATCTCGTAGATGAGCTTGTCGACCAGTTTGCGGACCGCCGCCGAGACGGGAACCTCGGGCGCGGGAAAAAAATCGGCCATGCCGCTGCCTGACAGCAGCGCATCGTGCTCGGCCAGCCAGGTGGGTTCCATGCAGAGGATCAATACCGTGCTGCGTTGCCCTGGCAAGGGTTGCAGCTTGGCGTGCGGCTCCCAGGCGTTGATCAGTATCAATGAATCCTCAGACAGCCGAACCGTCTGGCCGCGTACCGTATAGAACGCATCGTCGCCATTCACCTTGATCAGAACATGGCACTGGGGGTGCGCGTGCGTGACCAGGTCATGATCGGAATCAAGCATTGATGCTCGTCCGAATGCGCCCTGGTATAGCCTGATGGCCTTGGTCATCCGTGTCTCCGTAATCTGAAACCCGACGTCTTTGCAACTTGTTCTTGTCGTGGATACGGGCACGCCAATGGCACCCTATCCCGAGCTTGGAATTTTCAGAATATCCAGAAACCGCCCAACTATCTAGCTACCGATGGCAACGTAAGCCGGAGGCGTTAGTTTTTTTCACACGCTATACCTGGACGGTGAATTTTCTTATTGCCCCGGATGCCCCGGACCGTCACGGCTTCGGGCAATCCCGCGTATGGGCGCGTCCTGCCGCAGACAACCCAAAAGATTCAGACTGCCGGGTATGGCGGCAGCCATGTCGCGCTCACTATCATTCGTCGCTCTTGATCCGGCAATTCCGCCGGTGTTGTGCTATCAAGCGCGGTGGACCTATGAAAAACGAATCGGGTGACAAGACACGCAGCACGGCGGACTTCCTGCTGGAGGGGCTGGCCGAAATCGGCATCGATTACCTGTTCTGCAATATGGGAACAGATCATGCCCCCATCATCGAGGAACTGGCCCGCAGACGCGAGCAGGGCCAGACCGTTCCCAAGATCATACGATGTCCCCATGAAAGCACGGCCGCGCACATGGCCGCGGGCTACGCGCTGGTAACGGGCAAAGGCCAGGGCGTGCTGGTCCATGTGGACGTCGGGACGGCCAATGCATCAATGGCCATGCACAACCTTTTCCGCAGCCGCCTGCCGGTGCTGCTGATGGCCGGCAAGGCACCCTTCACCGCCTTTGGCGAATTGACCGGTTCGCGCGACAACTACGTGCACTACATTCAGGAGCCTTTCGACCAGGGCAGCCTGGTGCGTCCGTTCGTCAAATGGGAGTGGACCTTGCCTTCGGGCGTCGTGGTCAAGGAAACCCTGCGGCGCGCCCACAGCTTCATGCAAAGCGAGCCCCAAGGCCCGGTCTATCTGATGCTGCCGCGCGAAACGCTGGCCGAGAACTGGGCGCCGGATCAAATCCGTGCCTATCCGGCGACGCAATTTGGCGCCACGGCGCCCAGCGGCGCGGACCCCCAGCTGTTGCATGCCATTGCCGAACGCCTGCTGAATGCGCGGCACCCCATTCTGATCACGTCCTTCGGCGGCCGTAATCCGCGGACGTCGGCCGCCATCGAGAAGCTGGCTGCCCTGGTCGGCATACGGGTTTTCGAATCGAACTCGGTCAACAACATCTCGCACGAGGGCCCCAACTTCTGCGGGTTCCAGCCCGGCGGCGCCCTGGGGGATACCGATGTCGGTCTGCTCGTGGATACCGACGTGCCCTGGTTTTCCCGCGATGTGCGGCCTCATCCTGACACCTACTGGGCCCAGATCGACGTCGACGTGCTCAAAACGGCATCGCCGATGTGGAGTTTCCCGGCCAATGCGCGGATCCAGGCCGACAGCGCCCGCGTGCTGGAACAGTTGATCGAGGCGGTGGAGCAACGGGCCACGCCGACGTTCACGGCGCGCGCCACGGAGCGTAATGCCCAGATCGAGCAGGAGCGCCAATTGAGGCTCGGTGAGACCCGAAACAAGGCGGCCGAGCCGGGAAGCCTTGGACGCATCAACCCGCACTATTTGTTCGCCGAGCTCGACAAGCGTCTGCGCCCGCAAGACATGGTGTTCAACGAAGCCATCCGCAATTCGCCCGCTTTGACTGCTCAACTTCGCCGTCCGCTGCCGGGCACACTGGTGCGCGTGGGCGGTGGCGGATTGGGCGCGTCGGGCGGCATGGCGCTTGGCGCCAAGCTTGCCGATCCCGACATCATGGCGGTTCAGGTGGTGGGCGATGGCAGCCTCTACTTCAACAATCCAAGTTCAGTACTGGCGGTATCGAGCGCTTACCAGCTGCCCATTCTGACCGTTGTCATTGACAACGCAGGTTGGTCCGCGGTGAAGGAGTCGACCTTGCGCGTCTATCCCGATGGGTATGCCAAGCACAGCGACGAGTTTGAAGCCGAACTGCCCAGTCAAGCCGATTTCGCCAAACTCGGCGCCGCCTTTGGGGCCCATGGCGAATGGGTCGACGATCCGGACCAGGTGGCCGGGGCGCTCGACCGATGCATCAAAGCAGTCAAATCGGGGCGCTCCGCCGTCCTCCATGCCAAGGTGGTACGAATTTGATTCTGGAGACAATCATGCTAAGAAGAAGCTGCTGGACCGCTGCTGCGCTGATCGCGCTGACTACCGCTGTGCCTTTCGGCGCCACGCTGCATGCCGCCGAAACCTTCCCGTCGAAACCCTTGCAGATCATCGTCACGTATGCGCCGGGCGGCTCGACAGACTTTGCCGCCAGGAACCTGGCGATCAGGCTGGAAAAAAAGCTGGGACAGACCGTGGTGGTGGTCAACCGACCCGGCGCCAGCGGCACGATAGGCGTCATGGCGGCAGCAAACGCCAAGCCGGATGGCTACACCCTTTTGCTGGGCATGAATACCGAGATGGTCATCATTCCCCAGGTACAGAAGGTGAGCTATCAATCCACCGACTTCGACCCGATCGCCATCGTCGGCTCCACGCCGCTGGTATTGATAGGAAAGAAGAGTTTCCAGGCGGATTCCTTCAGCGAGCTTCGCGACGAAATCGGGCGACAGCCGGGCATTTACAACTTCGGCGGTGCGGTGGGAAGCCCCGCGCACATTGCCGGGGAATGGCTGAAAAAAGACACCGGCCTCAACATCACGCACGTTCCTTACAAGGGCGGCGCCCAGGCGGCGAACGATGTGGCGGGCGGGCATCTGGATCTGTATTTTTCGGGCATTCTGCCTTCCAAGGCCCTGATCGACGCGGGTGGCATCCGGGCTTATGCGGTGACCAGCGAGGCTCGGTCGCCCATTCTGCCCACCGTTCCCACGCTGAAGGAAGTCGGATTGCAGAATTTCTCGTTGGCCAACTGGACCGGCTTGTTCGTGCCGCGCGGCACGCCCGACGCGATTACGGCTCTGCTGAAGAAGCACGTCAATGACGTGCTGGCCGAGGCCGATTTCCGCGCCGTCATGGCCAAAGAAGGCATCGATGTCCCCGACACCGACTCGCCAGCCGCGTTCATCAAGGGGGAGCACGACAAATTCGAAGGCCTGCTGAAAGGACTTGGCCTGGCACGCTAACAAAATCCGACGCTGGGGTAGGTTGTCGGACTGGGCGGTAGGGTGTTGCGGAGCAAGTTTCCCTACCATTCAGACATCACTCTTCACCAGCGGAATCACGCGTGTTGACTCTTCCACATCTTCTGAAAGCCACGGCCCAAACCTACCGCAACCGCAACGCGATCATCGATCCAGCGGGCAATCTGAATTGGGGCCAGTACGCCGACCGCATCGCCCGCAGCGCGGGCATGCTGCAACAACTGGGCCTGAAGCCGGGCGACCGTTACGCCACCCTGTGCCGCAACTCCGTCAACCATGCGCAGTTGCTGCTGGCGGGCTTCTGGTCCGGCATCATCCCTGTCCCGCTGAATTTTCGTCTGTCAGCCGTCGAGATCGGCGCGATGTTGGAGGACGCCCGTTGTGACGTGCTGATGATCGACGACGACCTGTGCCATTTCCTGGATCAGCCCGCGCTGCAACCGTGGCGCGCCCGCGCGGTGCGCGTGCACGTGCAGTCCACCGGCAATCCGGCCTTGCCCACGATGGCCCAGCTGGTGGCGGCCAGCAGCCCGGTTGGCGCGCATGCGTGCCAGGAGCAGGACGAAGCGCTGCTGCTGTACACCGGCGGGACCACCGGCCGCGGCAAAGGCGTGCGCCTGACTCACCGCAACATTGTTGCCAATGCCTTGCAGCTCTCCAGGGTGATGTCGCCGACGCCGGACGACATTTATCTGCATGTTTCTCCGATGTTCCATTCCACCGACCTGAAAGCCACCGTGGTCACGATGTTCGGCGGCGGTCACGTTTACTTGCGCGATTTCTCGGTTGACGGCGTGCTCAAGGCGATTGAGGAGCACGGCGTCACGATTGCCAGCCTGGTCCCAACCATGATCGTCAGCATTTTGAAGGAGGCCGATCTCGATCGATACGATCTTGGCCGCTTGCGCCTGATCAGCTACGGCACATCGCCGATAGACGAGCACTGGCTGCGCAAAGCCATGGAAAGCTTCTCGCATGTCGGCTTCCATCAATGCTACGGCTTGACCGAAACCTCGCCCTATCTGGCCATCCTGGACGAGCATGCCCACCGGCAGGCGCTGTCCGATCGGCCGGCGTTGCTGAAAGCGGCGGGACGGCTTCTGCCCGGCACCACCATGCGCCTGCTCGATGATGGCGGCAACGAGGTGCCCGCGGGGAGCCCTGGCGAGATCGTGGTCTGCGGCCCGCAGGTTGCCGCGGGCTATCTGAATCGGCCGGACGAGAACAGCGATACGTTTCGCGACGGCTGGCTGTATACCGGCGACGTCGGTCGCCTGGATGAGGACGGTTACCTTCATGTCCTCGACCGCAAGAAGGAAATGGTGATCACGGGCGGCGAAAACGTCTACACCCGCGAGGTGGAGTTGGTGCTGCACCGGCATCCGGACATTGCCGAGATTGCCGTGCTCGGCATCCCCGACGCGCAATATGGCGAAGCCTTGCTGGCGGTGGTGGTGCCCGCCGCCGATAGAACGCCGCAACCGGCGCAGATCATCGAGTTCTGCCGCCAACATCTGGGCGGCTACAAGATCCCGCGGCAATTCATGTTCGTCGCCCAACTGCCGAGGTCCGCGCTGGGCAAGATCAGAAAGCACGAACTGCGGCAAACCTACCTGGAAACCAGACGCTGCGGCTAGCCCGGATGGGGTCAGCCGCGTCAAATGCGGCGCGCCAAGAACCGGTTCCGATTGCTTGCCCGGCAAATAAATCAAGGAGACATTCATGTACGCTTATCGCCAAAAACCCCGCTGGGGAGCCGCCTTGTTGGTGGCGGCACTGACGACGCCGACGATCAGCGCCGCGCAGGATTGGCCGCAACGCCCGATACGGCTGCTGGTTCCTTATGCGGCAGGAGGTTCCACCGATATTGCCAGTCGGTTGATTGCCCAGCGGCTCTCGCAAACACTCAAGCAGCCGGTGGTCATTGAGAACCGGGGCGGCGCGGCAGGTTCGGTGGGGGCGGCGTACTTTGCCAAATCCGCTCCTGACGATCATTTTTTTATGATGATCACGCCGTCTCAGTTGTCGATCAACCCGTATCTTTACAAAACCGACCTTGGCTATGATGCCGAAAAAGATTTCGTCTCGATCAGTCTGACTACTCAGACGCCTAACGCCATTGTGGTTTCACCCAAGCTAAAGGTGAATACCTTAAGCGAACTCATCGAGCACGGCCGCGATCATCCCAAAAAGATCGCCTATTCCAGCGCCGGTATCGGCAGTACCGGCCACTTGCTCAATGAATTCATCAAGACCCTGACCCAGGTCGATTTCCTGCATGTTCCGTATCGAGGCAACGGTCCGGCCATGCAAGCGCTGCTGGCGGGCGAAGTCCAGTTCAACACGGACAACCTGCCGCAACTGCTGCCTCAAATTCAAGCGGGCAAGGTCAAGCCCATCGCAGTGACCTCCAAGGAGCGGTGGTTTCAGCTTCCCGATGTTCCCACCGTGGCCGAGGCGGGCTATCCGGATCTCGCCACCAGTGTCTGGTTCGGCCTGGTCGGGCAGGCCAGTTTGCCCAAGCCCATCGTCACGCGCATGAACCAGGCGATCAATACCGTGCTGACCGATCCGGCTTTCATCGAAAGACTGAAAGAAGTGAGTCTGGAAGCCACGCCCAGCACGCCTGAGCAGATGGAGGCCCATGTGCGGGCCGAGGCGAAGCGCTGGTCCAAAGTAATCAAAGACTCGGGCGCGACGGCCGAGTAACGCATGTTGACCCCTGACCCATTCGGAGCTGTTCGTATGTCACACACCGCCACCCCGCGCAACGGCGGGGAGATACTGGTAGACGCCTTGAAGCTGCACGGCGTTGAGCACACGTTTTGTGTTCCCGGTGAAAGCTTCCTGCCCGCCTTGGATGCGCTGCACACGGTCGGCGACGCCATTCAGACCATCATCTGCCGCCAAGAGGGTGCGGCCGCCCACATGGCCGAGGCCTACGGCAAGTTGACCGGAAAGCCCGGGGTGTGCCTGGTCACGCGCGGGCCTGGCGCAACCAATGCCAGTATCGGTGTGCACACGGCCATGCAGGATTCGACCCCGCTGGTGCTGCTGGTGGGACAAGTGGGCACCAATCTGTTGGAAAGGCAGGCGTGGCAGGAAGTTGACTTGCGCGCGATGTTCGGATCAATGGCCAAGTGGGTGACCCAGATCGACCACTTGGAACGCCTGCCCGAAATGATTGGCCGGGCGTTCAAGGTCGCGGTCTCGGGCCGACCCGGACCGGTTGTGGTCGGCTTGCCGGAAGATGTGCTCTACCAGCGTCTGGACGTGGCCGACGCGCCGCCCCACCTCTGCGTACAGCCCCACCCCGGCCCGGCCGACATGCAGCGTTTGCGCGAACTGATCGTGCAGGCGCAGCGGCCGCTGTTGGTGCTGGGCGGGGGAGGGTGGAGCGCTCAAGCTTGCGCGGACATCGAGACGTTCGCGGAACACTTTCAACTTCCCGTGGGCACGGTGTTCCGCCGCCAGGATCTGTTCGACAACACCCACCCGAATTACGCGGGCGATATCGGGGTGGGGATCAACGAGGCGCTGGCCGCGCGCGTCCAGCGCGCCGATCTGGTGATTGCAGTGGGGGCGCGCTTGGGAGAGACCACGACGGCGGGCTACACCCTGCTGCCGGTGCCCACGCTGCACGCCACGTTTGTGCACGTCCACGCCGATACCGACGAGCTTGGCAAGGTCTACCACCCCGACTTGTGCATCAATGCCGGCATGGCCGAATTCGCCCAAGCCGCGAGCGCGCTGGCGCCCGACACCCGAGCCGAACGCGCCGCCTGGGCGGCCGACGCCAATGCCGACTACCGCGACACCCTCGTGCCCACCGCCATGCCGGGCGCGCTGAATCTGGCCGACGTGATCACGCACCTGCGGCAGACCGTAGCCGCCAACACCGTCATCACCAATGGGGCGGGCAACTATACGGGGTGGATTCACCGCTTCTACGCTTATCCCGGTTTCCGTACACAGCTGGCGCCGGCCAGCGGCGTCATGGGCTATGGCATTCCCGCCGCCTGCGCGGCGGCCATCGTTCATCCCGACCGGCCGGTGATCTGCTTTGCCGGGGATGGCTGTTTTTTGATGAACAGTCAAGAATTGGCCACGGCCAGGCAGTACCGGCTTCCCATCGTTTTCATTGTCGTCAACAACAATATGTACGGCAGCATACGCATGCACCAGGAAATCCACTTTCCGGGGAAGGTGTTCGGCACGACGCTTGAGAACCCCGATTTTGCCGCGCTGGCGGCCGCATACGGACTGGAGGGCATGGTGGTGGAGCGTACCGCCGACTTCCCCGCTAGTCTGGAGCGGGCTTTGGCCGCCAAGCAGGGGGCGCTGATCGAGTTGCGTATCGATCCGGAAGGCATCACACCCCGCACGACGTTGTCTGCCTTGCGCAGCAATAGTCCGCACCAACTGAACAATGAGACGTCGCCGCCAGCGGATGGTGCGCGCTGAGCACGTCATGGACATCAATGGAGCATCCATCATGATCGAATCGATCCCTCTGAATGAACGCCAGGCCCGTCTTGGCACGGCGGGCTTGCCCAGCCAGGATACCGAACGCTTTCTGCAGGCGGTCCAGGCTTGGGAGGCGCTGCCGGCAGGCGGCCCGCTGGACCGAGACCTGCCCCTGATCCAGGCCGTCTGCGGACAAGGGTGGCAACTGCTGGCGCGCTTGCCGCTCAAGTCCGAGCGCGATACGAACCAGAAAGACGTTGCGCATGTCATCACCCAACTGATGGCGGACGCCTCCTGGCGCTTCTTCAGGCACCACGCGCACGCGCTCTACCGCGACCTGACCGACAACGGCCGCAAGCCGTTGCGGGCCGACGAGCTGGCATGGAAGGCGGCGGCCCGCCTTCCCGGCGTGCTGCCGAGCGAAGAAGAACTCAGGGAGGAAAGCGAGCGTCTTCAGAAAGACAAGGACGGGTTGGAGATCAACCAGGGGCTGTTTTTCAGCCATCTGTTCACCGACCGCGCCATCGGTTCGCACTTGCTTCGCGCCATGTTGCGGCCCTTGCCACAGTCGTTCGAGTACCTGGACGAATTCCGGAAAACCGGCCGCTTGCAACTTGATAAGGCCCTGGTCGAAGTCAAAGGCCAGGCGGGCTTCCTGACCTTTCAGAATTTGCGCTACCTGAACGCGGAAGACGACACCACGATGGTGCCCTTCGAACTGGCCACCGACTTGATCCTGATGCACCCCGACCTGCGGATGGGCGTGATGCGCGGCGGGGTGGTGGACCATCCCAAGTACGCGGGTCGACGCGTGTTCTCGGCAGGGATCAACCTGACCCACATTTATCGCGGTAAAAAATCATACTTGGGGTTTCTCACCAAGAACCTGGGGTTCTTCAACAAGGTGCATCGGGGAATTGTCCCGCCCGGTCCCGACAGCCTGGATGTGCCGCTGGACGAGCCGGAGAACACCATTGAGAAACCATGGGCGGCCGTGGTGGAGACCTTCGCCATCGGGGGCGGGTGCCAGTTGTTGCTGGTGGCTGATTACGTGATTGCCGAGTCCGGCTCGTTTTTCAGTCTGCCCGCACGCAAAGAAGGCATCATCCCCGGGCTCGCCAACCTTAGGCTGCCCCGCTTTACCGGCGAAGCCCTGGCCCGGCAGGCCATCATGTTCGACAAGCTGTTCAAGGTCGACACCCCGGAAGGCCGGACCGTGGTCAGCGAAGTGGTTCCGCCGGATCAGATCGAAGCGGCCGTGGCCCGATGCGCCGCCAACGCGACGGGGGCGGGCATGGTCAGCATCAGCGCCAACCGCAAGGCGTTGCGCGCGCAGGCCGAGCCGATCGAGGCGCTGCGACAGTACATGGTGACTTACGCCAAAGAACAGGCTTTTTGCCATTTGAGCGAAGACTTGATCAACAACCTGGAAAAGAACTGGAATGCCAAAGAGCGCAAGCTCTGACACCGGCAATCCGCATCGGGTTTCTACGAGAAAAATTATGTCTGCTGATAGTCCGGATCTTAAGCTTTACATCGATGGTCAATGGCTGGGCGCCGAGGGCCGGGAGACCTTGCCGCTGATCAACCCCGCAACCGGCCAGACCCGGGGGGACCTCCCCGTTGCCACTGTTGCCGACCTGGATCGGGCGCTGCAATCGGCGGCCAAGGCCTGGCCGGCATGGGCCGCCACGCCCGCGGTTGAACGCGGCCGCCTCATGCGGCGCGCCGCCGAGATCATCCGTTCCCGGCGAACAAGCATTGCCCGCCTGCTGGTGCTTGAGGAAGGCAAGCCGTTGTCGGAGGCGCTGACCGAGGTCGACGGCGCCGCCGGTCACATCGAGTGGATGGCCGAAGAAGGGCGGCGCGGGTACGGCCGCATCGTGCCCGGTCCCGCGGGGATGCGGCAGAACGTGCTGAAAACGCCGATAGGCGTGGCCGCCGCGTTCTCGCCGTGGAACTTCCCGGCAACCACGCCGGCCCGCAAGCTTGGCGCGTCGCTGGCCGCGGGCTGCTGCTGCATTCTGAAAGCGCCGGAGGAGGCGCCCGCCACCGCGATTGAAATGGTGCGCGCGTTTGCCGAGGCGGGTGTGCCAAAAGGCGTGATCAACCTGGTATTCGGCGTGCCCGCCCAGATATCCAGTCACCTGATTGCCTCGCCGGTGGTTCGCAAAGTGTCATTCACCGGGTCCACCGCGGTGGGGCGCCAGCTGGCGGGACTGGCCGCCGCGGCCGTCAAACCCATTACCATGGAACTGGGCGGCCATGCTCCGGTTCTGGTTTTCGACGACGTGGACGTCGACAAGGTCGTATCGCTTTGCATCGCGAGCAAATACCGCAATGCCGGACAGGTGTGCGTTTCGCCCACGCGGTTCTATGTGCATGAGCGTATCTACGACCGTTTTGTCTCGGCCTTCACCCAGGCGACCCAGGCGCTCACGCTGGGCTCGGGGCTCGAAAGTGAAACCCAAATGGGACCGTTGGCCAATACTCGGCGGCTGGCCTCCATTGAGAACGCGGTGGCTGACCTGGCCCATGCCGGCGCCCGGCTGACCACGGGCGGCGAACGACTGGACCAGGCGGGCAACTTTTTTGCGCCGACTGTCTTCGCCGACGTTCCGCCGCAAGCGCGCGCCATGCGCGAAGAGCCCTTCGGTCCGATCGCCCTGCTCATGCCGTTTCGCGACGAAGCGTCGGTCATCGAGCATGCGAATGCGCTTCCGTATGGCTTGGCCGCGTACGCTTTCACCATGGACGCCGGCCGCCAGTTGCGGCTTTCCGAGAGCCTGGATACGGGTATGCTGGGCCTCAACACCTTTTTCATCAACGGGCCCGAAACGCCTTGGGGCGGCGTCAAGGACAGCGGTTTCGGCAGCGAGGGCGCCACCGAAGGCCTGGAGGCCTATCAGGCCACCCGCCTGGTCGTGCAAGCCTTCAATCCCCTGTAGCCGTCGGTATTCGCCCATCTGGAGCAATCTATGTCTGTTATCAAGCAGGAAACGCAAGCGGTCCGCACATTGAGGGAATGGTTGGACCGACTGGCCGAGCAGGATCGGCTCGCGTTGATCAAGGAAGGAAAGTCGCTGCATCATGAAATTGCCGCCATCGCGTCCCGGCTCGACGGCTGCCAGGCCACGCTGTTTCCCAAGCCTCAAGGCCATGATATTCCTGTCCTGTCAGGCATCATATCGCGGCGGGAATGGATCGCCGATGCCATGGGCGTGACGCCCGATCAGCTCCTGCGACGTTACCAGGAGGCTGTCAGCAGCCCCCTGCCGTGCGAAGAAGTGTCGCAGGCGCCGGTGCAGGAAGTGGTCCACCGGGAAAACATCGATATTGGCGCGCTGCTGCCCGCCCCGGTGCACAACGAGCATGACGGCGGCGCCTATCTGACCGCGGGCCTGCTGATCAGCGCGAACCCCAGCACCGGCCGCCAGAATGTATCGATCAACCGTTGCCACCTGAAGGGCGGCAATCGCATGGGCGTGTCGGTGTCATCGCGCGACACCGGCAGCTTCCTGAGCGCTTGCGAGAAAGCGGGCAAACCGCTGCCCATCGCCATCGCGATTGGCGTTGATCCGCTGACACTGATGGCGTCGCAGGCCATCGTTGCCATGGACCAGGACGAGCTGGAAGTGGCCGGTGCGCTGCGTCAACAGGCCGTGCGCGTCATCAAGTGCCTGACCAATGATCTGCGGGTGCCCGCCGAGGCCGAGATCGTCCTGGAAGGCCGGATCCTGCCCAATGTGCGCGAACCGGAAGGGCCCTTCGGCGAGTTCACCCAGTACTACGGGCCGCGCGGCGAACGCTTCGTCATTGAGATCGACGCCATCACGCATCGGCGTTCGCCCATTTTCCACACCATCATCGGCGGGGGAACCGAACACATCCTGCTGGGCGCGGTGGCGCGGGAGGCGAGCTTCCTGACCACGATGCAGAGAATTTTCCCCAACGTCAAGAATGTGCACCTGGCCCCGGGCGGCGTCGGCCGCTACCACTTGTACGTGCAGATGAAGAAGGAATATGAGGGCAGCGCGAAGAACGTCATCTTCAGCGCGCTGGCCATGCATCACGACGTCAAGCAGGTCATTGTCGTTGACGAAGACATCGATATCTACAACCCGCAGGAAGTCGAGTGGGCGGTCGCCACCCGCTTCCAGGCCCACAGCGATCTGGTTGTCGTCGACAACTGCCGTGCCTCCCGGCTGGACCCAACCTCCCGCGGCGGCATCGGTTCCAAGCTCGGGTTGGACGCCACCAAGCCGGTCAATGCTCCCGTTGAACAGTTTCTGCGCATCGGCGTGCCGGGCAGAAATGAACTCGATATAGATGCGGTAAGATCTGAATTGGCTTCGCGTTCGTGGCGGGAAGCGTATCCGCAGTAACCGGACATGCCCGTGTACGGTTGTTACTCTTGGTTTGCATGCCTGAGTCCTGGGAGCCCCGTTTGCTGACTCTTCCCAACCTGCTGCGCAACACCGCCCAGGCCTATGGAACCCGAACCGCCATCCATGCGCCCTCGGGAACCCAGAACTGGGCGCAGTACATCGACGAAGTAGCGCGCAACGCCTGCATGCTGCAATCGCTCGGCTTGAAACCGGGCCAGCGCTTCGGCACGCTGTGCAGGAATTCGGTGCGCCACGCCTCGTTGCTGCGGGGCGGCTACTGGGCGGGTATCGTGCCCATCCCGATGAACTTCCGGCTTGCGGGTCTCGATATCGCATGGATGCTCGAGAATTCCGGTTGCAGCTTGCTGATGCTGGATGAAGAGCTGCTGTATTTGCTGGACCAGCCCCAGCTCAGCCAATGGCGGGAGCGCGCTGTCAGTGTGGGGCAACACACGGCCGCGCCCGGCATCCCGGCTACGGATGCCTTGCTGGACAAGGCGGAACCCGTCAGTCCGCACCCGGTACGGGAAACGGATACGGCGCTGCATCTGTATACGGGCGGCACGACCGGGCGTGGCAAGGGCGTCAGCCTGAGCCATCGCAACATCGTGGCAAACGCCATGCAGCTGGCGCGCGTCATGGCGCCCAGCCCCGACGATATCTATCTGCATGTATCGCCGATGTTCCACTCCACGGATCTGAAGGCGACGGTGGTAAGCATGTTCGGCGGCGGGCATGTGTATGTGAAAGACGCCTCGCCGGAAGCGGTGCTGGAAGCCATCGAGGCGCACGGCGTCACGATCGCCAGCCTGCTGCCCAGCATGATCACCCGCATCCTTAAAGAGACCTCCATTGATCGCTACCAGCTCGACAGCCTGCGCCTGATCAGTTACGGCACCTCGGCGCTTGATGAGGCCAGCCTGCGCCAGGCAACCCAGGCGTTCTCGCACGTCGGGTTCCACCAATGCTATGGCCTGACGGAAACCTCGCCGTATATTGCCATTCTGGACGAAGCGGCGCATCGGCGCGCCGTCACCGACAGGCCCGATCTGCTCAAGGCCGCGGGCAGGGTGTTGCCGGGCACGCTGCTTCGTCTGCTGGATGAGCAGGGCAAGGAGGTGCCCGTTGGCAGCCCCGGCGAGATCGTCATTGCCGGTCCGCAGGTGGCGCAGGGCTACGTGGGACTGCCTGACGAGCAAGCCCGGGTCTTTCGCGGTAACGAGTTCCATACTGGAGATATCGGGCGCATCGACGAAGACGGGTTTCTGTATATTCTTGACCGTAAACAGGAAGTGGTTGCCTGCCGTGGCAGGCACGTCTATACCAAAGATGTTGAAGAGGTACTGCATCGCTGCCCGGGCATTGCCGAAGCCGCCGTGATCGGGGTTCCCGATGCGGGCACCGGCGAGGCCTTGCTGGCGGTGCTCGTGGCGGACGGCGACATCCCGCCCACGCCGGAAGCTATCGTGGATTTCTGCCTGCCTCACCTTGAACCGGGCCTGGTGCCCCGCCTATTCATGTTCGTCGATCTGCTGCCGCGAACGTCCCTGGGGAAAATCAAGAAGCTCGAGCTTGAGCAAGCCTACATGGCGCTTGGCCAGGATGCGGACTTTTTCCATGATCCGCTGTCGAACGTGAGTTTGTCCCCGTCCAAATCGCGTTGATGCCGCATGGCGGGCTGTTCAGGCCCGTTCCGTATCCAACCCATAACAGGTCATCGAGATCGATCCCATGGAATACCCGCGCAGCAGCGTGGTGAGCGGCTTTTGCTCGGCAGCGGCCAGTCCGGCCAGATAGATCAATGGAATGAAGTGCTCCGGCGTGGGCACAGCCAGCTTGTAGTCCGGATGATTGACCAGATCAAGAATGCCGCCAGGATCGCGTTCAAGCTGCGCCACCACGGCGTCGTCAAAGCGTTCCGCCCAATCAAACGCCAGGTCTTTGTGTTGACGCTGCATCAGCGCCAGGTTGTGCACTACGTTGCCGCTGCCAAGAATCAGGACGCCGCGTTCGCGCAGCGGGGCAAGTTTCTTGGCCAGATCAAGGTGGTAGTCAAGTGACCGGAGCGCGCTGATGGAAAGCTGGAGTACCGGTATGTCCGCGTCGGGAAACATATGGGCCAATACGGACCACGTGCCATGATCCAGCCCCCATTGATCGCGATCCAGGCCGAGCCAGCTGGGTTGGACCAGTTCACGGATTTCCTGCGCCAGGTCGGGATCTCCCGGCGCCGGGTACTCGAACTCGAACAAGGCTTCGGGAAAGCCATAGAAATCATGGATGGTTCGGGGATTCGGCATGGCCGTGACAGCGGTGGCGCCGAAATACCAGTGGGCGGAAATGACCAGCAATGCCCGGGGCCGGGGAAGGCGCTGCCCAAAGTTTTTCCATGCATTGGTGTACACGTTGTTTTCAAGCAGGTTCATTGGGCTGCCGTGTCCGATGAACAGGGCGGGCATCTTTTTCATTCAGGGCTCCGTGTAGGTAAAACCGCAGGTCACCCTGCATCATAGAACAGGGAACGTGGTTGGGCGCGAGCGGCGGCCGGGGGAAGCGCTCAGGCGATGGCCCGATGGAAAAGCGCTGACGCGGCATCAATGGCAAAGGTGACGACGGGCAAGCGGTTCCACCGGGTTTGGGTCACCAGGCACAAGGTGGTCTGAATGGCCGGAGACACCAGCCGCTGCCAGGACAAATCGGATCCGTCTATCGTCCGATGCAGGTTCTTGGGTACCACGGTATAGCCGTGATCCCGGCGGACCAGATCCAGGATGGACAGATACGAGTCCACCTCGACGCGCACATGCATAGGCAGCCCTTGCCGGACGGCTTCCGTTTCCACGGCCGAACGGACCGGATGGTTGCTGCCGCTCAGAATCATGGGCACGTTGATGGCCTCCTGCAAGGTGACTCTGTCCGCGTGACGGCCAACCGGCGTTTTTCCAACCAGGTACAAGGGCTCGCTGGCCAGTGGCTGAACGTGCAGGCTGGAGGTGGCGGGCGGGTTGTGCACGATGGCGAAATCAACCTGGCCGATCAGCGCCCGTTCGATCAGCGCGCCGGACATACCGTCAACAAAGCTGATGTTGGCCTTCGGAAAACGCGCAAGAATGGCGTTGCACAAGTCAGGAATCAAGACCCGCCCCAGCGTGGGCGTTAGCCCGATGACCACCCGTCCCCCCTCTTCCTTCGCTTCACCTGCCAGCGCGTGCAGGGAGATGTCGACACTGTGCAGGATGGAGCGCGCATGCTCCAGGAAGATCTTGCCTTGCGCCGTCAAGACAATACCGCGGCCGTGCCGGTGAAACAGCGTGGTTCGCAGCTCCAGCTCCAGCGCCCGGATCTGGCGGCTTAGCGTGGGTTGGGCCAGGTTCAGCAGTTCCGCGGCGCGAATATAGCTGCCGTTGTCGGCCACCGCGACAAAACGTTTGATCTGCTCAATATCCATTTTTTGAATGAAATGTGTGATCTATACCAATCAAGCATAGCAGGATTGGACATTTTCGCGTTGTTCGATCAAACCCTCGGTTCCATAATCGCTGCACATAACGACTCAATCCAGGAGCGAGACATGAAATCGATTTCCCTAAAGCTGCTCGTTAGCAGTGCTATCGCTTGTATGCCCTGTGTGGTGGCGGCACAGAATGCAGGGCCGATTACGGTGGTGGTTCCGTTCGGTCCGGGCGCCAGTGCCGATGTCATGATGCGTTTGGTGACGAGTAAAGTTACCCAGCAGACGCAGCAACAAGTCATTGTTGAAAACAAACCGGGCGCGTCCGGCATTATTGGGGCGGAGCAGGTAAAAAACGCGAATAGCCAGAACCCGGTGCTGTTTCAGTCCAGCATCGGCACCCACGGCGTCAATCCGCCGCTGTTCGGCCCGAAGCTCCCCTACGACGCCGTCAAGGATTTCAAATCGGTCGGCATGTTGTGGCGGTTCCCCTCGGTCCTGGCCGTGCCCACCCAGAGCGGCATTACGGATGTGGCCGGATTGCTCAAGGCTGCCGACCGCCCCAATAGCCTGACCTACGGTTCGCCGGGCATTGGAACCGGGGGCCATTTGCTGGGCGCCATGCTCTCCAAGGCGGTCGGCAAACCCATGACGCACATCCCGTACAAAGGCGCTGCGCCGGCGGTGGTCGACCTGGCCGGCAATCGCATCGACTTCATGTTTGCTTCTTACGCCTCGTTCCGTTCTTTGGTTGATGAAGGTCGGGTACGCATTTTGGCCGTGGCAAGCGACAAACGCCTTGAACTGTTGCCCAACGTGCCGACGCTGGAAGAGTTGCAGGTCAAGGATGTGGATGTGATGAACTGGTTTGGCCTGTCCGCGCCGAAAACCACCAGTGATGAAACGGTGGCTCACCTGAGCAAGGTATTTGCCGACGCTGTCCGCGACCCGGACGTGGTGAAGCGGATGAAGGATGAAGGGGTTGAGGCGGTGGGCGGCACACCGGAAGCGTACGCCCGGGAAATTCAGCGCGAGATTGATCGCTACACCACTGTGATCAAAGAGTTCGGCATCACGGCACAGTAAGAGAGAACAGACATGTCTCGACTAAAGAACAAAGTGGCGCTGGTGTTCGGCGCGGGGCCGAACATCGGCGGAACCACGGCGCACTTCCTGGCACGGGAAGGAGCGGCGGTGCTGGTGACCGACATCGTGCCGGAAGCGGCGAAGGAAACCGCTGCGTTCATCCAGGAAAAGGGTTATCAAGCAGCCTGGACGCTGTGCAATGCGCGGATCGAATCGGAGGTGGCTGCCGCGGTGGAAAAGGCCGTGGCGCTTTTCGGGCGGCTCGACATCATCGTCAATATGGCGGGACGGGTCCACTGGAGCCACACCCTCGACATGAAGATGGATGATTGGCAGGATTCAGTCGGCAGTTTTGCCACGGCCGGCCTGCTGACCACCCAGTACGCAGCCCGTCAGATGATCCATCAAGGAACCGGCGGCAGCATTATTCATCTGCTTTCCACCGCTGCTCACTTCGGAGAGGCCGACGGTGCAGCCTACTGTGCAGCCAAGGCGGCCTTGCTGAACTTTGCGCGTTCGGCAGCGATGGATCTTGCTCACCATCAGATTCGCGTCAATTCCGTGACGCCGTGCTCGATGGAGCATCAGCTCTGGACCACCATGAAAGACGAGATGTTCGATCCCGCCTGGGAAGTGCCGGATCGCAAAGGTTTTTATTCTCGCCAGGAGTATCTCGACGAACTGCCGCTACGGCGCTTTCCGAAAGCATCCGATCTGGCCTGGGCCACGGTCTTCCTGGCCTCGGACGAAGCCGCGTGCATCACCGGGATCGATATTCCGGTAGACGCCGGCCTGCGTCATAAGTATCCGACCTGGTCACCGGGTCGTCACTATCCTGTTTCGATTAACGATTACGCCCGCAACACGAAAATCACACGTTTTGGAGAAGAGCAACAAGCCCTGACCGACGTTCACGGGCAACCTTGCACGAGGGAGAACCAGAAATGAATGCCATACCCGCACAAGCACTGAACGATCGTGCCGCACGATTCCAGCGTTTGGCCGAAACCGGCCCGGATACGCCGATGGGTGAATTGCTGCGCCAGTTCTGGCATCCAGTCGCCTTGGCGTCCGACGTTGGGGCCGGCGAGGCAAAGACCATCATGGTTTTGTCGGAAGAGCTGACGCTTTATCGGGGTGACAGTGGTGAGCCGCACTTGATTGGCGGCCGTTGTTCCCACCGCCGCACCTTGCTCAAAACCGGCTGGATCGAGGGCGAGACCATCCGCTGTATTTACCATGGCTGGCGGTTCGGGCCCGATGGCGCCTGTGTGGAGCGCCCCGCGGAAGCAGATCCCGGCATGCCGCGTACCAAAATCCCAGGTTATCCGATCAAGGAATATGGCGGCCTGCTGTTTGCTTATCTGGGGGAAGAAGAGAATCCTCCCTTTGAATTGCCGCGCAAGGCGTTGATCGAGCAAGAAGGGGCGATCCTTCGCAATGGTGTGGAGCGCTGGGATAACAACTGGTTCCAGCAAGTTGAAAACTCGATGGATGCCACCCACGTCAGCTTTGTACACCAGGCGCTGAAGGTGGGGCCTTTCGGTGCGGCTGTGACGAGTTCGATTCCGCAGCTGGAATACCATGAAACGAATTCGGGCATTCGTCAGATCGGACGCCGGGCTGACAATAACGTACGGGTCAGTGACTGGACGTTCCCGAACAACAACCACATCACCGTGCCTGGCCTCACGCCGGAAGATCCGTGGATCGATGTGTTTGTCTGGATGACGCCAAACGATGATCTCAATACCACGCGCTTCATGATCTACAGCATACCGCCTGAAGCGGATGACGCATCGCGTGACCGCTTTATTGCTTACTTCGACGAATTTGGCGAATACGATCCCGCTTCGCAGCACGACGAACTGTTCAACATGCGCGAGTGGAACAATCCGAACGATATGTTTGTTGGATTGACTGCTGCGCAGGACTATCTGGCCATCCGGGGTCAAGGTCGGTTGGCGGATCGCAGCAAAGAGCTGTTGGGACGTTCGGACATGGGCGTGATGAACTTGAGGAAGCTGTTCTGGCGTGAGATTGAAAAAATCGAAACGGGTGAGCCGACCAAGGTCTGGCGCCCGATGACGGAAGCGGAGCGCCTCCCGACCCAGCCCGGCAGCCACGCCGCCACGGCCTGATTGGAGAAACGTATGGATGTCCTGCCTGCCCCGTTTCACCGCGCGCCGGAACTGAACGAGTTCCGGGATTCGGTTCGACGATTCGTTGACACCGTGTTGATTCCGCTCGAGTTCGACGTATTGCACGATCATGGCTTGAATGAGCAGAACCGAGAACTGCTGCGCGAACGGTCTCGTCAAGCCGGATGGTGGATGATGGATATCCCCGAGGCGCTGGGCGGGCAGGGACTGTCATTGGAGGCCATGTCGGTTTTTTGGGAAGAGGTTTCCCGAAGCTGCGTATTGACAGCCCGAGATCATGATGTGTTTGGTCCCCGGGTCGGGCCGATCCTGAGTAGCCTGACGGGGGAGTTGAAGGCCCATTATCTTGACCCGGTGCTGGCCGGAGAGAAGAAAACCTGCTTTGCGCAGACCGAGCCGGATGCCGGTTCCGATCCGTCTTCGATGCGGACCCGGGCGATACGCGATGGCCAGGAGTATGTCCTGACCGGAACCAAGCGCTTCATTGGCCATGCGACGGAAGCCGATTTCGCGCAGGTGTTTGCGGTGACGGATGTCGATGACAAGGGCAAGCAGAAAATCTCCTGTTTCCTGGTCGACCTGAATCTGTCCGGCGTGACCGTGCGCGGTACCGACACGATGATCATGGGAGATTGCCTGGGGGAGATCCACCTGGATGGGGTGCGCATCCCCGCCTCGCAGCGTGTGGGGGAAGAAGGCCAGGGATTTCGATTCGCGCAGCACGCCATCAACCAGGGTCGAATCCGTCATGCGGCGCAGGCCTGTGGTGCGATGGAGCGCTGCCTGGGTCTCACGGCTGACTACGTACGCCAACGCCGTAGCTTCGGCCAGCCCCTCGCCGAACGCCAGGGCGTGCAGTGGATGTTGGCCGAGGGCTATCAAACCTTGCAGGCGGCACGCTTGATGACGATGGACGCTGCCGCCAAGGTCGACGCCGGGGTGTCGGTCCAATACGAAACTTTCATGGCCAAGCTATTTGCGGTGGAGCACGGCTTTACGGTGATTGATCAATGTTTGCAGCTGCATGGCGCCACGGGTTTGTCCACCCAGTCTCCGCTGCACCGTTTCTGGGTGGAGCTGCGCAGTTTCCGCATTACGGAAGGCGCAACCGAGGTGTTGAAAACCACGCTTGCCCGCCGCCTGTTGGCCGCGTACGCATAAGGATCAGGCATGAACACAACAAGACTGCTCGATGGGGTGTTGGTGGTGGAGCTGGGCACCATGGTGACGGCGCCGCTGGCGGGGCGCATGCTGGCTGACCTCGGCGCCCGGGTGATCAAGGTGGAAAGCCCGGGCCAAGGCGATCCGTTTCGCCGCCATGCCACCAATCAGGACAGTCCTCAGTTCTGTGCCTATAACCACGCCAAGGAAAGCGTCCAGCTGGACCTGAAGAGCGAGGACGGCCACGCGGCCATGCTGCAGTTGCTGCGCACGGCCGATGTGGTGATCGATAACTTCCGGCCGGGCGTCATGGATAGACTGGGTCTGGATGATGCGAGCCTGAAGGCACTGAATCCGCGTCTGATCCGTTGTTCGATCACCGGATTCGGTAAAGCGGGCCCGTATCGGGATCGGCCCGCGTACGATTCTGTGGCATTGGCGATGTCTGGCGTCGCCTCGCTGATTCTTGACCCCCGGAATCCCTTTTTCAGCGGACCCACCATTGCCGACAACGTGACCGGCATGTACGCCTGCTACGGCATTCTTGGCGCCCTGTATCGGCGCACGCAGTCGGGGGAAGGCACCCGCATCGACATCAACATGCTTGATGCGTCGGTGGCTTTCATTCCCGACTGCATTGCGATTGCCTCCGCCTTGCCGCGTCCGATGACGCCCCACACCCGACCGGCCATCTCTCAAGCGTATTCGCTGGTATGCAGTGATGGAGAGATGATTGCCTTGCATCTTTCTTCCGTACAGGCCGTGTGGCTGCGCTTGACGGAAGCGTTGGGAATGGTGTCCTGGCAGCAAGATGCCCGTTTTCTCAGCCCGGCTTTGCGGGCCGAGAACTTCTATGTGTTGAATGATTTGTTGGCCGAGACCTTCTGCCTGCAGGCCTCGAGCCATTGGCTGCCGCTGCTGGAAGCGGCGGATATTCCCCATGCGCTGGTTCGCGGCGTGTCACGGGTGGCTGACGATCCGCAGCTTCAGGTGCTTGACACGCTGCGCCAGACCACCAGTGCAAGCGGAACCGTCTATACCGCTGTGCGCTGTCCGCTACAGGTCGATGGCGAACGGGCCGGCATTGATGCCCCGCCTCCGCAGCTGGGGCAGCACACCGAAGCGGTGCTGATGGAATTTTCGGTGGAGGCACGATGAAAGAGACTGACAGCAAGGGACCGGAGGACGTAAAAGCCTCCATTCCTCAAGCCTGGCGTGACGCGTCGGTGCTGCCGTTGTGGCTGAGCCGGACCGCTCATCGCCCTCCTCCCCCACCGCCACCGCCCAGCCATTGGCAATGGGCGCGTCTGAGCGCCCTGCTCAAGGATGCCCAAGAGCAAGTGAACACGGAGATGGTCGAGCGCCGGGTATTGCAACTCATGGCAACGGAACTGACCGACTGGAGCCGGGAATCCACCTGCGGACAGATCCTGGGGGCGATTCAGTGTTTGTTGCCGGGTGAGCGGGCGCGCCCTCATCGTCATACGATGCAAGCGCTGCGTTTCATGCTGGAAGGGAGCGGTGCCGTGACCGTCGTCAACGGCAAGCATTGTCCGATGGAGTTTGGCGACTTGATCCTGACGCCATCCATGGCCTGGCATGAACACTACCACGACGGCCAGGACCCGGTCCTGTGGCTCGATGTTCTGGACGTGCCCTTGCATATTGCCTTGCAGACCATCAAGTTCGAACCGGGGCCACCGCCTGCCCTGCCGCCGCTGATTCCCGATAAGGCGTTTGCGCCGGGCATGATTCCGTATGCCGCCGATGGCCGAAAGAGCGGCGGCGATCTGTATCGCTACGCTTACCGTGACGCGTCCCGCGCCCTTGAGGCCTGTCCGATCACCGATCAGCGGATCAAGGAACTGCGCTACATCAATCCGGAAACGGGTGACGCCGCTTTACATACCCTTTCCTGCGCCCTGCAGCAGGTCGAGCGTGACTTGCCCATGCGCACGCATCGGCAATATGCCGACCAACTGTTCTGCGTGGTGGAAGGTGAAGGCTATAGTGAGATCGGGGGGCACCGTGTGGATTGGAGCACAAAAGGTTTGTTCACCGTGCCTCGTGGCCAGTGGGTGCGCCATGTGCCGAGCACTGACCAGGCTCGATTTTTTGTTGTCAGCAATGCACCGCTCATGCGTTGGCTCGGCTGCTACGAAATAGAAAACGGATCACAGTAATCACGGAGATGAGCGAATGAAAATCGGATGGTTGGAAGGGCAGCGGTTGGTGGCGTCGATGGACGGCAGCGACTGGCGTGATGTCACCGCTGTGCTGGCCCACTTGCCCGCACCCACGATCTGGGACGGCCACGTGGATTGGCTTGTCTCCCATTTGGAGAGCGCCAAAGTATTGATTGGTCAAGAATTTGGTAATGCAGATACGCTGGCGGGGATGGATCGAGCCCAGTGGCTGAGTCCGGTGCTCCGTCCGGGAAAAATCATCGGCATTCCGGTCAATTACGCCGATCACATCGACGAAGTGGAAAAAGCGCGCGACACCTTTACGCAGCGCTACACCGGTTCCATTCGCGAGCAAGGTTTCTTCCTGAAATCCTCCAGTTCCCTGGTCGGGCCCAGCCAGGGAGTGGCGGTACGGTTTTCCGAGCGCGAAACCCATCACGAGCACGAGTTGGCCGTGATCATCGGCAAGCGTGCCGACCGGGTCAAGGCTGCCGATTTCCAGCGTTATATTGCCGGTTACTGCATCGCTCTCGATATGGTGGTGCGTGGTCCGGAAGACCGGTCCATGAGAAAGTCCGTCGATACGTATTCGGTGCTGGGACCTTGGCTGACCACCGCGGATGAGATCGCCGATGTCAGCGACGTGAAGATGACGCTTGCCGTCAACGGAGAGCAGCGACAGTGTTCGTATCCGCGGGACATGATCATGGGCATTGCAGAACAGATCGCCTGGATCAGCGAAAGCTGCACCCTTTGGCCGGGGGACGTCATCATGACCGGTACGGCGTCTGGTGTGAGCCGGGTCATGCCCGGCGACCTGATGCAGTGTGAAATCGAGCAGCTTGGAGCAATGCGCGTGCCGGTCCGCGCGGCGTAGAGGCCCCGGAAAGCGGCTGCGCTTGTTGAGCAGGCCGCTTTTTGCATTGTGCTTGGCAACGCTTCCGTCATACTAAGGGCTCAACGCTTTTCGACGCCCTCTTCCATGGTTTCTCTTCTTGATCCCAAGTGGCTGATGTTCATCAAGGTGGCCGAGTCGGGCAGCCTGACCCGCGCCGCCCTGCACCTGAACGTCCCCCAATCGATGGTCAGCCGACACATCAGTCAACTCGAGCGCGAGTGCAAGAACCGCCTGTTTCGGCGCACCGGACGCGGGGTGGTGCTGACGGAGTTCGGGCAGCAGATTTTCCCCCGCATCCAGGCCTTGATTGCGGAGGCGGAAAGT